>JBJOQW010000093.1:0-50037 GCA_046049665.1 Pseudomonadota bacterium | reverse complement strand
CCAGCACGATGCCACTATCCGTCCTGCGGAACCACTTGGCGTCTTCCTCCGCATCTTCACCCACGATCAACCCTGCCGGGATCATCACCCCCCGGTCAATCACGCAGTTCTTCAGCCGGGCTGACCGCGCAATATCCACATAAGGCAATGCCACCACATGATCGAGCGATGCATAGCTATGCGTGCGCACGCCCGTAAACAGCAGGCTGTTGGAAACCGAAGACCCCGACACAATACAATCGCCCGACACAAGCGATGACACTGCCGAACCGCGACGGCCATCTTCATCATGGATGAACTTGGCCGGTGGCACGCTTTCCGAATAGGTCCAGATCGGCCAGCTATTATCATACAGGTCCAGTTCCGGCACGAAATCCGTCAGGTCGATATTGGCCCGCCAAAAGGCATCGACCGTTCCCACATCGCGCCAGTAGGGTTCCTTCTCCAGCCCTGAACGCACGCAACTGTCGGCAAACTTGTGCGCCACGGCTTTGCCGTTCTTGACGATATCCGGGATGATGTCATTGCCAAAGTCATGCGATGAATTCGGATCCTCGGCATCTTTGATCAAAAGCTCACGCAGGAATTTCCAGTTGAAGACGTAAATCCCCATGCTTGCCAATGAATGCGTGGGATCGTCCGGCATGCCGGGTGGATCTTTCGGTTTTTCCAGAAACTGCGTGATGCGCATATCCTTGTCGACATGCATCACGCCAAAGGCCACCGCCTCCATGCGCGGCACGGTCAGGCAGCCGATGGTCACATCGGCCTTGGTCTCCACATGCTGGCGCAGCATGATTTCGTAATCCATCTTGTAGATGTGGTCACCCGCAAGGATCACCACATATTCGATGTCGTAATCATCAACGATATCAATGTTCTGCGTCACGGCATCGGCTGTGCCCAGATACCATTTGTTTTCGTCCACACGCTGTGATGCAGGCAGGATGTCCAGATATTCGTTGCGTTCCGCGCGAAAGAAACCCCAGCCGCGCTGCATGTGGCGGATAAGGCTGTGTGCCTTGTACTGCGTCGCAATCGCCATCTTCCGGATGCCCGAGTTCAGGGCGTTTGACAGGGCGAAGTCGATGATCCGGGTCTTGCCGCCAAAATACACCGCAGGCTTGGCGCGCCGGTCCGTCAGTTCCTTAAGGCGGCTGCCCCGCCCCCCGGCCAGCACAAAGGCCATGGCTTGGGATGACAGACGTGCGTTTGGTCTTTGTTTCATTCTTCCCTCCCTGAACCGTTGGCTTTGTGGCCTTCAGTCTTGTTTCAGATAGATTGCCGACAAGGGTGGCAGTGTGACAAGCGCTGATTGCGCCTGCCCGTGCCATGGCGTGGGTTCCGAGGTAATGCCTCCCGCATTGCCCCGGTTCCCCCCACCATAAACCCCTGCATCGGTGTTCAGAATTTCCGTCCATTTGCCCGCCGCCGGCAGGCCCAGGCGATAGCTGCGTTCAAGCGGGGTCATGTTGACCAGGGCCAGCACCATCTTGTCATCCGCCCCGCCCTTGCGCGCCCAGGCGTAAACGCTCGCCTCGGCATCGTTGGATTCGATCCATTGGAACCCTTCGGGCCGCGTGTCATTCACATGCAAGGCCGCATTTTCGCGGTAGACGCGGTTCAGATCGCGGACAAGCGATTGCATGCCCTTATGCTCGGCCACGTCAAGCTGGTGCCAATCAAGGCTTTGCTTGTGGTTCCATTCGGCCCCTTGCGCAAACTCCTGTCCCATGAACAGCAGCTTCTTTCCCGGATGCGCCCACATGAAGCCGTAATAAGCCCGCAGGTTGGCGAACTTTTCCCATGCGTTGCCGGGCATCTTGTCCAGCATCGACCCTTTGCCATGCACGACCTCATCATGGGAAATCGGCAGGATATAGTTTTCTGACCATGCGTAATGCAGGCCGAAGGTCATCTGGTGGTGATGGTGGCGGCGGTAGATCGGGTCTTTCTGCATGTAGGACAGCGTGTCATTCATCCAGCCCATGTTCCATTTGAAGCCAAAGCCAAGGCCGCCATGGTTGACCGGGCGCGATACACCCGGAAAGGCCGTACTTTCCTCGGCTACGGTCATTACGCCCGGGCAATCGCCATAGGCGGCAATGTTCATCTTGCGCAGAACGTCTATCGCCTCATAATTCTCGCGCCCGCCGTCCTTGTTGGGCACCCATTCGCCAGCTTTGCGGGAATAATCACGATACAGCATGGAGGCCACGGCATCCACGCGCAACCCGTCAAGGTGGTATTCCTCCAGCCAATACAGGGCGTTAGACACCAGATAATTCTGCACCTCAACCCGGCCATAGTTGAAGATCAAGGTGTTCCAATCCTGATGGAACCCCTCACGCGGGTCCTGATGTTCATACAAGGGTGTCCCGTCAAACCGGCCAAGCCCATGTGCATCGGTCGGAAAATGGCCCGGCACCCAATCCAGCAGCACGCCAATGCCGCGCTTGTGGGCCGCATCGACAAAAGCGCGGAATTCGCCCGGCGTGCCGTGGCGGATGGTGGGGGCGAACAGGCCCACGGGCTGATACCCCCACGATCCGTCAAACGGGTATTCGCTGATGGGCATCAGTTCGATATGGGTAAAGCCCATGTCGGCGACGTAATCGACCAGTTGTTCCGCCAGTTCGGTATAGGACAGCATCCGGTCACCCGGCGCGCGCTTCCACGAGGCAAGGTTCACCTCATAGACGGAAATCGGAGCATCAACGTTCTGGTGCGCATGGCGGCCCTGCATCCATTGGGCATCGTGCCAATCACCAGTGATTTTCCTGACAACAGAAGCATTTGCAGGCGGATGTTCAGAGCCGTAGCCCACGGGATCAGCCTTCAAGGGCTGCAAATGCCCGCCCGGCCCCCGGATTTCGTATTTGTAGGTGGTCCCTTCCGCCAGACCGGGAATGAAAATCTCCCACACGCCCGTCACACCGCGGCGGCGCATCGGGTGGCGGCGGCCGTCCCAGATGTTGAAATCACCGACAACGGAGACGCGGTCAGCATTGGGCGCCCAGACGGCGAAATGCACGCCGGCGACACTTTCATGCACCATCAGATGCGCGCCCAGGACGTTCCACAGGCGTTTGTGCGTGCCCTCGCTGAACAGGTATTCGTCCATTTCGCCAAGGACCGGGCCAAAGGCGAAGGGGTCGTCAAATTCCCAAGTGGTGCCATGCCCCATCGCACGCAAGCGGTAGGCCGATTTGCGGGGCAGTTCGGCCACGAACAGGCCCGCCATACCATGCGCGATGCTGGCCTCGGTTGCCTTGTCCTTGCCCGTCAGCACCCATAGCCGTTCGGCCCCCGGCACAAAGGCCGTCACCACCTGCTTGCCGCGCTTGTGCAGGCCCAGCACCGAAAACGGATCGCCATGGCGACCTTCGGCAATCGCCCAGGCTGCACCTTCATCTATCAGGTCCGACATGGCTTCCCTCCCCCTGAAAAGCGTGTGTCACCAGTCTGTTACAGCGCGCTCTTCACATCCCAAATCTGATCCATATAGCTGCGGATCGTGCGGTCTGACGAAAAGAAACCCGACCGCGCGGTGTTCAGTGCCGCCATCTTTACCCACGCGTCACGATCTGCATAAGCCGCATCCACACGCTTTTGTTCGGCGTGGAAAGCAGCGAAATCATCGGCCACAAGGAAGTAATCATGGTGCCAGATGCGGTGCACCAGCCCATGATACCGATCCGGCTGATCGGGTGAGAAACGGCCTTCCGCGATCATCTGCAGCACGTCTTGCAGCGGCTGGCAGCCCTCGATGGCCTTTTTCGAATGATCCGCGTCTTCGCGGCGCTTGATCACCTCTTCCGCGGTCAGGCCGAACAGGAAGAAATTCTCGGCCCCCACTTCAGCCAAGATTTCCACGTTGGCCCCGTCCAGCGTGCCGATGGTGACAGCCCCGTTCATCATGAACTTCATGTTGCCGGTGCCTGACGCCTCTTTGCCCGCCGTGCTGATCTGTTCCGACAGATCGGCCGCAGGCACAAGACGTTCGGCCATGCTGACGTTGTAGTTCGGCGGATAGACGATTTTCAGCAAATCACCCGTCACAGGATCTGCGTTAATAACGGCCGCCACATCGTTGATAAAATGGATGATTTCCTTGGCCACGGCATAGCCCGGCGCCGATTTCCCGCCAAATATCTTGACGCGCGGCACCCAGTTGCCGGTGGGGTTGGCCCGGATCGCTGACCAATGAGCGATCGTTTCAAGAATGTTCAGCAGCTGCCGCTTGTATTCATGGATGCGCTTGATCTGCACATCAAACAGCGCATCGGGGGATACGGTCACGCCTTGCGTCTGTGCAATCCACTGCGACAGCGCCACCTTGTTTGCCCGCTTGGCTGCATCAAAAGCGTCGCGGAAGCCCTTGTCATCGCAATGTTTTTCCATCCCCTTAAGCAGATCAAGATCAGCCTCCCAGCCCGCGCCGATGGTATCGGTGATCAGGCCTGCCAGCGGCTTGTTGCACATCTTCAGCCAGCGGCGCGGCGTCACGCCATTGGTCTGGTTGATGATGCGCCCCGGGTGCAGCTTGTTCAGTTCGGGAAACAAGTTCTGCTTCACAAGGTCGGAATGCAGCGCCGAAACCCCGTTCACCTTATGCGCCATGATAAAGGCCAGCTCGCCCATGCGCACTTCGTGGTGCTTGACGATGCCCACATAATGCGGACGCGAGGCATAGACGCGGCGGTGCCAGCTATCAATGCGTTCCACGATCTGCATATGGCGCGGCAAAACGTTGCCAAAGGTGAAGGTTGCCCAACGCTCTAGCGCTTCGGGCAGCAGGGTGTGGTTTGTATAGCCAAGACATGCGCGGGCAGTTTCCATCGCGTCCTCAAAGGAAAGCCCGTGCTCATCCGTCAACAGGCGCACGAGTTCCGGCCCGGCGATTGCGGGGTGCGTATCGTTCATCTGGATGGCGACATGCTTTGGCAGGGCGCGCAGGTCGCTATGGTTGGAAAGGTAGCGGCGCAGGATGTCTTGCAGCGCGGCTGATGTCAGGAAATACTCCTGCTTCAGGCGCAGTTCCTTGCCCTGATAGGTGGTGTCATCGGGGTAAAGCACCCGAGAAAGCGTACGCGCCAGCGCCTCGGGCTCGGCCGCTGCAGCGTAATCACCACGGTTGAAGCGTTCCAGATCAAACAGCGTCGTCGGCTTTGCACCCCACAGGCGCAGCGTGTTGGCCCATTTGCCTTGCCAGCCAATGACCGGAGTATCGTAGGCAGATGCCAGCACGGTTTCACCGGGTTGCCAGACCTCACGCCCGTCGCGGGTGACGACCTCACCCTTGAAGGCGATGGTATAGGCGGATTCGGGGCGCTCAAATTCCCACGGGTGCTGCTGCGAAAGCCAGTCTTCCGGGGCCTCGGCCTGTTGGCCGCCCTCAAAGCGCTGGCGGAACAGGCCGTGTTCATAGCGGATACCATAGCCATAGGCCGGGCAGCCAAGGGTGGCCATCGATTCCATAAAGCAGGCGGCCAAGCGGCCAAGCCCACCATTGCCAAGGGCGGCGTCGGGTTCATCACCGACAATGGCATGAAAATCCTGCCCGAAATCCGCCATGACCTTTTCGCACGTCTCGCGCAGGCCAAGGTTGACCGTGGCATCTTCCAGAATGCGCCCGATCAGAAATTCCATCGACAGATAGTAAACGCGCTTGCGGTCTTCGGCCCAGGTCTGGCGCGTGCTGGCAAACCATGGCCCGACGATGCGATCCCTGATCGAAAACGACAGGGCCATGCGCCAGTCATAGATGCTGGCGTGCTCTGCATCCTTTCCGAAGGTGAAAGTCAGGTGACGCAGCACATCGTTTTGCAGCAGGTTCGGGGTCATGCTTTGATCGGTCAAGAGTTGGGTCCGTTCACAGGGTCAGTTGGTTCTGGTCAGTAACGCCTGCCTTGGCATGGGGGTCAAGCGCAAACGCTGCATGGCAGCATTGCAGTCCGGCGACCAAAGCGCTTTAAGTTATCGCAAACATTTTTCGGATTGGCCACCCCATTTCACCGCAATGGCGCATTTCAGCAATCCAAAGCGCTTTCAAACGCGCAGGTTTTCCGATCAGGTCAGCGTCCAGCCACCATCAATCACATGGGCCACACCGGTGGTATAGCTGGACTCGTCGCTGGCCAGATAGACCACAAGGGCGGCAATTTCCTCGGGGCTGCCGATACGGCCAATGGGCTGGCGGGCGATAAAGGCCTTGCGCGCGGCCTCATAATCGCCGGTTGCGCGCAGGCGCTGGTCAAGGCTGGGGCTTTCCACAGTGCCGGGGCAAACCGCGTTCACGCGGATGCCCTTGGTGATGAAATCGGCGGCAAGCGCCTTGGTCAGGCCGATGACTCCCGCCTTGGTGACCCCGTAAACATAGCGATTCGGCGCGCCGATCAGTGACCCCACGGCCGAGGCCATGTTGATAATCGACCCGCCACCTTGCGCCAGCATCCCGGGCAGAAAGGCGCGGCACATCCGGTGCATCGCGGTCAGGTTCAGGCTGACGCTGAACTCCCATTGGTCATCATCGCAGTCAAGAATGGTGCCTGCCGCAACGAACCCCGCGCAGTTGAACAGCACGTCAACGGGCTGCACGGCCGCGGCGACCGACGCAGGATCGCGCACATCCAGCACGCGGGTTTCAAGGCCAAGCGCGGCGAGTTCTGCCAGCGTGTCGGGGTTCACGTCCGTGGCTATCACGCGCGCGCCTTCGCGGTGCATGGCAAGTGCCGAGGCGCGGCCAATGCCCTGCCCTGCTGCCGTGACCAATGCTGTCTTTCCTGCTAACCGTGCCATGCCTGCCTCCCGTTCATTCACCGAATTCGTGACGGAAGGCCTGCGCCAAGGCAAGCCCGAAGCTGCGCATGCCAGCAGGGGCGTAGTGGATGCCATCAATGGGTGAGACTGTCAGGTGCGGGCCTGCATCAAAGAAGGCCGTGCCGGCACGGGCGGCAGCGGCAGCAATGGCGGGGGCAAGCTGCGCAGATTTTGCAGCGCCACCGCCGAACATCTCGGCAAGGCAGCCCTGTTCGGTGATGGGCGGCGGGGCCACTAGCATAACCCGCGTGTGCGGTGACATGTCACGAATGACGCGGACCAGTCGTTCCAGCCCAAGGGCGATGTCGACGGGGGGCACGCCGAAGCGCGGCTTGAGGTCATTGGTGCCCAGCATGATGACGACGGCATCAAGCGGCGCGTGGCTTTCCAGAAGGGCGGGCAGGATGGACAGGCCATTGCGATGCGCGCCTTCAATGGGGTCATCGTGCACGGTTGTCCGCCCCGGCTGGCCTTCGACGATCACTTCCCATCCCGGCAGCTGGGCGGCGAAATGGGTGGTCCAGCGGTCAGCCCTTGCCATGCGGCTGCCTTGGCCCAGGGCGGGTACGGGAAGGGTGCCGTGGGTATTGCTGTCACCAAAAAGCATGACGCTGCGCATGATTGATCCCTGTGCTTGCCGGCCCTACCTTGGGGCGTAGAGGTTTGGGCCGCAAGGGGTTTGGATGATGGTGATCGAATGGCTGTGCATCGAGGTGCCAGTTGCTGAACAGGCCCCATATCTGGCGCAGGATGCGGCAATCTGGACGGCGGCGCTGGCGCGCAACACAGGTTATCTGGGCAAAGAGGTCTGGGTACGGCCTGACAAGCCGACCACCCTGAACCTGATCATCCGCTGGGCCAGCCTGACCGATTGGAAAGCCGTGCCAGCTGCGCTGCTGGCGCAGAGCGATGCGGCGTTTCAGGCAGCACTCGGCAAGGTCTATCCGGTGCAAGAGTGCATCACATACGAGGTCCGATAGACCTATTCAGCCGGGCGCAGGGCGGCAAGCCCGGCATCAAGGCCCGCAAAAGACAGGTTGAACACGGCCGGTTCTGACAAAAGGTTCGGCCGGTAGCCTGCAAGCAGGTTTTCAGCCGCCTCAAGCCGTGTTGCCATGTCGTCATCCAGCACGATCAGCGCTTCGCACAGATCGCGCCCGCAGCTTTGCCAGACAAAGGCCAGTTCATCGCCCTCGGGGTCGGTTTCGGGGCGCAGCACAAAGCCTGCGGGCAGATAAACCCCGGTGGGAACCCGCGCTGCAACATAGCGGGTCGCGCCATCCGCGCTCCAGAAAGCAAGGAATTCGGCCAGAAACGCGTTGTCGGCGGTGCGCACAAGGCGTTGGGTCAGCACACAGGTGGTTTCGTTCACGGCCAGCGCCTCGCAGGTGACTGACCATTTGCCAAAGGCCGTCCCATTGGCAACACGCGGGGCTTCGGCCTGGGCCTCATCCTGGGCCAATGCGCCAAAGGGGTGCAGCAGCGCCATCATCAAAGCAAGGACAAGGCTGGTTCTGAACATGTCTATTCCCTTCCGGTGCAGCAAGGTGCTGGTCAATGGCATGGGCCGCCCAAGATGCGGCACTGAACAGCCTTGTGCGGCGTTGCTGGCCGAAGGTCAAAGATAATTCGCATTCGGCAGGCAGGATCGCAGGCAGATTCTGCGGCCTTGCCAGGGTGTAAAGCATCTGGCCGGAGGCGCACGGACGTGCCAGGGCAAGGAAAAAACCCTTCCCATAATGCCGATTCTGCCTTTATGCTGGTGGCAAGCGTTGGCCGTTTTTGGCCACCGTGCGTTTTGTTTATTTATCAATTCCATGGCGCAGCGGCTTTCCCGCCAAGCCAGTTTGTTTTTGACCAGAAAGTTTATCGTGAACCATCCTGTCATCCGGTCAGACCTGTTACGCGTTCATGTCGAGAACGCAGGCCTGCTTGCCTGGCAGCGCTGCCTTCTGACAGAGGCGCCGCATGCAAGGATAACCGACATATACGAACTTGATCAAAGGCTTGCTGGCAGTTTTCGCTATCTGCAGATTGCCGGATCATCCGCATGTGACATGGCCGCCGAGGTGTTTGCCCAAACGCCCGAACCGGGTGAAGCGACTGTGCTGGCGGCACTGATGATGCAATCTCAGGCGCTGAGCTTTGCCAGCGATATTCTGGCGCAGATGGAAACGCAGACCGCCGCGATTGCCGCATTGGCCGAGGCGTTTCGGCACGTGGATACGGCAGCGCGGCGGCATGTGTTCTATCCATGGATCAAACATGACAACCCCTGCCTTGTCAGCGCGGCCCTGGCGGCAGCAACTTTGCTGCGGCTGAACATCGGGGATCTTTTGCTGCCCCTTGTCGCGGATGCCCGCCCCCTTGTCCGGGCCCATGCAATCGAACATGCGGGTGTCATGGGGCTGTCACGGCATGTCGCTGCGGCGCAGACAGCGCTGGATCATGCTGATCCGGATCTGGCTTTTGCTGCGGCAGTTGCCTGTGTGCGGCTGGGGCATCATCCGGCGGCCGAACGGCTGGCCGATTGCATCACACCCAAAACGCCCGCCGCACAATGCCGCGAGGCGGTTGAGGTGGCCTTTCCACTGTTGGCCGAGGCTTCGGCACATACACGGGTGCGGGCGCTGTTGCAGGCGCCCGAGACGCATCACTGGGGGCTGCTTGCGCTTGGGACTATCGGGTCGACCCGTACCCTGCCCTATCTGCTGCGCGAAATGGAACAGCTTGAAACGGCGCGCATGGCAGGCTGGGCTTTTGCCATGATCACAGGGGCCAATGTGGCCGAAGATGATCTGGAACTGGAAGAGTTCCCCGATACCGAAGATGATCCGCTGCTGGAGGGGGCTGCGGTTGAACTGTTCTTTGTGGATGGCTTGCCGTTTCCCGATCCGGCCCTTGTGCTTGACTGGTTGCAGACCAAGGGACGCAGCCTTTCGGCAGAACATCCGCTGCTGTTTGGCCTGCCCCGCTGGAGCTGGCAAGAGATGTCAAGCCCGGATCCGGGTTTTCAGGGCCGCTACCGTGCGTTGGCGCAGATAATGGCGCTGCGCAGCCCCGAAAGCCGCCTGCCCGACTGGCGGGCCCCACTGCACCTGACAGGCGGCAGACTGACCCGCGACTGGCAGACCTGAAGGGGGCAGGCATAGATGCATATCGAAAACCTGACACACTTTGATGCGCAATCATCCCTGGCCTTTGATCCGGATGGCCGTGAGATGGTGGTCATGCTGTGCAAGGCCACCTACGACATTGCGCCAACCCCAGAGGCGCCTTGCACGGTTGCCAGCCGGCAGATGCCCCTGCAGAAGGCCGATCTCTTGTCAGACGGGCCATCGCTGTGCCCGGTGCTGGAAACCGATTTTGTTCCCATCAAGCCATTCTGCGATATTGTCGTGCTGGGTCCGGCGCAGGCAGTGGGTGGACGGCCGGTCAGCGCGCTGGCAGTGAATGTGCAGGTGGGTGGCTGGTCTAAGGGCTTTCATGTGATCGGGCCGCGGGTCTGGCAAAAGCGATATGCCGGGTTTGAAATATCAGAACCGCTGGCCTTTGTGACCCAGCCCATCGGCTATGAACAGGCATGGGGCGGCTCTGAGGTGCACCCGACACGGGAGGGCCACTTTGCCACGATCGAAACCAATCCGGCCGGGGTTGGTTTTCACCCCTATGCGACTGATATCACCGGAAAACCCTTGCCGAACACCCAAGAGGTGGGCCGGGCCGTTGACCGGGTGACAGGCCCATTCATACCCATGGCGCTTGGCCCGATCGGGCGGGCATGGCTGCCGCGCCGCACCTATACGGGAACCTATGATGAGGCCTGGCAGAACCACCGCATGCCGTTTCCGCCGCGCGATCTGGACTCGCGCTATTTTCAAAGCACAGCCCCGGATCAGCAGATTGTCTACCCCAAGGGGGGCGAGGCGTTCCGCCTGTCTGGCCTGTCCGCCGAGGGCGATATTGCGGGCCAGTTGCCAGCTGTCAGGGTGGCCTTCCGCTTTGTGCGCAAATCGGGGCGCATGACACAAAAGGTGGGGCAGCTTGATACGCTGGTATTCATGCCTGCAGAACGCAAGCTGACCATGGTCTGGCGGGCCAACCTGATACCGGACCGTGACATCTTTGATCTTTCCGAAGTGCTGGTGATGGCAGAATGACCGGGCTTGCGATCACAGGATATGGAATGTGGACTGCGGCCGGGCATACCGGGCCTGCCAGTGTGGCTGCAATGCAGGCCGGTATTCCGGGCAGCAAGCAGGTGCAGCTGTGGGATCGCACGGCAGGTGCGCTGCTGAACGGCTGTCAGGTCAGCGCGCACCAGTGGTGGGCAGGTGAAAGCTTTGTGCCCGAGATGGTGATCGAGGTGCTGCGCCAATGCCACGAGCAATTGGCCGCAATGTCGGTTGACCCCGCCAAGGTGCCCGTGCTGATCTGCATTGCGCCACACGGGCGCCCCTGCCGGACAGACAAGCTGGAACCCCTGCTTTTCAAGGCGCTGGAAGGTCATCTGAAGGCCGACCTGCCCCTTGGAAGTGGCATCCACCCCGGCGGGCGCACGGGCATGGCCACGCTTTTGCGAAACGCTCAGGCACAGGCTGCGCGCAGCCCGGTACAAATTCTGATCGGAGTCGAAAGCTTTTTGCAGCAGCGCATCATCGACCATTACATCGATCACGGCCGCCTGTTGTGCGGGGCCAATTCCAGCGGCTTCATTCCGGGTGAGGCGGCGGCCGGCGTGATCGTCATGCCCTCTGACCTTGTGACCGGCCCTGCCCTGCGCATTACGGGCATCGGCGAAGCGCATGAGCCCGATACGCCGGGCGACCAGCCCGCAGGCTCGGGGCTGACATCGGCCATGCGCACGGCATTGGGCGCCGCAAAGACCGAGATGTACGACATCGGTGCCTTTCTGTCAGACCTGAACGGAGAGCACCGGAAATTCAAGGAATTGGCCATCGCCACAATCCGCATAGACCGCCTGCCCCCCGAAGAAAGATCACGCCGGCCGCAAGGATATATCGAACACTGGAACGTTGTCGAAACCATTGGCGAAGTCGGGGCCGCCGTGATCCCGGCCGCCATGGGCTGGGCGCTGGAGGCGGGCCGCTCGGGCAGCCTGCCTTTGCCAAAGATCATGTTTACCGCCGCCGAAGATGACGGCACAAGAATTGCCATCGTAGGAGAGTTTTTCTGATGAGTGTTTTTGCAAACGGGCGCGAAGTTTCCGGCAAGGCGCAGCCAAATCAGGTGATTGCAGGCTTTCCCAGCGTCTGCATGTCGCCCCCGCCGCCGCCCGCGGGGCCTGTGCCCATTCCCTATCCGATGTTCACCCAAGCCAACCGCACGACGCAAGGCACCACAACCGTCAAGATCAAGCGCAAGGAAGTCGGGAAAAAGAATGCCTCAACCTACAAGGACTCCAAAGGCAACGAACCAGCCACCCGGTCATTCGGAATGGACGTGGTCAGCCATACCCTGAGCGGCGCCTCAAAGCACGAGGCCTATTCCTTTGACGTCAAGGCCCAGAACTCGGGCGTTGAGCGGTTCATGGATTTGACCACCACGAACCATTCAAACCCGGCGACGGCGTTGACGATCAATACGGCGTCGTTGAATGTGGACGTGACTTTGGATCATGACGATCCGTGTGCCGCATTGGACGCACTCAATGAGGAAACACGCAAAAACTGGCAAAAAACTAACAACCCCGATTATGTGCAAAATACAGCAAATGGAAATACCACAATCACATCTTCACTCTACATACCCCCTGGCGCAGGAGATCAAGGGGGAAAATTCAAACAAGCTTCATCGCGCAAGATCATGAGCCAATTTGATGATACCTTGGCCGAAGGGCTAACAGAAGAACAGTTAAATTCTATCAAAAACAGAGAGGATAAGGAAGTAAAAAGCTTTCAATCTACAATTTGCAACGGTCACACCTATGAACAAGCCACCTACATGCCGCATTATAGCCATACAGAGGCGAGACTGCTTGAAGACATCTTTCGGGGACGCAAGCAGGGAAGCGAACCTCATATGGGAAAAGTAATTCTTAAAATAAATTGGCCAGGCGCAGCCAAGAAAAACGCGTTACCAACTGATCCGTGCCCTCATTGCGCTGCCCTCTTGTGCGCAGCAGCACCATGTATAGACATCGTTTTATGCAATGAAGAGAACGAGCCGGTAAACTATAACGAAAAATGTTCTGAGTTTCCGCCACCACCGTAGTGAATGGCAGCAATAAATTATGCTATTAATGATACCTTGAACAAAGCACGGAGAAGAAAGTCATGATTGATATTACAACTCTTTCTAGAATTGACTTGACAGAAGGTGCGTTTGCTCCTGGATGGAAAGGTGAATTGGCACATATCGGACCAATTTCAACTGACTCTCCACTTGTAGATATGTTATCCGGCAAAACAACTTGCGCGACAGTCGCATTGATGGCTGGAGTATTACTATGGGGTCGACATCGGATCAAAAATTTCACTGAAACGGACTTTTGTTGTGAACTGGCTGAGGCTGCTTTTGCCTGGCATCATAGCTGGCGATATGTGAACATGACTGCAGCGCCCTTTCATTCCCCACCAAAGGAGCCACATGAGAAATCAGCACTCTTTACTTTAGATAATTTTCTTCGAAAGACATTAATGGATAAGGATAAATGGAACAGCTTCTATCAACCCGTAATGCCACTTTACCACATGTGCAATGTAGTGAATTTCATACTTCCAAAGTCAAGCCGTCCGTCCTTTGAGACTTGGCTTTCGGAGATGTGCCGAAGGCTGGACTCGATAGCACCTGTACCGGACCTCGACGTTCCCAATATCCGAGATTTTGAAAGCAAAGATGCTTACCGTGCGTATTGCGCCCCACGGCGCGGCCTCCCCTTACCTCCTGTGGTTCTGGACCTTGATACCGATCTGAGTGGCGTTGATCTGCAGGCAGAGGCCGACAAGTTCCTGCAAAGTCTTGACCACAAGAAGAACCGCTTCTTGCTTTCGCCAGATAAGCTATTGGAACAGGGCTTTGATGGCCTGCCCTACGGTCGCCCGACATGAGCCTTGAAAGCTACATTGCAAAACATCTGACCGTTCAAGGGCAACCCACCTTTGAATGGAGCGATTGGAAGTGCCGGGATTATTACATGTGGGATATGCCCGAGGGCTTTTTGTCCGACATGTCTGATGCGGCCGCACTCTCGCTTCTGTTGGGTGCCGGGCGCTGGATAAGGGATCGCTTTGCGGCCATGGACCCCGACCCGATGCCCCGTCTGATCCATGATGCAGGCTGGGCTTACATGCTTGAACCCGATTCTTGTGCATATTTCGAGCCGGATGATGACTCTTGGCGCGGCCCTGTCCGCGCACCTTTGGCCGTCATGGCTGTGATCGAAATGGACGCACTTTTCTGCCGTGGTGAAGACCCCGAAGTGCGGTTGCGTACCTTCTGGATGGCAAATCTGGCGCGCTATGTGCTCGAGACGGGTGCACCCGCCTTTGACACGTGGTTTGACCAAACAGTCACGCGTTTGGCCGGGGTGCACCCACGCAGCGAAATGCCCAAACTGGGCTTGTTTGATGTACCTGAACGGTTTCAGCCCGTCGTCGGCCGCTTGGTGCTTGACCCGGACAGTGATTACAACCCCGCCACCGCCCGGTCGGAGCTGTTGGATTACCTCTTCGCCGGCGCGCGCGACAATCCGTTCATCACCTACGCGGCCCTGACCCCCTAATTCAGCAGCACCGTCGCACCCTGCACGCGGTTGCTGCGTTCGGCGCGGGTCAAGATCTGCGTGCCGCGAATTGTGACAGTGCCATCGGCCTTCATCACGATGCTGGCCTTGCCGCAGCGAAACTCTACCGACCGGCTGCTCTTTATCACGATCGGGGCGTTGTCATCTGTGCGGACCAGGGGTTGCGCTAACGGCACCTCGGCGGGCAGGCGCACCGGATTCATGATGCAGCCGATGATCAGCGGGCTGTCGCGACGCCCGTCTTCAAACAGCAGCGCCACCTCTGACCCCACATTGTCGGCCCCCAGATGCGTCAGGCTACGCGCCTCTATGGCCGTGTCGCTGTCATTGCCCGCAAACACGACCAGCGGCACACCGTCTCGAAAGCCCATCAGCAGGCCGATCACCACGCCATTCGTCCGTTCCATCGTCAGCATGACTGCACCCTTTCACGCGCCATAGCGCATCAGTTCTGATTGACCTTCGATCCCTTGATCGTCACATCACTTGAGGCCTTGACGTTGATCTTGCCCGACCCGTTCAAGGTAATATCCTTGCCCTTGATATTGATCGTGCCATCCTTTTTCAGCACGATGCTGGATTTGCCGACAACGATCGTCAGCTCATCCCCCACCGAGATTGTCTTCTTCTTGCCAACGCTTTCCGTGGCATTCTTGGCAACGGCAACCGTTTGGTTACTGCCGACGGTCAGCATCTGATCGCTGCCAATCGTGGTTGTTTCATCAGACCCCACAGTTGTCGCGCTGTCGGCACCCACCGTGATAACCGACCCCGCCCCCACGCTCAGCGCCATGGCCGCCCCAACTGTGGTGACCATGCTTGCACCGGTGGTGTGGGTTGTATTCGAGCCTACCGTGGTTGACTTGTTCACAGCCACGGTCTGATCCATGTTCGCACCGATTGCTTCGGTATGATTGTTGGCAACTGTAATGGCCTTGTCATGCCCAATCGTTTGCGCGTAGTCATGCCCAACCTCTTGTGACCAATCCACACCGATGTATTCGGTATGACAGTTTTCGGTCACCTCGTTGCGGTCTTTCTGTGCGTGGATAAAGATTTCCTCTTGCCCGCCTTTATCTTCAAACCTGATTTCGTTTGATCCTTCGGCCTGGTGCGAGTTGGTCTTGAACACCGAACGCGTCTTGTTGGCCGGCAAGGCATAGGGCGGGGTGTTTTTGCCGTTATAGACGCAGCCTGTGACAAGCGGCCTGTCCGGATCACCATCCAGAAACTCGACCACCACCTCCATGCCGATGCGCGGAATGACCATGCCGCCCCAGCCCTTGCCCGCCCAGTTCTGACTCGTGCGGCAGCGCATGGATTTGGCGCCGTCCAGATCCCAGTGGAACATCACAAGAATCCGGCCATGTTCATCACAGTCGATTTCGCCTTCGCCCACCACCGTGGCGGTTTGCGGCCCTTGCATCCGGGGTGCCAGGGATTTGCGGTCAGGCATCAGCGGGGCGCTTTTCGGCATAAAGACATAGGCCGCCGTGTAAGGCCCCTCCGCCGCGCCCATGGCGGCGCCGGTCGTATAGGCCTGTTCTTCAAAGTGATGAAAAGCCGACAGGCACACGAATTCCGGCCCTTCAGTATCGGCAACAGGGTGACCTTTCAGCGTGACTACCATGCCCGCGGACAAGGACATGACATTGCCAAGGGCACGGTGGCGCCTGTCCTGCCCGCTTTCCTGTTGCACACGTTTGGCCACGACACCGCGCCCAGCGCCTTCATCAAGGTAATCACCAGGAAAATCAAAGCTTTCGATATCGCCATGCGCATAGCGCGCGTTTCCGGCACGGAACACTTCCATCCGGGCGTTGGGCGATTTGAAGTTGTAATCCTTCAGCCGGACAGCCCCCGTCGTCAGGCGGCGTTCGGCGCGCCATTCCCAGAAATGTTCAGCGGATCCGGCATCCACCAGCCGGACTGGATGAAATTCCCTTGGACCATCTGACAGGGCAGGCAGATCAAAGGCATCATCATGTAGGGTCATGGCATGGCTGCCCACCTGATGCACGAAATGATAGGAAATGCCAAAACGCTCCATCAGGCGAATGACAAAATCCATGTCACTTTCGCGGTACTGCACTGTGTATTCCAGCACCGGATAGCTACCGGACAGTTTCACATCCAGCGCAGGGCTGCCCAGCCCACTGTAGGACGACAGCACCTTTCGGATGATGTCGACCACCGTCATGTTGTGGAAAATCCGCTGGTTGCGCCGTTTGCCTGCCAGCCACAGCCATGGGCGCAACGTCAGCGCGTAGCGATAGCCGAATTCGGTGTTGCCGTCCCAGCGGGCCTCGGTCACGATGCCATCGAACACCCGGTCAGACCCGCCTGCGGTGGTCAACTCAACCGTGGCATGGGTGCCGATCAAGGCATCAAAGTCGACGTTTTCATTGCTGGAATGGGCCGTGACCCGGTAATCGAACAAACCGTTCAGGTGGTCCTGCCCGGAAAACCCCATAAACACCAGCTCATCTGAACCAAGGTCGGTCGTCAACCGGCCGACCCGGCTGTCCTGCTTGAAATCCGCGCTCATGTTAAACCCAACGACATAAAAATAATGTCCCGCAGGTTAGACCTTCGGCAAACTAAATCAAGTAGGGCTTTGCGAACCTGTGGCCCCAAAAGGCCCTTTGCTGGCGTTATTTCAGGTGCCCGGCGCCCTGGTGCCCGTTTTGTCAGCGCGAAAAATGGATCGGATGTTCCGCCAGCCCCGCGGCCTGATCCTGTGTAAGGTCCGTTTGGCGTACAAGATAGGTGTGTATCGAAAACAGCACGGCCCCGGATCGCGGCAAGCGGATCAGGCATTGCCGCTCGGACCGGATATAGGGCATGTCCGTGGCCCGCGCTGGCGCGGCCTCACGGTCTTTGACATGCCCTTCCTTCAGCGGGTTGAACAAAGGCGCACCCGAATGGTGGGCATTCATGCGCCACAAGGGGCGTCCGGGCTGCACGGCGTCAAGCAGGCGTTGTACGCGACGACCCACATCTTCGGTGTATTTCTCGACCGGCTTGTGAATGCGCATCATCGGGCGGCCCAGCTTTTCGGCCAAGGTCCAGCCAGCCGGAAAGCACAGGATCGCGCCCGACAGAAGATGCTCACCCTGCCCGTCTTCCTGCATGATGCACAGATCCTCCTGCACAAGCCGCCCCGCTGTCAGCAAAGGGGCGTCCCGGTCAAGCACCACCACCGCCCCATCAGGACGCGTCACGCTATTGCCGCGGACGTGAAATCCCAATGGCGGCAGATGTTCCAGCACCAGATCCAGCACCTCGGCCGCAGCGGCCTGCGCCTGATGCGTCACCGCATGAACGGCAGCGCAAGAGGCTGCAATCAGCTGGTCTCGCAAGGCCATCTGGGCGGCATAGGCCTCATCGACGCGCAACCAATCGGCCATATCCATCGGCAAGGTGCCGGGCATCCGGCGCATATGGGCGGCCATCCATGGCGCGTCAGGCAAATGTGATTGCAGGATCGGGGTCATGTCGGCCCTTTTAGCGTGCAATCCATCCACGAAACATCAGCAAATGCGACCGACCTTGTCGTCGGCAGAACAGCAGCCACTGCGTTACCACCAGACGCTGGCCCCAAGGGAGGGCCGCCCATGAACCAGCATCACGCCGACCGCCGCAAGATTGACCCCACGCGCGGCACCACGCTGGGCGATGGTACGCCCAATGACAATAACCGCGTGGAAATCGGCCCGACGCAGCTGGCCTTTGCGGAATGGCAGGCGGCGGGGCTGGTCTTGCCCGACCTTGCGCAAATGCGGCATGACCGCTGGGCCAGGCTGGTGGCAGGCATTGTGCAGCGCGACTATGGCGGGCTGTTGATGTTTGATCCGCTGAACATCCGCTATGCGACCGATACCACCAACATGCAGCTGTGGAACACGCATAACCCCTTCCGCGCCTGCCTTCTGTGTGCCGACGGGCATATGGTGATGTGGGAATACAAGAATTCGCCCTTCCTTGTCACCTTCAACCCTCTGGTCAAGGAGCTGCGGTCCGGGGCCACGTTCTTTTACAACTCCACGGGTGACCGGGGCCAGCAGGCGGCGCAGGGCTTTGCAGCCCAGGTGGATGACATCATGCGCGCCCATGCAGGCACCAACCGCAGGCTGGCCGTGGACAAGATCATGGTGCACGGGCTGCGTGCGCTGGAAGCCATCGGCTTTACGGTCGAGGAAGGCGAAGAAGTGACAGAACGCGTGCGGGCCGTGAAAACACCCGACGAGGTTCTGGCCATGCGCTGCGCCCACCATGCCTGCGAGGCGGCAATTGCCGAGATGGAGGCGTTCACGCGGGCGGAAGTGCCGAAAGGTGGCGTCAGCGAGGATGCAATCTGGGCAGAGCTGCACGCAGGCAACATCCGACGCGGGGGGGAGTGGATCGAAACGCGCCTTCTGGCGTCGGGCCCACGCACGAACCCGTGGTTTCAGGAATGCGGGCCGCGGATTGTGTCCGAGAATGAAATCGTGGCCTTTGATACCGATCTGATCGGGGCCTACGGCTTTTGCATCGATATCAGCCGCACCTGGTGGGTGGGTGACGCGCGCCCGACCAATGCGATGGTCAGCGCCTTCGCACATGCGCGCGATCATATGCTGGACCATCAGGCGCGTCTGCGTCCGGGGGTCAGTATCGAAGAGCTGGTCATGCAGGGGCATCAACTGGCGCCGGAATACTGGGCGCAAAAGTATTCGTGCAAGATGCACGGCGTGGGGCTGTGCGATGAATGGCCCTATGTGAACTACCCGGATGGCTGGACGCCGGGGGCCTTTGATGCGGTGCTGGAACCGGGCATGGTGCTGTGTGTTGAGGCGCTGGTCAGCCCGGAAGGCGGGGATTTCTCGATCAAGCTGGAAGATCAGGTGCTGATCACGGACACCGGCTGTGAAAACCTCACGCGCTATCCGTTTGATGCGGCATTGGCAGGTTAGGGCATATCGAACTGAACCAAAAGGCCAAGGTGATCTGCACCAAGCAGGGGCCGCACGGTGGTGCTGCCGCCTGTGGGGGTAAGTACATGGTCAATCGGCAGGTGCATAAGCGGGCCAAAGCCTGTGTAGGTGCCGCGGACGGGCTGGGCGAGTTGGGCACTGCTAGCTTGCACAAAGCGGCGCATGTGGCTTGACCATGGCACCATATTGAAATCGCCGCCGATGATCTTTGGTCCGTCAAAAGCAGCAATGCTGGGCACAAGTTCGTTTACCTGTGCCGCCTGTCCGTACGGCCAAGGCCAGTGCAGGTGGATGGAAATCAGCCAGACCCGCCCTGCCCCGGTTTCCACCTGAATTGCAGCCATGCCACGGGCACAAGTTGCGGTGCCCGGAACGGATATATGGTGGCTCAGAACAGCCGCACCGCCGACCCGCGAAAACGAGCAGAAATGCTGGGTGGGATAGGTGGAAAGCAAGTCATCCATCAAGGCGGCATTGGCATCTGACACCTCTTGCAAGGTGATGAAATCCGGCTGGGTGGCGATGATGTCGGCGGCAAGGCCGGGCAGGTCATCGTTGATGTAAAGCATGTTCTTTTGGTACAAGGTCAGGTCCCCGGGCGTACCGGTTTGCTGATAGGCGATCAAAAGCGGGATGCCCGCGAAGAGCGCAATCGTAGCGCTGAGGGCAGCAAACTTGCGGAAACCCAAAGGCCAGACCAAGGCTGCAAGGGCCAGCAAAAGTACGGCAAACTGCGCACGGAAGACGGCGAAAGAATCTCCTGCTGGATGGACAAAGCCCAAATAGCCGGCACCCATGACCAGGATCAGGGGGCAAGCTCCGGCAATCGCAATACCCGCCATCCATCGTTTCAAAATTGACACCTCGTGATTTCCTGCAGGCAAGTCTGGCGAAGTCCTGTGCAGAACTCACTTAGGAATGGCTTACAATCCGCTGCAATCACTACGCAAAACAAAATCACGGCACATCCGCATAGCGCCCTGTTACTGTTGATCCGTCATCCGCTTGGAACCGGACCTCAAGGCCGTTCTGTGCAACGTCATAACAGGTCCAGCGGTCAGATGGTGGCCATTGTGAACAGTACCTGTCGCCCTCCACACGCCAATACCCCCATCTGTCATCATAGAGTGTGCGCCCGTCTGCCATGAATTCCTGCCGGTGATCCCCGTCATACAGCACCACCCGCCCCGTCAGCGCGGTTGTTATCTCTGGCCCCGTCAGCCACGTCCAGTCTTCCGCAAATGCCGCGCAGGGCATCATCACCGCCATCAAAATCCACCGCATGCCATCCCCCTCCTTGCACCAGACGCCCGCGCAGTCTAAGGCGGCCCCGCCTGCCCTGCCAATGAAAGGCTTTGTGATGATCCCCCGCTATTCCCGCCCCGACATGGTTGCCATCTGGTCGCCCGAGACGAAGTTCCGCATCTGGTTCGAGATCGAGGCACATGCCTGTGATGCCCAGGCCGCCCTCGGTGTGATCCCCAAGGCAAATGCCGAAGCCGTCTGGAAAGCCCGCGATGTGACCTTTGATGTCGCACGGATTGATGAGATCGAGGCTGTCACCAAGCATGACGTGATCGCCTTCCTGACGCATCTGGCAGAACATATCGGCGCGGATGACGCGCGCTTTGTGCATCAGGGCATGACAAGTTCAGACGTGCTGGATACGACCTTGAACATTCAACTTGTGCGCGCGACGGACCTGTTGCTGGCTGGCATGGACCGGGTGCTGGCGGCCCTGAAGGCCCGCGCGTTTGAATATAAGGACACGGTCCGCATTGGCCGCAGCCACGGCATCCATGCGGAACCCACAACCATGGGCCTGACCTTCGCGCGCTTTTATGCGGAAATGGCGCGGGGCCGGGCACGGCTGGTGGCGGCACGGGCAGAAGTGGCGACGGGGGCGATTTCGGGGGCCGTGGGCACCTTTGCCAACATCGACCCAAGCGTGGAAGAGCATGTCTGCAAGATGCTGGACCTGACGCCAGAACCGATCAGCACGCAGGTCATTCCGCGGGATCGCCATGCGATGTATTTTGCGACCCTGGGCGTGATTGCGTCCAGCATCGAGAATATCGCCATAGAAATCCGCCACATGCAGCGCACCGAAGTGCTGGAGGCGGAGGAGTTCTTTTCGCCCGGCCAGAAGGGCAGTTCCGCCATGCCGCACAAGCGCAACCCGGTTCTCAGCGAAAACCTAACGGGACTTGCGCGGCTGGTGCGCATGTCGGTCATCCCCGCGCTGGAGAACGTGGCCTTGTGGCACGAACGCGATATCAGCCATTCATCGGTGGAAAGGGCGATCGGGCCGGATACGACAATCACGCTTGATTTCGCACTGCACCGTTTGGCGGGGCTGGTGGAAAAGCTGGTGGTCTACCCCGAAAACTGCCTGCGCAACATGAATCAGTTCAAGGGCCTTGTGATGAGCCAGCGCGTGCTACTGGCCCTGACCCAAGCTGGCGTCAGCCGCGAAGACAGCTACCGCCTTGTGCAACGCAATGCGATGAAGGTCTGGGAAAAGGGCGCGGATTTCCAGACGGAATTGCTGGCGGATGCCGAGGTGACGGCAGCGCTGTCACCGGACGAGATCCGCGAAAAGTTCGACCTTGGCTATCACACCAAGCATGTCGACACGATCTTTGCCCGGGTTTTCGGCGCATCAGACTGATCCCGCCGCGCATTGCGGCATGATCGGCGGAAAATCGGGTGGGCGGCTTCTTTTGGGGTCGCCGCATGGCAGTTTCGTGCTAGCTTTTATGCAAGCCGCACAGGAACCCAACCATGCGCCTGATCGCCTTTGCCTTCGTGGCCTTCTCACCCCTCGCGGCCTTTGCGGCGGGGTCTGATGATGCAGAACCACCACAACCCACGGCAACCACCACGGAATGCACCGATGGCAAGGTGTATGACGCGGAAAAGAAGGAATGTGTGGACCCCGAGGATTCCAGCCTGAACAATGACGAACGCTACCGCGCGGTGCGCGAGCTTGCCTATGCGGGCCAGCCAGAGGCCGCGATGCGCGTGTTGGCGGCCATGACCGAAGGCGACACAGACCGCGTCCTGACCTACAAGGGCTTTCTGAACCGCCAAATGGGCAATTGGGACGCAGGCATGGCGGCCTATGAAATGGCCTTGCAGATCAACCCGGACAACATCCATGCGCGCAGCTATTTCGGGCAGGCGCTGGTGCTGATGAACGAGATGGACAAGGCCACTGCACAGCTGGACGAAATCCGCGCCCGCGGCGGTGCGGGCAGCTGGGCCGAAACATCGCTGGCCAGCGCCATTCAAACGGGAAAACCCGCTGACTATTGAGCCACACACAGCAAACGAACGCCCCCTGCAACTGAAACCAAGAAAGGACTGCCCATGACGATCAAGACGACATTCGCTGCCCTTGCCCTGATCCTTGCGCCCAGCCTCAGCTTTGCCGAAGGCGGCTGCTCTGGCCATGATGCCGTAAAGGACGCCAGCATCAGCTGCGCACCGGGCACGGTTTATGACGCCAGCACAAATACCTGCGTGACCGGCACAAACAGCTGATGCGGTTAGCCTGCCGTTAACCGGCAGTGTGCAACCTGCCCCTGTTCCAAATCAACGGGGGCGGCATGGCGCGCGAAACAAACATTGCTCTGGCGCGGATCCATCCGGTCAAGGCAGAGCAAGCCATTCAGGCTGGGCCTCGGCAACTTTCGCCGCGCGAAAAGGCTGCAGTCATTGTGCGGTTGATGCTGGCCGAAGGGGGCGAGTTGCAGCTGTCCTCGCTGCCCGAACACATGCAGGCCTCGATCACCGAACAGATGGGCAAGATGCGTGTGGTTGATCGCACAACCATGACGCAGATCGTCGAGGAATTCATGCATGAACTCGAAGATGTCGGCCTGTCGTTTCCTGGTGGCATCGAAGGCGCGCTGTCCATGATGGACGGGCATATTTCGGAATCAGCGGCCAACAGGTTGCGCAGGCTTGCCGGGGCCTCATCCAAGGCTGACCCGTGGGACAGGTTGACAGGCCTTGCCGCCGAACGCCTTTTGCCCATCATCGAACAGGAAAGCGTGGAAATTGCTGCGGTGATGCTGTCGAAACTTCCCGTACAAAAGGCGGCAGACCTGCTGTCGAAAATGCCCGGCGAACGGGCCCGCCGTGTGGCCTATGCCATGTCGATGACTGCAAATGTTGACCCTGAAACCGTGCGCCGTATTGGCATTGCACTGGCCACCCAGTTGGAAAATCAGGCACCCAAGGCCTTTGATGCCGGGCCGGTCGAACGGATCGGGGCCATCCTGAACATCTCGCCGGTGTTGACGCGCGAAGATGTGCTCAAGGGACTTGATGAAACGGACGCGGGCTTTGCCGAACAGGTGCGCAAGGCACTGTTCACCTTTGTTCACATTGCCACGCGGTTGTCTGCGCGGGATGTGCCCAAAGTGGTGCGGGTTGTGGATAATGAGGTGCTGGTGACAGCGCTGTCTTACGCCAGCACCAAGGCTGACCTTGCCCCGGTTGTTGAATACATCATTTCCAGCCTGTCCCAGCGCATGGGCCAATCGCTGCGCGAAGAAATAGCGGGTCGGGGCAAGATCAAGGACAAAGACGGTGAAACGGCAATGTCTGCGGTGGTGACCGGCATCCGCCAGCTTGAGGCATCAGGAGAAGTGATCTTGCGGCAAGAGGGCGAGGACGACTGACGCAGCCCTTTGCGCTTTGCCTGTCAGGCTGATAGCGAGGGAGTCTTGGCGCAGAAGGCCTCCATGACAAAAAGCATGTCTCAGATGAACAAGGGCATCGCGCTGATGGTGCTGGCCGTGCTGTTGTTCACAGCAATGGATGCCGCGGCCAAGCATCTTATCGCCACTTACCCTGCCCTGCTGGTTGTCTGGGCGCGATTTACCGGAATGTTCCTCTTCGTGGTGCTGATCCTGAACCGGCGCCTGCCCCGCATGGCGCGCACACGGTTTCCGTTGCTGCACCTGTGGCGGTCAGCGTCGCAGTTCGGCGCGACGGGGCTGTTTTTCGTGTCACTGGGGTATATCGGGCTGGCCGAGGCGACGGCCATTGTCGATATCAACCCGGTGCTTGTAACCTTGGGCGCTGCGCTTTTTCTGGGCGAGAAGTTCGGACTGCGGCGCGCAGCAGGTGTGGTTGCGGCACTGATTGGCGCGCTGATCATCATCCGGCCGGGGTCGGACGTGTTTTCGCCTGCAGCCCTTTTGCCACTCGGGGCTGCGCTGTGCTACAGTGTGAATGTGCTGCTGACGCGGTTTCTGGGCCAGCAAGAAAGCGTTTGGACAGCCATGTTCTACGCATCGGCTTTCGGCATGCTTGCAGGGGCTGTGGCGCTGCCTTGGGTCTGGATGCCTATTGCGCTGGCCGACCTGCCAATGTTCGTGCTGGTGGGGCTGCTGGGCACGGCGGCGCAACTATGCATCATCCGGGCCTTTTCCATTGCCGAGGCGACAGTGCTTGCGCCATTCGGCTATCTTGGCCTGATCTTT
The DNA here is from genome assembly GCA_046049665.1 of Pseudomonadota bacterium. Taxonomy (GTDB): domain Bacteria; phylum Pseudomonadota; class Alphaproteobacteria; order Rhodobacterales; family Rhodobacteraceae; genus JAAFHS01. The sequence goes on along the minus strand of JBJOQW010000093.1, from coordinate 24,976 downwards.
TCAGCCTTCTGGGGCATTGTGCTGTTTGGCCAATACCCCGACGGCTGGACGATCCTGGGCGCGCTTGTGATCGCAGCCGCCGGACTTTATGTCTGGCACCGGGAGACCAGAACAGCGAAAGCGGCAAAATGACGGCTGGCCAGATCAACCATTGGGTGCAGGACCGCATCATTCGTGGCCTGATCTGGCTGCTCTTGCGCCTGCCTTACGGCCTGCGTGTGCGTTTGTGCGGCTGGATCATGGCACAGGTGATTGCCCCCATCGCCGGTTACCGCAAGCGCGTGCGCGAAAACCTTGCGCTGGTGCTGCCCGGCATGGGCAAGGCCGAGGTTGAACGCCTTGCCCGCGCCGTGCCCGACAATGTTGGCCGCACCATCATTGAAATCTACTCTGGCCCCGAATTCACCGCCCGTGCTGCCGCCACCCCGCCCGAAGGTGCCGGCCTTGCTGCCCTTGATGCCGCCCATGCCGCAGGCCGCCCCGTCATTCTGGTGACCGGGCATTTCGGCAATTACGACGCCAGCCGCGCAGCCCTGCTGGCCCGCGGCTTTCGCGTGGGTGCGCTGTACCGCAACATGAAGAACAGCTATTTCAACGCCCATTACGTGGCCGCCATCAGCCGCATCGGCACGCCCTTGTTTCCGCGCGGGCGGACAGGCCTTGGTGATATGGTGCGCCATCTGAAATCCGGCGGCATGCTGGGCCTGCTGATTGATCAGCATATGGCACATGGCGCGGACCTCACGTTCTTCGGTGTGGGCGCGCAAACCGCGCTATCCGCGGCCGAACTTGCCCTGAAATACGACGCGCTTCTGGTGCCCACCTATGCCGTACGCCTGCCCGATGGCCTGAATTTCCGCATCATCGTCGAGGCGCCTATTCCCCACGGCACACCCGAGGCGATGACTCAGGCCCTGAATGACAGCCTTGAAACCCTGGTGCGCGCGCATCCTGACCAATGGTTCTGGATCCACCGCCGCTGGAAGGGCCAGCGCGCCGCAACCACCAGCCGTGATAATGACTCTGGTGACAGCGGCGTGGGCTTTGCTTTTAGTGGTGATGGTGAACGTGGCACACGCGCCACAGGCAAAGACATTGACCACACGCACGCCGATAATGATGGTGGCAGTGATGGTGGAGGTGGTGGCGGTGGCGGCGATTAATCCAGCCGTGCTGCCGCCAGAACCTGCCCCGGCCCCTCTGCCTGCAAGAAGACCGCAATCGGCTCTGACCCGCTGACCGTGGTTTCCATCTCCAGCGGCTCTACCCCATCCCATTCGCCCACCGACTCAAATCCTGTGACGATGTTATGATAGGTCAGCGTGCGCCCCGCATTCTCGCCCCGTTCAATCGTGACCGTCTGGTTCGGCATATAGCGCACGACATTCACGATCATCGGTTCCGCCCCATTGCCCCCCGATGCACGGATCGCCAGCTGATCGCCGTTCCGCTCCAGCCGCAAGGACACCCCCGATGGCTCCATCAGATGCATCTTCACCATGGAATCCACCGCCTCGGGGTTATTGCCCTCAACCCGGTCAACCCCGTTCACAATCATCTGCGGCGTATAGATCGTGCGGCTGCCAATCGCGCGGGCATATTCCTTTTGCCGGTCCGTGAAGGCCGGATTGGCGAATTCGTCCTTCCAGCCGATGTAATCCCAATAGTCCACATGCAGCGCCAGCGCGATGACATCAGGGTTCGCCACCAGTTCCGCAAGATAGCCATCCGCGGGCGGGCAGGATGAACATCCCTGCGATGTATAAAGCTCAACCACGACCAGCGGCCGTGATTGCGCCGCCGCCATGCAAGTGGCCGCGAGCAAAAGCCCGCCTGCAGTGATGGCGATGTGTCGCATGTTCATCAAACCCTTATATCCCCGTAGTCTTTCCGTCATAAGGAAAACCATATCACCATGCCAATCAAGGTTTAGCGATTGTTCTGTTACATCCGGGCTTGGATTATGGCATACCGTGGTATACAATGCCGCCAACCCATCTCACGAACGCCAGCCAGGAGGCCCGCATGACCGTCACCGTCGGACACGATAGCGCAAAAACCCGCACTTCCCTGTCAGCGGGTGGAAAGACGCTGCACTATTACTCGATCCCGGCGGCGCAGGCTGCTGGCTTGGGTGATTTCAGCCGTCTGCCTGCCAGCCTCAAGGTCGTGCTGGAAAACATGCTGCGCTTTGAAGATGGCAAGACCGTCACGCTGGATGACATCCGCGCCTTTGCCGAATGGGGCGCCAAGGGCGGCCAGAACCCGCGCGAGATTGCCTATCGCCCGGCGCGCGTGCTGATGCAGGATTTCACTGGCGTGCCTGCCGTGGTTGACCTCGCCGCCATGCGCGATGGCATCAAGGGGCTTGGCGGCGATGCGCAAAAGATCAACCCGCTGGCACCCGTTGATCTGGTGATCGACCATTCCGTGATGATTGATGAATTCGGCCATCCGCGCGCGTTCCAGCTGAACGTCGACCGCGAATATGAGCGGAACATGGAGCGTTATGTCTTCCTGAAATGGGGGCAGAAGGCGTTCAACAACTTCCGTGTCGTCCCACCCGGAACAGGCATCTGCCATCAGGTCAACCTTGAATACCTTGCACAAACCGTCTGGACGGACACTGATCAGAACGGCGATATGGTCGCCTACCCCGATACGCTGGTCGGCACAGACAGCCACACCACCATGGTCAACGGTCTGGCCGTGCTGGGCTGGGGTGTGGGCGGGATCGAGGCCGAGGCGGCCATGCTGGGCCAGCCCGTGTCCATGCTGATCCCCGAGGTCGTGGGCTTCAAGCTGACCGGCCAGATGGTTGAAGGCACCACCGCCACCGACCTCGTGCTCAAGGTCGTGCAGATGCTGCGCAAGCATGGCGTGGTGAACAAGTTCGTCGAATTCTATGGCGAAGGCTTGGATCACCTGCCACTGGCTGACCGCGCCACGATTGCCAACATGGCCCCCGAATATGGCGCAACCTGCGGCTTCTTCCCGATTGACGCCGAAACCCTGCGCTATCTGCACATGACAGGCCGCGATGAGGCGCGCATTGCCCTGGTCGAGGCTTATGCAAAGGCCAACGGCATGTGGCGCGATGCAGGCTATGACCCGGTCTATACCAGCACCCTGCATCTGGACATGGGCACCATCGTGCCCGCCATTTCCGGCCCCAAGCGCCCGCAAGACTTTTTGCCGCTGACCGATGCGAAGGCATCTTTCGCGCGTGAAATGGACGGCAGCTTCAAGCGCCCGCAGGGTGTGCAGGTGCCCGTGAAGGGCGAAGATTTCGCCATGTCTTCGGGCAAGGTCGTGATCGCCTCGATCACCTCCTGCACCAACACATCAAACCCCTATGTGATGATCGGCGCTGGCCTTGTGGCGCGCAAAGCCCGCGCCCTTGGCCTGAACCGCAAGCCTTGGGTGAAAACCTCACTCGCCCCCGGATCGCAGGTTGTATCGGAATATCTCGAGGCCGCTGGCCTGCAGGAAGATCTGGACGCCGTGGGCTTCAACCTTGTGGGCTATGGCTGCACCACCTGCATCGGCAACTCGGGCCCGCTGCAACCCGAAATTTCGGCGGCTATTGCCGAAGGCGATCTGGTGGCTGCAGCCGTCCTGTCGGGCAACCGCAACTTTGAAGGCCGCATCAGCCCTGATGTGCGCGCCAACTACCTCGCCTCACCTCCACTTGTCGTGGCCTATGCCTTGGCGGGCGACATGAACATTGACCTGACCACTGAACCCCTTGGCATGGGCACCAACGGCCCGGTCTACCTGAAAGACATCTGGCCCACGAACAAGGAAATCGCCGATCTGGTGCACGCCACCGTCACCCGTGCGGCCTTCCAAAAGAAATACGCCGATGTCTTCAAGGGCGATGAGAAATGGCAAGGCGTGCAGATCACCGACAGCGAGACCTATGACTGGCCCGCAGCATCTACCTATATTCAGAACCCGCCCTATTTCCGCGGCATGCCAAAGACGCCGGGGGTGATTTCCGATATCAGCGGCGCGCGCATTCTGGGTATCTTTGGTGACATGATCACAACCGATCATATCAGCCCGGCAGGTTCATTCAAAGCATCAACTCCGGCTGGTAAGTATCTGACAGAACGGCAAGTTCCGGTATCCGAGTTCAACAGCTATGGCGCGCGGCGTGGCAATCACGAAGTGATGATGCGCGGCACGCTGGCCAATATCCGCATCAAGAACGAAATGCTGGATGGCGTTGAGGGTGGTTTCTCGCTGGCCCCGGACGGCACGCAGACCAGCATCTTTGATGCCTCGATGGCCCATCAGGCCGCAGGCACGCCCTTGGTCATCTTTGGCGGCATCGAATATGGCGCAGGCTCCAGCCGTGACTGGGCCGCCAAGGGCACGGCGCTGTTGGGTGTAAAGGCCGTGATCGCGGAATCCTTCGAACGCATTCACCGCAGCAACCTTGTGGGCATGGGTGTCATTCCGTTCGAATTCACCGGTGGCGATACGCGCAAATCACTGGGCCTGAAGGGGGATGAGACGATCTCGATCGCTGGCCTTGCGGGCGATCTGAAACCGCTCAGCCTTGTGCCCTGCACCATCACGTCACCTGATGGCACCAGCCGCACAATCCAGATCAAGTGCCGCATCGATACCGAGATCGAGGTGGACTACGTCCGCCACGGCGGTGTGCTGCACTATGTGCTGCGCGATCTGGCAGCCGCCTGATATACGGCAAAAGTCTTAGGAAAGGCAGGCCCGCGTGGCCTGCCTTTTTTTGGCAACAGACTGTTTCCGTTTGACGGTTGTTCTGTGCTGCGCACTTATGTTCCCGTTAAGTTCTATTCACCATGCTGCATGCACCCCAACCACAAGGATGCTGCCCATGCCCCGCCTGACCAAAGTCACCCTGCCCTGGATGGAACTGACCCTTGGCCTGACGGCCCTTGCCCTGCTGACCCGCTGAAATGCAAAAAGCCCCTGCTGTCGCAGGGGCCTTTGCGGGCAGGTGGCGCGGTGGACGGGGCTCGAACCCGCGACCCCCGGCGTGACAGGCCGGTACTCTAACCAACTGAGCTACCACCGCGCATCCCGCTGAACCGAGGCAAGCCCCTGTTCGTGTGGCGTTCTTTACGGGGGTCCGCAGGTGGCGTCAAGCGCGTTTGCGGCTTTTGTGACAGCAATTTTTCTTGGCCTCAGGCAGCCGGTGCCGGGATGAATTCCCCATCATCCCCCGGCGGCAGCTTGAAGCGCCCATGTGCCCAATCGCCCGCCCGCCATGCCTCACGCGCCGCATCGATCCGGTCCTTGCTCGACGCGACAAAGTTCCACCAGATGTGCCGCGGCCCTTCCATCGTCTGCCCGCCCAGCAGCATCAGCCGCGCGCCCAGCGCCCCTGCCCGCAGGCTGATTGCATCACCCGGCCGGAACACCAGCATCCGCCCTTCCGCAAACACCTGTCCTGCCACCGTCACCTCGCCCTGCAGCACATAGACCCCGCGGTCCTCATGCCCGTCCGGCAGCGGAATCGCCGCCCCCGGTTGCAGCACCGCATCCGCATAGAACACCTCAAACGGCATCGCGATCGGCGCCTTGGCCCCCCAGGCGGTGCCCAGTACCAGCCGCACTGTTTTCCCTTCACCTTCCAGCATCGGCAAATCACCCACGCCCGCATGCACAAAATCCGCCGGATCATCTTCATTCTTTTCCGGCAGCGCCAGCCATGTCTGCAGGCCAAACAGCCGGTGCCCATCTTCCTGCGCCGGATCGTCCTGCCGTTCGGAATGCGTGATGCCATTGCCCGCCAGCATCCAGTTCACCGCCCCCGGTTCAATCCAACTGTCTGTCCCCAGCGAATCCCTGTGGTGGATGCGCCCCTGCATCAGGTAGGTCACCGTGCCCAGGCCAATATGCGGATGCGGCCGCACATCCACGCCCTTGTCACGCAGAAATTCTGCCGGTCCGAACTGATCGAAAAAGATGAACGGCCCTACCATCTGCCGCGCCACCGATGGCAAGGCGCGCCGCACCTCAAACCCGCCCAGATCACGCGCGCGCGGCACGATCACCGTCTCAATCGCATCCACCGCATCCCCGATCGGGATGGTCGGGTCAAGAATCGGGTTCCAGCTCATCTTTGGCCTCCTTGGCGTCAAGGCAAAGATAGGCCCATTGCACCAATGCACAAAGACCTTAGCCAGGAACAGTTACTGTGCGGAAAAATGGTGGGTCGTGACGGACTCGAACCGCCGACATTCTCGGTGTAAACGAGACGCTCTACCAACTGAGCTAACAACCCGTGCCGCTGCAGATACCCAGCCTGCACGGCAAGTGCAAATGAAAAACGCAGCCCGAAGGCTGCGCTTTTTGAAATAATGGTGGGTGATAAGGGATTTGAACCCCTGACATCATCGATGTGAACGATGCGCTCTACCACTGAGCTAATCACCCGATGGCGGGCGGTTTACCCCTCATCTTCCGCGTCTGCAAGACCCTGTTTGCCGGGTTTTTTCGCGGCCCCTGCGCTTTGGGTTTTCAGCTTGATCGTCATCGGCTTGCCAGCGCCCTTGTCTTCCGCATGCGCCACCCGCGCCCGCCCAAAGCCCGGCAGGTTGACCGCATCACCCTTCGCCAGCGCCGCACCAAGTGCCACCAGCGTTGCCTCGACGATTTCCTTCACGCCCTTTTTCTTGCCCCCGGCGGCCTCGGTCACCTGCGCGATCAGGTCCTTCATCTTCAGCGTCGCACCCTTGGCCTTGTCGGCCACCGCCGCCTCAACCACAGGCGCTGGCGTTGGCGCAGGCACCTTGGGCGCGGGCACCGCCGGCTTTGCCGCAGCGGCAGGCTTTACCGTCTTGGGTGCAGCAGTCTTGGCCGTGGTCTTTGGTTTCTTTGCTGTGGTGGTCGCGGTCATGGGCAGCCTTTCGATCAATCCGTATGGTATCGTTATCCACGTTCTGGAAACAATTCTACAATGCTGAAGGCGATTTGCAGCAAAATGTAAACAATTCCGTCACGCAAAGAAAAAGGCGCGCTTGCCAACGCGCCTTTTGACTTCGTCTCACGGCCTCAGTGCGCGGTTTGTCCGTGCCCTGCTGCCTCTGCCGCAGCACGGCGCGCGGCGGCGGCTGCCTCTTCGGCCGCCTCATCCCATTCCACGGGTTCGGGCGCACGCACCAGCGCGTGTTTCAGAACCTCGCGCACATGCGTCACCGGGATGATCTCCATCCCCTGCTTCACGCTGTCCGGGATTTCCGTCAGGTCCTTGGCGTTTTCTTCCGGAATAAGCACCGTCTTGATGCCGCCCCGCAGTGCTGCCAGCAGTTTTTCCTTCAAACCGCCAATCGCCGTTGCATTGCCGCGCAAGGTTACCTCACCCGTCATCGCAATATCCTTGCGCACCGGAATGCCTGTCAGCACCGACACAATCGCCGTTACCATCGCGAGGCCCGCCGATGGCCCATCCTTCGGCGTCGCACCATCCGGCACGTGCACGTGGATATCCATCGTTTCAAACCGCGGCGGCTTGATCCCGATTTCCGGGCTGATGGACCGCACATAAGACGCTGCCGCCTCGATGCTTTCCTTCATCACGTCGCCCAGCTTTCCGGTCGTCTTCATCCGCCCCTTGCCCGGCAGGCGCAGCGCTTCGATTGACAAAAGATCACCGCCCACGCTGGTCCAGGCAAGGCCCGTCACAACGCCAACCTGATCCGTCGCCTCGGCCAGCCCATAGCGGTGCCGCTTCACCCCAAGGAAGCCTTCCAGCTTGTCCTCGGTCACTTCCACCGCCTTGGTCTTGCCTTTCACGATTTCCGTCACCGCCTTGCGCGCCAGCTTGGCAATTTCGCGCTCCAGGTTGCGCACGCCCGCTTCCCGCGTGTAGGTGCGGATCATTTCCGTCAGCGCACCATCCGTCACCGCAAACTCGCCTTTGCGCAACGCGTGGTTCTTGATCTGCTTCGGAATCAGGTGCCCTTTGGCAATCTCGCGCTTTTCATCTTCGGTGTAGCCCGCCAGCGGGATGATCTCCATCCGGTCCAGCAAAGGCCCCGGCATGTTGTAGCTGTTCGCCGTCGTGATGAACATCACGTTCGACAGATCATATTCCACCTCAAGGTAGTGATCGACAAAGGTGTTGTTCTGTTCCGGGTCCAGCACCTCCAGCAGCGCACTTGCCGGATCGCCCCGGAAATCCTGGCCCATCTTGTCAATTTCATCCAGCAGGATCAGCGGGTTATTGGTTTTCGCCTTCTTCAGCGATTGGATGATCTTGCCCGGCATGGACCCGATATAGGTCCGCCGATGCCCGCGAATCTCGCTCTCATCCCGCACGCCGCCAAGTGAAATCCGAATGAACTCGCGCCCTGTCGCCTTGGCCACAGACCGCCCGAGGCTGGTTTTCCCCACACCCGGAGGGCCGACAAGGCACAGGATAGGGCCTTTCAGCTTTTCACTGCGCGCCTGCACCGCAAGGTATTCGACAATGCGTTCCTTGACCTTTTCCAAGCCATAGTGATCCGCGTCCAGCACCTTTTGTGCCGCCCCCAGATCTTTTTTCATGCGGCTCTTCACGCCCCATGGCACGCCCAGAAGCCAATCAAGGTAGTTGCGCACCACCGTTGCCTCAGCGCTCATCGGCGACATGGATTTCAGCTTTTTCAGCTCTGCCTCGGCCTTGTCCTTGGCCTCCTTGCTCAGCTTGGTCTTCGCGATCCGCGCTTCAAGCTCGGCAACTTCGTTCTGGCCTTCCTCGCCGTCGCCCAATTCCTTCTGAATGGCCTTCATCTGCTCATTCAGATAGTATTCGCGCTGCGTCTTCTCCATCTGCGTTTTCACGCGCGTCTTGATCTTTTTCTCCACCTGCAGAACCGACATTTCGCCCTGCATATGGCCATAAACCCGCTCCAGACGGTCAGCCACCACCAGCGTTTCCAGCAGGTCCTGCTTTTGCGCAACCTCAATGCCCAGATGCCCCGACACAAGGTCAGCCAGCCGCGCAGGCTCGCGCGTTTCCGAAACCGCGCTCAGCGCTTCTTCCGGGATATTCTTCTTGATCTTGGCATAGCGTTCGAATTCTTCGCCCACCGCGCGCACCAGCGCATCAACCGAAGGCCGGTCACCCATGGATTCGGTCAGCGTTTCGGCATGCGCTTCAAAGAACTGCGGGTTTGGCACGAATTCGGTGATCTTCACCCGCGCACGCCCCTCGACCAGCACCTTGACCGTGCCGTCGGGCAGTTTCAGCAGCTGCAGCACATTGGCCAGCACGCCGATGCGGTAAATGCCATCCGTGGCCGGGTCATCAACCGTGGGGTCAATCTGGCTGGACAGCAGGATCTGCTTGTCGTCCTGCATCACCTCTTCCAGCGCACGGACAGATTTTTCGCGGCCCACGAACAGGGGCACAATCATGTGCGGAAATACGACGATGTCGCGCAGAGGCAGGACAGGGTAGCTTTGTGAAAGCTGTTCGCTCATAACGCTTCCTTCATTGCGGCGGAAGGTCCGGCCCCGATTGTCGGCAGCACATAGGGCCTTCCCCAGACGGTGTTATTTGGGGTGTGCCACCCGGGGTGTCAACCACCCCTTGGGGCAGACCCCGCTGGCACACATCATGCGCCTGTGTGCAAGGGGCTGCAAGTCAGGAATAAGGCGCATTGGAATTGTTGGAGGTCGGTCATGTCGATCATTCCTGACGCATGACAAAAGTTTCCCAGCCGTCATACCCGCCGGCATGATGTGCGGCCAATTCCGCCAATCGCACCGTCACAGCAGAGATATCTTCCGGCAGAACGGTTCCAACATGATTGAACTTGACCTGTGTCTGGCCCCCCAGTTCCGATGTGTCCAACACCGATATGACAGTCATCCCCTCTGCCTTGATGCTTGCCGCGAAATCTTCAGCACGCTGGCGATCCGGGAAATACGCCCAATGGTCAATCTGTCGGGGTTTGGTTGCAATATCCCCATTCTTCGCAAGTTCGCCAAGAACCATCCCATCTTTGAAAATCTGATACTCAGCCATAGTGGGAAACAGAACATGCGCTTTCATCAAGGCATCCGTGACAGGCTTTACATCTGTTGCCCTGCCAGGGTGCGCAGTTGCTGCAATGGCGTTCAGTTTGGCAAGAAGCACATCGTCGGCCTTTGGGATATAAAGGTGAAATGCCGCCCGACCCTGCCCAAAAAGATGCCCCATCAGTCGACCGCGGCCATCGCGCGAGATTTCGCCGACCAGCTTTTCCTCTATCATGTAAAGCCGGTTTAGCGCGTCAGGCGACGGCAAGCCATTTTCCAATGTCTCCGCAAAGTCTACTTGCAGAGCAATGACAAACCCTTCCCGCCCCTCGGATAACCATCGCATCATCTCAAGATCAACAAGGATGGTGCTGATTGTCTGATCTGCGTTATCCCGTATGAATGTGGCCCAACTTTCCGTCGTCGGCCCAAGCGCGAGTGCGGGTGATGCCGCAAATCCAAGCAGTAGCAATAACTTCCTGAATACGTGACGCATCACTGCACTATCCTGATTTGCATACACCAAAAGCCTATGAGACATAAGTTGCCATGCCAAGCCGCAAAAGAAGCTGTGCGCTCGCCTACTGATGTTCTGAACATGCTGCGCTGAATGCTTGATAATGGCCTTCCCAAAACATGGACTGTGCGGATTCAGCATTTTGTCCGTGGAGGGCAGAGTATGGCAGGCAACAAGAATTGGCGATTTGCCAGTCCTCAGGCCATACGATGATTTGCGAAACCTGATTCGTTCAACATGGTTAACGGCAAATTTTCCCTACGCGCGTAGAGACGGAAAGAAGACGCAAGGAAGACGGGTTCAAGACGCCGAACTGTGTGGCCCTTGGACCAATTAATACAGCGCCCGCAATGGCTTGCAGCCCGAACCTACAGTGCCGCGATATCCCCTCCTGCCCGTTGCGCATGAAACGCAGATACAAACGCATCCAGCGCCCCCGCCGCAATTGCATCCCGCAGGCCAGCCATCAGCACCTGATAGTAATGCAGGTTGTGCCATGTCAGCAGCATCGACCCGATGATCTCATCCGCTTTCACCACATGGTGAAGGTAGGCGCGTGAATACCCCCGGCAGGCCGGGCAGGTGCAGCCTTCCTCCAACGGGCGCGGGTCATCCCTGTGGCGCGCGTTCTTCAGGTTCACCTGCCCCCGTGCCGTCCAGGCCTGCCCCGTGCGGCCTGAGCGTGAGGGCAGCACGCAATCCATCATGTCAATGCCGCGCTGCACCGCCCCCACAATATCATCGGGCTTGCCCACGCCCATCAGATAACGCGGCTTGTCAGCGGGCAGCAGCCCCGGCGCATAGTCCAGCACGCCGAACATCGCCTCTTGACCTTCACCAACGGCAAGACCACCCACGGCATAACCATCAAACCCGATTTCCACCAGCTTCTCGGCACTTGCAGCGCGAAGTTCAGGCGTCACACCACCCTGCATGATGCCAAACAACGCATGACCCGGCCTGTCACCAAAGGCTTCACGGCTGCGCTGCGCCCACCGCATCGACAGTTCCATTGACCGATTCACTTCGGCCTCGGTCGCAGGCAGCGCCGGACATTCGTCAAAACACATCACGATGTCAGACCCCAGAAGGCGCTGAATCTCCATGCTGCGTTCGGGTGACAGCATGTGCTTGCTGCCGTCGATGTGGCTCGAGAACGTCACCCCTTCCTCGGTCATCTTGCGCAAGGACGACAGGCTCATCACCTGAAAGCCGCCGCTATCCGTCAGGATCGGCCCATCCCAGTTCATGAAGCGGTGCAGCCCGCCAAGGGCCGCCACCCGTTCCGCCGTGGGCCGCAGCATCAGATGGTAGGTGTTGCCCAGCAGGATATCCGCGCCCGTTTCGCGCACCGATCCCGGCAGCATCGCCTTGACCGTGGCCGCCGTGCCCACCGGCATGAAGGCAGGCGTGCGAATGTCACCACGCGGGGTCAAGATCACGCCCGTCCGCGCCGCACCATCCGTGGCGTTAACCTGAAATGCAAACTTCGCTGTCATAACCCTCTCCCGCTTGCCCCCCTTTCACCCATCGGCGCGCCAAAGCCAAGATGGCAACATCCTGCCCATGCGACATGCACGCTGTTTGGCGATGCATGCCACAACCTTATCCTGCATGAAAATTGCGTGAGAGGAGACCGTTATGCTGACACGTCGCGCCTTCCACCAAAGCCTTGTGGCGCTTGCCATGACAGCCGCCCTGCCCCGCATGGCCACCGCCAACACGCCTGATCGCGCTGATGAGATTTTCCTCAACCGGCTGACCTTTGGTGCCACCGATGCCGACCGTGCCGTCCTGCGGGAACTGGGCCGCGATGGCTGGCTTGCCGCACAGCTGGCCATGCCTGCCACCGATCCTGCCTTGCAGCAGCGTCTGGCCGACGCCCGCCTGCACATCGCCTATGAGGCAGGCGATGATGGCGTGAATGGCGCCTGGGATGCGGTCGATGAGATGCGCCCCCTTGGCTATCTCGACGCTGATCCCGCGGGCCAGGTTGACCTTTTGAATTTCGACATGGCGATGGAATACACCGAACGCCAGCGCCCCGCGCAAGAGGTGATCGCCGCCAGCCTGATCCGCGCCGTGCATGCGAAGGCGCAACTGCGCGAGGTGATGACGCAGTTCTGGCACAACCATTTCCATGTGAACGCGCAGAAGGATGAAACCACCGCGGTGTTTTTTCCCAGCTATGACAAGATCATGCGCGAAAACGCCCTTGGCAATTTCCGTGTGTTGCTGGGCGAAGTTGCGCGTTCGCCTGCCATGCTGTTTTACCTGAACAATGCTGACAGCACGGCCAGCCCCGCCAACGAAAACTTCGCGCGCGAACTGCTGGAGCTGCACACGCTGGGCGCCGAACATTATGTCAATGATACAGCCCCCAACTGGCGCGATGTGCCCGGCGCGGCCGAAGGGCTGGCAGCAGCCTATATTGATCAGGATGTGTATGAGGTGGCGCGCGCCTTTACCGGTTGGTCCGTAGGCGATGGGCGCTATATCAACGATGGTGTCATGGCCCCGAAAACCGGACGTTTCCACTATGTCGAGGCCTGGCACGACCCCTATCAGAAACGCGTGCTTGGCGTGGAGTTTCCGCCGCATCAGGGCCCGATGGAAGATGGCGATCAGGTGCTGGATATCCTGTCGCGCCACCCCGGCACGGCGCGTTATGTCAGCCGCAAGCTGATCCGCCGGTTGCTGACGGATGATCCTGACAAGGACATGGTCGCACGGATTGCCGCCGTGTTCCTGCAGCAGGCCGATGCGCCAGATCAGATCGCCCAGGTGGTGCGGGCCATTGTGCAAGACCCGCTTTTCACATCAACTCCGCCTGCCAAGTTCCGCCGCCCATTCGAATTTCTGGCAGGGCTTTACCGTGCGACCGGCGTCGACGTCACCTCGCCCGACATGGCATGGGACTGGCAGTTGCAGCAGGCGGGCTGGAAGCAGCACAGCTACGGCCCGCCCACCGGACACCCTGACCGCGCCAGCCGCTGGTCATCGGCCAGCACGATGGCGCGCATGGTCGATTACGCGCTATATGCCCATGACGACTGGTTCGGCTGCACCAAGACGGCCCTTGCCGACCTTGCGCCCAAAGGGGCCAGCTTTGACGTGCTGGCGCAGTTCTGGACGGAACGCCTGCTTGGACCCGGCGCTGCGGCGGATGTAACCGATCTGGCCCAGGCCTTTGGCATCGAAGACCGCACAGCCCCGATGAACCTTGATAAGGATGAGGCGCAGGGATTGTCTGCCACCTTTATCGCCTTTGCTGCCATCTCGCCCGATTTCATGTTGCGTTAAGGGGGATCAGACATATGACCACCGACCCGAAACTTGTTGTCATCTTTCTGCGTGGCGGCTGTGATGGCCTTGCCCTGCTGTCCCCGTCATCCGACCCTGAATTCATTGCCGCACGGCCCGAAACCCTGCGGTCCCTGCGTGACGGTGATGGCGCGGGGTTCCAGATCAGGCAAACCATCGCGGATATCGACTTTCGCTTGCATGCGCAGGCGGGTGCGCTGGCCGATTTGTATAATGCGGGCGATCTGTCGCTGATCCACGCCTGCGGCCTGACCGAAGCAACCCGCAGCCATTTCGAGGCCGAAGCCCGGATGGAACGTTCGGCCCAGCAAGGTGGCGAAGGCGGCTGGCTGGGCCGCTGGCTGAAGGCGCAAGGCAGCTTTGCCGATCTGCCAGCCATCGCCGTGGGAACCGCCCTGCCGGGATCATTGGAGGGGTCAGAGGCCGCCGTGGCCGCAGAACTTGGCAACCTGATCCTTGCGCAGGGCCACTGGCTTTCGCCTGCGCTGCGGGCGCGCCTTGCTGCGGGTTTTGGCAACCATGGCCCCGTTCAGGCATCGATGCAGCAGTTGCTGACGCTGTCAGACATGATTTCGGGGCGCATCTGGTCAGACGCGGATCAGGCCATCCGGCCCTATGTGCCCGCCGTGGACTACCCGCAGGATAACCCGTTGTCGGCACCCCTGATGACGGTTGCGCAAACCTTCAAGCTGGGCATGGGCACGCGGCTGGCAACCGTGGATATGGATGGCTGGGATACGCATGTCCGGCAAGCAGATGATTTTGGCAGAAATGTCAGACACTTGTCAGAGGCGCTGATGGCATTCTGGCGCGATCTGGGGCCGATGCAAGCAGATACATCGGTGGTGGTAATGACCGAATTCGGCCGCCGCCTGCGCGCCAATGAAGGGGCAGGCACCGATCACGGTCGGGGCGGCGTGATGATGGTGCTGGGCCCGCAGGCGCGGGGCGGGCGGATGCTGGGGCGCTGGCCGGGGCTGACGAATGATGTGCTGGAAGAAGGTGCCGATCTGGCCGTGACGACCGATTATCGCCAGCCTTTGGCCGAACTTCTGGGCGCGCATTTGGGCACGCGGGATGTGGCATCGGTTTTTCCGGGTTTTCGGTCCGCACCGCTGGGATTGTTCGGTTAGGGCGGCGGTTGGGGGCCGCTCTTCGCTCCCTTGCGGTCGGCTCATCGCGCCGTCGCGCGAAGATAGCCCGCAAGGGCTTGATGAGCGTCTGCGAAAAAGAATTACGCCCCCCAGGTTTGCTTCAACACACGCAGCCAGTTGCCATGGCAAATCTTTTCCATAAGCCCCGCATCAAAGCCATGCGCAACCATCGCTGTTTGCAAGGCCGGCAAACCGGTTACATCCCCTATGCCTTGCGGAACGGTCGCCCCGTCAAAGTCAGACCCGAAGGCCACACTATCTTCACCCAGATGGTGCAGCAGATGATCCAGATGACGCATCACGGGGTCCCACCCCATCTCTGCACTTTCCCGCCCATCCGGGCGCAGAAAGACCGTTGCAAAGTTCAGCCCCACCACCCCGCCGCTGTCGCGGATCATTGCGAGTTGCCGATCCGTCAGATTGCGCGATGATGGTGTGACCGCATGCGCGTTCGAGTGCGTCGCCACCAAAGGTGCGTTCGTCAGTCTTGCAACGTCGTCGAACCCCGCCGCGTTCAAATGCGACAGATCCACCATGATCTTCAGCACGTTGCAGGCCCGGATCAGTCGCTTGCCAGCTTCGGTCAGCCCCGCCCCTGTGTCAGGCCCCCCCGGAAACCGGAAAGGCACGCCGTGGCCAAAGTCATTCGGGCGGCTCCAGACCGGGCC
The DNA here is from genome assembly GCA_046049665.1 of Pseudomonadota bacterium. Classification (GTDB taxonomy): domain Bacteria; phylum Pseudomonadota; class Alphaproteobacteria; order Rhodobacterales; family Rhodobacteraceae; genus JAAFHS01. The sequence continues at coordinate 9,311 of JBJOQW010000093.1, read as the reverse complement.
AAGGCTGCGCAGGCCCATGGCATGAAACAGGTGCAACGCATCACAGCCCTGATCTATGGCCTCTGCCCCTTCCAGATGCATGACACCGGCAATCACATTCGCCCCCATCGCCGCCCGGATTTCTGCCACTGTGTGACACAGCCGAAAGGCCCCGCCGCTGGTCTTGGCCATCCAGTGCAACGTGCCAGCCATTTCCAGCGCCACCGACTGCGCATGTGAAAGCGCAAGTGGAGGCGGCAGGGCCAGATCATAGGGCGGAGAGTTCATCAGCGACAAAAGATCATCCGTCTCTGGCGACGGAGGCGACGGGACATAGATCGCAAACAATCCCCCCGCAAAGCCACCCGCCCGCATCCGTGGCAGATCAAGGTGCCCCTGCCCGTCCCCTGTCAGCCAAAGCTGATCACGTGGGCTGCGGTTTTGATGGATACGATACAGAATATCGTTGTGGCCGTCGAAAACTGGATGAAACATTCGTTATCGTGGCACAGGTGCGACAATTTGACCAGCACCCTGCGGCGCGAAGCGTCACGATTTGGCAACATTGTCGTGAGGGCACGCTGGGATACGGCAACTTGTATGTAACAACGCCTTGAAACTGCCCAAATTTGATGCAATTTGCGAAGCTACGAACAACCGTAAAAGAGTACTTCCATGGCCAAGTCTTCTTCGTCTACCTCTGCACAGCAACAGGGTGGGTCGAACACGCCAGTACAGCAGCCGGGGCAATCCGGCGGGGCAAGCCAACAGCAAGGCGGCACCACAAAAAAGCCAATCATCCGGGACTGGGCCGCATTCTGACTGCCCTTTTTGTTGGGCAGAAGCTGCGTTAGGCTAAAGGCCTGCCGCAGAGGTGTACCGTGCCTGAGGACGACCCGGTTTCCAGCATTCCCAATCTTGGCCCTGCCTCCGAGGCGGCCTTTGCCAAGGTTGGCATTCACACAGCCACAGCCCTGCGCAGCATGGGCGCGGATGAGGGCTATCGCCGCCTGTTGGAAGGCGGCACACAACCCCATTTCATCGGTTACTACGTGCTGGTCATGGGCCTGCAAGGCCGCCCCTGGAATGATTGCAAGGGCGATGAGAAAAAGGCCCTGCGAGCCAAGTTCGATGCCATCAAGGCTGACTATGGCAGCAGCCATGCGAAAGGCCGCTCCGATCTGGAAGCGGCCCTTGACATGTTTGGCGTGGTGAACCGGCGTTAGCCGACCAGTTCAAGACCCGAAAAGAAGAAGGCGATTTCGCGCGCGGCAGCTTCGGGGCTGTCAGAGCCGTGGGCCGAGTTTTCACCCTTGGACAGCGCAAATTCCTTGCGGATCGTGCCCGGAGCGGCCTGTGCCGGATCGGTGGCACCCATCACTTCGCGGTTCTTGGCTATGGCGCCTTCGCCTTCCAGAACCTGCACGACCACAGGCTCGGAGGCCATGAATTCACACAGCTCACCGTAGAAACCGCGCGCTGCGTGCTCGGCATAGAACGCACCAGCCTGCGCCATCGACAAATGAATACGCTTGGAGGCGACAACGCGCAGGCCTGCCTCTTCGAACTTGGCAACGATCTTGCCGGTCAGATTGCGCTTGGTGGCATCGGGTTTGATGATGGAAAGCGTGCGTTCAACGGCCATTTTCTTGGTCCTCTGGATGTGGGCGTAAAGCCCGGTGTGGTTTGCGCCGCGACCTATCATGCAGGGCAGCCCTTGAAAACCCCCAGCACCAGTTGACGCCCGTCGCCACATCAGGCATCCCCCCGCCCATGCTCAAGATTTCCGACATCACCTATAACGTCGAAGGCCGCCCCCTGTTCGAAGGGGCATCGGCCACCATTCCCACGGGCCACAAGGTGGGCCTTGTCGGGCGCAACGGCACCGGCAAGACCACGCTGTTCCGCCTGATCAAGGGCGAACTGGCGCTGGAGGGTGGTGAGATCAGCATGCCATCCCGCGCCCGTATTGGCGGGGTGGCGCAAGAGGTGCCCTCTTCCTCGACCAGCCTGCTGGACACGGTGCTGCAGGCTGATACCGAACGCACCGCCCTGCTGTATGAGGCGGAACATGCCACGGACCCCGCCCGCATCAGCGATATCCAGACGCGCCTTGCCGATATTGATGCCTGGTCAGCCGAGGGGCGCGCATCCGCGATCCTGAAGGGGCTGGGCTTTGACGCCGAGGCCCAGCTGCGCCCCTGTTCTGATTTTTCGGGCGGCTGGCGCATGCGTGTGGCGCTGGCGGGGGTGCTGTTTGCCCAGCCAGACTATCTGCTGCTGGACGAACCCACCAACTACCTTGATCTTGAAGGTGCCTTGTGGCTGGAAAGCTATTTGCAGAAATACCCCCATACGGTCCTGATCATCAGCCATGACCGCGGCCTTCTGAACCGCGCCGTCCAAGGCATTCTGCATCTGGACAGCCGCAAGCTGACCTACTGGAACGGCCCCTATGACCAGTTCGCACGGCAGATGGCCGAAAGGCGTGCCGTGCTACAGGCCGAAGCGAAAAAGCAAGAGGCGCGGCGTGCGCATCTGCAGTCTTTCGTGGACCGCTTCAAGGCCAAGGCCAGCAAGGCCGTGCAGGCGCAAAGCCGCGTGAAAATGCTGGAAAAGATGGAGACGATCACGCCACCGGAAGAGGCGAAGAAGCAGGTTTTCACCTTTCCAGCGCCAGAGGAGCTTTCGCCCCCCATCATCAACATGGACGCAGCCGCCGTGGGTTATGGCGGCGTGCCCGTGCTGCGCAGGCTCAACCTGCGGATTGATCAGGATGACCGCATCGCCCTGCTGGGACGCAACGGCGAAGGGAAATCGACGCTGTCCAAACTGCTCGCGGCCAAACTGACCACGGCAGAAGGCAAGATCATCCGCCATTCGAAACTGCGCATCGGCTATTTCGCGCAGCATCAGGTGGATGAGTTGTTCATTGACGAAACGCCCCTGCAACACCTGCAACGCGTGCGGCCAGCGGAAGGCCAGCCCCGCTTGCGCGCACGCCTTGCGGGCTTTGGCCTGATGGCCGATCAGGCCGAAACGGTGGTGGGGCGGCTGTCCGGCGGGCAAAAGGCGCGGCTGTCACTGCTGCTGGCCACGATTGACGCGCCGCACCTGCTGATATTGGACGAACCGACCAACCACCTTGATATGGAAAGCCGTGAGGCGCTGGTGACTGCGCTGACGGAATATTCCGGCGCGGTGGTGCTGGTCAGCCATGACATGCACCTTTTGGGCCTTGTGGCCGACCGGCTGTGGCTGGTCAAAGGTGGCGCGGTGGAACCCTATACTGAGGATCTGGAGGCCTATCGGCGGCAATTGCTGGCGGGGGACGAGCCGAAGGTCGAAACGAAACCCGTTGAAAAACAAAAGAAAATCAGCCGGGATGAGGTTTTGGCGCTCAAGGCCGAAGTGCGCCGCTGCGAGGAATTGCTGACAAAACTGAACGACATGCGCGACAAACTGGCCAAGAAACTCGCCGATCCGGCCCTGTACGAAGACGCCCGCAAAGGCGAGCTTGCCACCTGGAACGCCAAGTATGGCGAGGTCATGAACGGTCTGGACCGCGCCGAGGCGATGTGGCTGGCGGCACAGGAAAAGCTGGAGGCGGTGGGGGCCTGACCCCCTTCACAGCCGCGTGCGATTTGTGCAAGGTTCATCCGAAAGGACAGATGTTGCACCCGACGGTTACCTTACCCATTCAAGTGGCCCTGTATCTGGCACTGCTGTCCAGCAGTATCGCGGTCAAGGCATTTGGTGGCTGGCCGTACTGGGTGACACTGCCCTTGGCTTGTATTGCCTTAGCCGGGTTGCTGTCAGCATTCGCGCTGTATGATGAAGGCCACAAGAAACAAGTAATCGCCATACTGGGCGATAAACGCTTTGATCAGATTTACCGCCGCCTGACATTGCCCATCTTTGTCTGGTTCTGGCGCAGGGTTTGCAATCCGGTGGCGCGCGGCGCGGGGCTGTTGGCAACACTGCAGGCAGCGCTGACTGCACGGCTCTATGATCGCGCAATGTTGATTGCGGTTCTGTATCCGATTTTGCTGCCAACCCTTGTTTGGCTGGCCTTTGGCAAGGCAGGGCAGTTGGGAACATTCACCTTTCTACCTGAAACTACACCGTGGGATTTCTGGCCAGAGAGGTTAGCAGTCGGTGCTCACTTTGCCATCATGACGGCAGGAGTGATTGCCCATAATCAGGCATTAGTCAGTCGGAAACTTCAACTATTGGGATTTGAACATTGGTCGTTTTTGGCAAGAACCGCATTTGGATTTGTGCTTGTGTTTGCACTCGTGGGAGACGCTACAGGTGCATTCGTGTTTGCGGTCACTGTTGCCATCACAGTGGCAAAGGTCTTCAACCTTGGGGGGGCAACTAGAGGATCAATCGCATTGTTGAGCCTTGGGGCAGTTGCTGTCGTAGGGGCCGGTCAGCGAATTGGCTTGGGTTGGGGTGCAGAAATAGTCAACGGCGACTTCGCTGCGTCATTGGCGATTTTGTTGGCATTGATGCTACTGTATTACCCCTTGGAGAATTCAAAACGATCTTTCGGTCTTGCGGCCCTAACTGTTGGCCTTCCGATAGGTTGGCTTGGGATGGCCTTCAGTCAGAATTGGGCAGCAGCTGCACCGGAAATGGCTGGAAAACACTATTTTTATCTTTCTTGGCGTTTTTCCGCTTGTCAACGCGCTGTTTGACTGGCTGTCTTTTGCCGTCACGCTGGCCTTCATGCGGCTGGGGCTGCGCAGGTGGAACCCGGCGTTCATGGGTTTGGCAGACCTTGCCGCCGCCTTGGTTCTGTTTCTGGCACTGGGGGCCACGTTAACGGCGGTGATTGCCGGGTTGAACCAGATTGCGGGCACGCCCTTCATTGACCTTGGGGTTGTCTTTGCGCAGATGCGCGAAAATATCTGGGATCATCCATGGGTGCCCATGATGCTGTTTTCCACCGCACTGCCAACATTCGCGCATTTCCTGCTGGCATTGGTGGGGGCACAAACGCTGGTACCGGGACGCTTGCGCCGCTTTGCCGCCCGTCTGTTCGATGGCGCACAAGGCAGCACGCTGATCACAGTCTTTGCACCTTTGGTGACGGGTTTCGTCTTTGCCCTGCCCTTTATCATTGTGGGGTTCATTGGCTGGGCGCTGTGGCTTTATGCGGGTGGCATGATCACTGCGGCCTTGGGCGGCTATTTGTCTGTTCTGTTATCCCTGGCACAGACGATTGGGGCGCTTTGAATGGTTGCCATCGGGCACACCCGCGCCTAGCTTGGCCCGATGGACACAGCCTTTCTGATCACCGCCTTTACCACCCTGTTCGTAGTGATTGATCCCCCCGGTCTTGTGCCCCTGTTCATTGCGCTGACCACTGGCATGTCGTCCGAACGCAGGCGGGCCATGGCCTTGCGGGCCTGTATCATTGCGGCGTTCTTGCTGACCGTCTTCGGGCTGGCGGGTGAGGCGGTGTTGGGCTTTGTCGGCATATCCATGCCCGCCTTTCGCATCGCAGGCGGCATCCTGTTGTTTCTGACCGCCCTCGACATGCTGTTCGAACGCCGCACCCAACGGCGGGAAGGGCAGAAGTCGGAACCCGACCATGACCCTTCGGTGTTTCCCTTGGCCATTCCGTTGATTGCGGGGCCGGGGGCGATTGCCTCGATGATCTTGCTGGTGGGGCAAAGCGGTGGCGATTGGGCAGGAAGCCTTTCGGTGATCGGGTTGATGCTGGTGGTGATCGTGGTGACATTCGGCTTTCTGCTGGCCGCACCGCCGCTGGAACGGCTGCTGGGGCGCACGGGCACAATCGTCATCACGCGGCTGCTGGGCATGTTGCTTGCGGCGCTGTCGGTGCAATTCGTGATTGACGGTGTCCGTGGCACGGGTCTGATCGGCTGACAGAATTGCAAAGTGGCGATCTGCGCCCTACCTATCGCATATGGCCCGACAGGAGCGATGATGGACAGTGATGACATGGCCCGGCTGGCCTATCTTTCGATTCTGCTTTTGGCCATCATCGGCTGGGTCTTTGTGGAATACCGCGGCCGGATGGGGTTTGCCATGCGCTCCGCCGCGGCCTGGGTGATGATCTTTGTGGGCGTGACGGCTGGCTATGGGCTGTGGACCGACATGCAGGATCGCGCGTCATCATCGGTTGATGTGGGCAACGGCACAATCGCCCTGCCCCGGCAATTTGACGGGCATTACTACGCGCCGCTGACCATCAACGGCAATGAGGTGGAATTTCTGGTTGATACGGGTGCCACGCAAATGGTGCTCAGCATGGATGACGCGGAAAAGCTGGGCATTGACCCGGCATCGCTGGCCTTTCTGGGCGAGGCGCAGACAGCCAATGGCACCGTGCGCACAGCGCGTGTCGTGTTGCCCGAGGTTCAGTTCGGGCCGTTCCGTGACACGGATGTGGTGGCCTATGTCAATGAAGGCGCGATGGACGGATCGCTGCTGGGCATGAGCTATCTGGGGCAATTCCGGATCGAGATTGCCAATCGCGAAATGATCTTGCGGCGCAATTGAACCACCCACGAATTTTCGACGAAAATTCCGATTTTTCGTCGAAAAATCGTGGTCCGGGCGGTCTCAGCTGGCTTTCTTCTCAGCTGTTTTGGCCCATTTGCCGCTGTCTTCCGACCAGTATTCGGCATCCACCCCGGCCTCGGTCAACTGCCGCCACAGCGCACGTGCACCGCTTAATGCGCCCTCATCTGCGCCGTCAAACAGCACCCACAGCCGCTCCAGCCCCTTGGCCTCATCTGCTGCGGCCACTGCCCCACCCGTCAGGATCACCCCCTGCGGCTGATTTGTGGCGGCCCCCATTCCAAGCATCACCGGTTGATCGGCATCATGTGTGCCGCCTTCAAGGCCATGTGGCAGAAAGCTGTCCTTGGGTTCGGACCAGAGCCGCGCATCAAGGCGGCGCAAGGCCCCTTCATCCGTGCCGCGCAGCATGACACGCCAGCCATTGGCCAAGGCCCGCGTGATCAGCATGCGGATCAGGTCTTCTTCGGTGGACCGCGTCAGGTGGTAGAACAATGCCGGCATCAGGTGCCCTTGGCAGGTAAGGTCGGATCATAACTCCCCAGCGTCCAGATATGGCCTTCGGGGTCGCGGATCGAAAAGGACAGGCCCCCATAGGGTTCTGACCGCAGCGGGATCAGCACCTCCATCCCCGCGGCCACGGTGCGGGCATAGCGCGCCGCCACATCGGCCACGACCGCATAGATCGACACGGTTTCGCGCCCGCCGGTCTGGCTGGGGTGAATCATGTAGGGATCAAACTCGTTCGGTTCTGCCGCACTGCCCTCGGGGCCGATCATCACCATGCCAGAGGCAGGGCCTTCCTCGGTTGCCGTCAGTTGCGCATGGATCAGCGCGCCATCCTCATCACGAAAGGCCGCGTGCAGGTGAAAGCCCAGCGTGCGGGTCAGAAAGCCGATGGCGGCTTCGGGATCGTGGTATCGGGTGGCGGGAATGATCACGGCTCGCACATATCCGCGATCAGGCGGTTCAGTGCCATGACACCCCACCCCGTTGCCCCCTTGGGCGACAAGGGCAGATCGGCCTTCACCAGTGCCGTGCCCGCAATATCCAGATGCACCCAAGGCATGCCAGGTCGCACGAAGCGTTGCAGGAACTGGGCGGCGGTAATGGCCCCGCCATCGCGCCCGCCCACGTTCATCATATCGGCAATGCGCGATTTCAGCTTGGTATCATAGGCATCGCCCATCGGCATGCGCCAGGCACCTTCGCCCTCAGCTGCGGCGGCCTTCAGGAACGCGTTGCACAGGGCATCATCATTGCTGAACACGCCCGTATTTTCATGCCCAAGCGCCACGATGATGGCGCCCGTCAGCGTGGCCAGATCAATCATGCCGCGCGGGTTGAAGCGGTCTTGGGCGTACCACATCACATCGGCCAGCACCAAACGCCCTTCGGCATCGGTGTTGATCACCTCTATCGTGTCGCCCTTCATGGATTTCACCACATCGCCGGGGCGCTGTGCACGCCCGTCCGGCATGTTTTCCACCAGCCCGACAAGGCCCACGACATTCGCCTTTGCCTTGCGCAGGGCCAAGGTGCGCATGACGCCCGCCACCACGCCGGCACCACCCATGTCCATGGTCATTTCTTCCATGCCCGCAGCGGGTTTGATAGAAATGCCGCCCGTATCAAACACCACGCCTTTGCCGATCAGCGCAAGCGGTGCTTCATCCGCACCACCGCGCCATTGCATGACCACCACCTTCGATGGGCTTTCCGACCCCTGCCCCACGCCCAAAAGCGCGCCCATGCCCAGCTTGGCCAGTTGCGCCTCTTCCAGAATCTCGACCTCCAGCCCCAGTTCCTGCATGCCTGCAAGGCGCGCTGCGAAATCATCTGTGGTCAGGACGTTGGCTGGTTCGTTCACAAGGTCACGCGTGAAAAACACGCCTTCGGCAACGGCAGCCATCGGGGCGGCGCTAGCAGCCAGCGCTTCGGGGTAGGTGGCCATCATTGTGACCGGGCCAACCTCTTTTGGGGTCGCCGTCTTGTGCGTGGAAAAATCATAGGCGCGCATGGCCAGGCCAAAGGCCACATCCGCCGCGCGCGGATGGTCGGCAATCACCAGCGTTCCGGTGGCTGACAGGGCGCGGCCAATGGCCCCGCCCGCCTTGCGTGCTGTCAGCATATCCGTGCGGCGCGGCAGGTTGATGATCTGAACGGCATCTGCCTGAATACCCGCAGGAAAGGCCAGATCCATTGCCTCACCCGACTTCAACGCGGCAAACGCCTCGGACTGCACGGCGCGCGAGACGGCCCCGCGCGTCAGCCTGTCAATCCGGCGCGCAAGCCCGGCCACCTTGCCATTGCACAAGATCACGATCCGGCCTTTTGCCTGCGCAAGCCCCGCATCATCCAGCGGCTGAAAGGCAATTTCGACGGGGCGGGGCATGGGTTTCTCCGGTTGAGGCAAAAGGACAGGCGGACGGTAGCCCGTGGCCCGGCCATTGACCAGATAGCAGTTTTACCCGAGCCGGAAATCCGCTAGCGTCGGCGCGACAACACCGCAAAGGGCCCCCCGTCAGTGCCAAGATTCGACCGCTATCTGCTGACACAACTACTGGGGGTTTTCGGCTTTTTCGCTCTGGTTCTTGTGCTTGTCTACTGGGTCAACCGTGCTGTCGGGCTGTTTGACCAGCTGATAGGTGATGGGCAATCGGCGCTTGTCTTCCTTGAAATCTCGTTGCTGACGCTGCCCAATGTGATCCGCCTTGTGCTGCCGATTGCGGCCTTTGCGGCCACCCTGTTCGTGGCAAACCGGCTGATGAGCG
>JBJOQW010000092.1:0-11590 GCA_046049665.1 Pseudomonadota bacterium | reverse complement strand
GAGCGCAACATGGTGGGTTTTCAGGTGGTTCACGAACACAGGCGCCAGCATCAGGTTGCGGGCGGGATCATCGGTCAGCGCCGTGGCCATATCGTTCAGCATGTCGGACCGGATGATGCAGCCTGCGCGCCAGACGCGGGCGACCTCGGGCAGGGGCACGCCCCAGCCAAAGGTTTTCGACGCCGCATTCAGCATGTCAAACCCTTGGGCATAGCACAGGATTTTCCCGGCAATCAGCGCGCCTTCCAGATCGGCCACCGACACAGCCCCATCCGGCACGGGCTGCGGCGCGGCCTTGTAGGTGGCCTGACCCAGCACACGGGCATGCAAGCGGGAGGAGACGTTGCGCGCGGCCACTGCCGCCTCAATCACCGGGACGGGGGCTGCCAGATGCTGCGCCTCAATCGCTGTCCAGCGGCCTGTGCCCTTTTGGCCTGCGGCATCAAGGATGATGTCCAGCATGGGGTTGCCGGTTTCGGGGTCAACCGCACCTGCCACAGCCCCCGAAATCTCGATCAGATAGCTGCGCAGAACGCCCTTGTTCCAGCCGTCAAACACGCCACCAATGGCTGCGGCGGGCATGGCCAGACCATCACGCATGATGCCGTACACTTCGGAGATCATCTGCATATCGGCGTATTCGATGCCGTTATGCACGGTTTTCACGAAATGCCCGGCCCCGCCCGGCCCCATCCATGTGGCGCAAGGGTCGCCCTCATGTTTCGCCGCAATCGCCTGCATGATCGGGGCGACACGGTCCCACGCGGCCTTTGGCCCACCGCCCATGATGGCAGGGCCGTGACGCGCGCCTTCCTCTCCCCCGGAAACGCCCATGCCGATGAAGGGCACACCCGCCACATCAGCATCCACGGCGCGGCGTTCGGTATCGTGGAATTCGGCATTGCCGGCGTCAATGATGAGGTCATCACGGCCCAAAAGCGGGCGCAGCGCGGCGATCTGGTCATCGACCACAGGGCCTGCAGGCACCATCAAGATGATGGCGCGGGGTGGCGTGATGGCGGCCACAAAGCTTTCCAGCGTGGTTTTGGGCGTGATGCGCGGGGCCAAGGCACCTGCCGTGGCGTGAAAATCGGCAGTGACACTGGCCGTGCGGTTATAGACCGCGATGTCAAAGCCCTTTTCCGCGATGTTCAGCGCAAGGGCTGCACCCATTGTGCCAAGCCCGATCAACCCGATTTGTGCCATGTGCGCCCCGTTTGTTCAAATTGGCGTCACCCTATGCCTGCTGGGGGGCAGGGTCAAACGGCAGGGCTGGCCCCCGGGCGCACATGGGGGTAGAGGGTGGCGCACAATCATTAGGTTACAATGAACATGCGCAGTTACGCCATCGGGGATATCCACGGTCAGCTGGAAAAGCTGCAGGTGGCGCATGCGTTTATTGCCGAAGATATGGCCCGGCATGGCGCGGCACCAATCGTGCATCTGGGCGATCTGGTGGACCGCGGGCCGGATAGCCGGGGGGTGATTGATTTTCTGATGGCGGGGCAGGCCAGCGGGCAGGACTGGGTTGTGCTGAAAGGCAACCATGACCGCATGTTCACGGGCTATCTGGATAGCAAAGATCACCATGATCCGCGCCTGACAGCGACATTGTCATGGTTGCATCCGCGCCTTGGTGGTGCGGCGACATTGGCGAGTTATGGTGTAGTCAACGCTGCGGATCGGCCCATTCGTAAGGTGCATGCCGAAGCCTTGGCGGCAGTGCCTGCGGTGCACCGGGCGTTTATAGATGGCCTGCCGACATGGCATCAGATTGAGGATGTGGTCTTTGTGCATGCAGGCCTCCGGCCGGGCATTCCATTGGAGGCCCAGATCGAGGATGACCTGGTCTGGATCAGGGAGCCTTTTTTGTCTGACACGACGGATCACGGGGCGCTGATTGTGCATGGGCATACGGTGGTGGAAGTTCCGACGCATTATGGCAACCGGGTGAACATTGACACGGCGGCGGGCTATGGCGGGCCGGTGACGGCAATTGTGATTGAAGGGGGCGATGTGTTTCATATCACGGCGGCAGGCCGGGTGCCTTTGCTGCCGTTGCAACCCTTGCCGAAAGCGCGACGCATTCCCATTTGAAAGAGGTAGGCTGGGGGCCGCGTGCCGCAATCGGGCGGGTCCTTCGGTGCTTTGGACAAAGGAGAATGCCGATGAACCTTGAGCAGTTCACGGAACGGTCGCGCGGGTTTTTGAACGCGGCGCAGACCATTGCGATGCGGGAAAGCCATCAACGGCTGACGCCCGAGCATCTGTTGCAGGCCTTGATGGATGATGATCAGGGCTTGGCAAGCAACCTGATCAAGCGCGCAGGGGGTGAACCGGCGCGAGTGGTGGAGGCGTTGCGTCTGGCCATGGCCAAGCTGCCCAAGGTGACAGGCGATGCGCAGCCGTTCATGGACCCGGCACTTGTGCGGGTGCTGGATGAGGCGGGAAAGCTCGCCAAGAAGGCAGGCGATGCCTTTGTGCCGGTGGAACGCATTCTGATGGCGCTGGCGATGGTCACGGGTCGGGCCAAGGATGCGCTGGTGGCGGGGGCAGTCACACCGCAGGGGTTGAACAGTGCGATCAATGATGTGCGCAAGGGGCGCACGGCGGATACGGCCAATGCGGAAGCCGGGTATGACGCCTTGAAGAAATACGCGCGTGACCTGACCGAGGCGGCGCGCGACGGCAAGATCGACCCGATCATCGGGCGGGATGAGGAAATCCGCCGCACGATGCAGGTGCTGTCACGACGGACCAAGAACAACCCGGTGTTGATTGGCGAGCCGGGCGTGGGCAAGACGGCGATTGCCGAAGGGCTGGCCTTGCGCATCGTCAATGGCGATGTGCCGGAATCCTTGCGCAACAAACGCCTGATGGCGCTGGACATGGGCTCGCTGATTGCGGGCAGCAAATATCGCGGCGAATTTGAAGAACGCCTGAAAGCGATCTTGTCGGAGATTGAGGCGGCAGCAGGCGAAGTGATCCTGTTCGTGGACGAGATGCACACGCTGGTCGGCGCGGGCAAATCCGAAGGGGCGATGGATGCGGCGAACCTGATCAAGCCTGCCTTGGCGCGGGGCGAATTGCACTGCGTGGGGGCCACGACGCTGGACGAATACCGCAAATATGTGGAAAAGGACGCGGCCCTCGCGCGGCGGTTCCAGCCGGTGTTTGTAAGCGAACCCACGGTGGAGGATACGATTTCCATCCTGCGGGGCATCAAGGAAAAATACGAACTGCACCACGGCGTGCGGATTTCCGATTCTGCACTGGTGGCAGCGGCCACGTTAAGCCACCGCTATATCACGGACCGTTTCCTGCCCGACAAGGCGATTGACCTGATTGATGAGGCAGCCAGCCGCCTGCGCATGGAAGTGGACAGCAAGCCCGAAGAACTGGATGCGCTGGACCGTCAGATCCTGCAATTGCAGATCGAGGCAGAAGCGCTGCGCAAAGAGGATGACGCAGCCAGCCGCGACCGTCTGGAAAAGCTGGAGCGTGAACTGGGCGCATTGCAGGAACGCTCCACCGAAATGACAGCGCGCTGGCAGGCCGAACGCGACAGCCTTGAGGCGGCGCGCGGGCTGAAAGGGGCGTTGGAACAGGCGCGGGCCGAGTTGGAAATTGCCAAACGTGATGGCGATTTCGCCAAGGCGGGCGAGCTGCAATACGGGCGCATTCCGGGGCTGGAAAAGCAGCTGACCGAGGCGGAAGCGCGCGAAGGGCAGGCGATTGTGGCCGAGGCAGTGCGGCCCGAACAGATTGCCGAAGTGGTAGAGCGCTGGACGGGAATTCCTACGACCAAGATGCTGGAAGGCGAGCGGGAAAAACTGCTGCGCATGGAAGAAGAGCTTGGCAAACGCGTGGTTGGGCAGGGCCAGGCGCTGACAGCGGTGGCCAATGCGGTGCGGCGTGCGCGGGCGGGCTTGAACGATGAAAACCGTCCGCTTGGCAGCTTCCTGTTTCTGGGGCCAACGGGAGTGGGCAAGACGGAACTGACCAAGGCGGTGGCGGTCTATCTGTTTGATGATGATCAGGCGATGGTGCGCATCGACATGAGCGAGTTCATGGAAAAGCATTCGGTCGCCCGCCTGATTGGCGCGCCCCCCGGCTATGTGGGCTATGACGAAGGCGGCGTGCTGACCGAGGCTGTGCGGCGCAGGCCCTATCAGGTGATCCTGTTTGACGAGGTGGAAAAGGCACATCCCGATGTGTTCAACGTGCTGCTGCAGGTGCTGGATGACGGCGTGCTGACCGATGGTCACGGCCGCACGGTGGATTTCAAGCAAACGCTGATCGTGCTGACATCAAACCTTGGGGCAAGGGCCTTGTCGGAATTGCCCGAAGGGGCGGATACGGCACTGGCACGGCGCGAAGTGGAAGACGCGGTGCGCGCACATTTCCGGCCAGAATTTCTGAACCGTCTGGATGAACAGGTCATCTTTGAACGGCTTGACCGGGCCGATATGGGCGCGATCGTGGATATCCAGATCAAGCGGCTTGAGGCGCGGCTGGCCGGGCGCAAGATCGTTCTGGAGCTGAGCGCCGAGGCGCGGCAATGGCTGGCCGATGAAGGTTATGATCCGGTCTTCGGCGCGCGCCCCTTGAAGCGCGTGATCCAGCGGCATCTGCAAGACCCGCTTGCCGAAATGATCCTGTCGGGCGATGTGCTGGATGGGACGACGGTGGTGGTTGGTGCCGGGCCAGATGGCCTGATGATCGGCGACCGCGTCAGCGCATCACGCCGCCAACGCCCACCAGAGGTGGTAGTTCATTAAGGCTGCGCGCCTGCCTGCCGGGTGGGCGCGCGCCAAGTGCCTGCCAAGGATCGGGCGCAGGATGGGCCAAACCAGCTAAGGCGTATCCTGGCTGGCAATGAGTTGGGCGGGGGTAAAGCGGGCCTCGGGCAAGCGTGGCAGAGAGTCGCGCAGCATGTCGGCGCGGGCAAGAAAGGCGTCAATGGCGCGTGGATCAACGGCATCCCATGCAGAAACGGGCCAATCCCACCAGGCCGAGGCCAGCATGCGTTCGACCACCTGTTCAGAAAAGCGCAGGCGGATGACCCGTGCCGGCGTACCGGCGACAATGGCATAGGGCGGCACGTCATGCGTGACGACAGCGCGGGCGGCGACCACGCATCCGGTACCCAGTTTCACCCCATGGGCCAAAAGCACATCATCCCCGATCCAGACATCATCGGCGATTTCCACGGGCGGGCCCAGATCATCAAATTCGGGGAACAGGGCACGTGCGCTGCCCCATGCTTTGGCACGCTTGCGGCGGTAAAAGACTGGGTTGGACGAAGCCCAGTCTACCGGATGGCGGTTGCCCATGACCGTGACCCGTTCGCCGACAGAGCAATACCGGCCAATACGGGCAACATTGGTAAAGAAGCTGCGGGAATAGCTGTAGGCACCCAGCGGCATGAATTTTGCAGGCAGGTGCTGGCTGAACCGTTCCAGCAGGTGGTCGGCACCTTGCACAAGAGCTTCGCCGCGCAACTGCGGAAAAAACAGGATGCCATGGTCCTTTTGCAGACGGGCGGCGCCTGTTGCGCCCAAGGTGATGCTGTTTTTCTTGACGTTCACTGTGGCCCGGACCCGGATGTGTTTCGGGGCACATGGTGCACCAACTGTCAGGCAAACCCAAGAGTTGAGTGATTGCATTGCCACCCTTTCAGACGGGTGGGGTCAGGGGGGCCATTGGCCCCCCTGGTTTTCCCAAATCATTGGGGCGGCAGGATCACGGCGTCGATCACGTGGATCACGCCGTTGGTGGCTGCGATGTCGGCTGCGGTAACGTTCGCGCCGTTCACTTTTGCGCCGCCTTCCAGCGTGATGGTGACGTTCGCGCCATTCACGGTGGCAGCCGTCATGCCTTCGGTCAGGTCAGTGGACATGACCTTGCCGGGTACCACGTGATAGGTCAGCACTGCGACCAGTTTGTCCTTGTTTTCGGGCTTCAGCAGATCTTCTACGGTGCCTGCGGGCAGGGCAGCGAAGGCATCATCGGTTGGCGCGAATACGGTGAACGGGCCTTCGCCCTTCAGCGTTTCAACCAGGCCAGCAGCGGTCAGTGCTGCGGCGAGCGTGTTGAAGGTGCCTGCGCCGACGGCGGTATCGACGATGTCTTTGTCCTGCGCAAAGGCTGGCATTGCGATGAAGGATGCAGCAGCGGTCAGGGCGATAAAGGTTCTACGGATCATTGGTGTCACTCCCGTTTGATCTAAGCCGTTGTTGGCTGAGCGTTATATGGGGTTCGATGTGCAATCGGATCATGTCGATGATCCGGCAAATGGGCCTTGTCATGCGGCCCGCGCGCCCTAAGCAGTGGCAAATTGAGGTTTCCAGACAAAAATTTGTGACCGGGCGTGATCTGGGCGGGGCGAGTGTTTCAAACAATCGCAGCGCCATGGCGGATGCGGCCAATGCACGGTTTGTTGAAAACGGTTACGGGACTTTGCCCGTAACGTGGATGCGGCAATGGCAAATGCGCCTTGTGCAACTGAGCATCTGTGAAAGTGGCGTGGAATTGGCTGATGTGACGGGGAAACCGGGGGGGCTGTGGCGGTGGCTGGCGGCAACGTTGCTGATGGCGCAACTGGCCTTGCCGGTCAGGGCCGATGCGCCGGCGATGGATGTGCTGGTTCTGGGCGATTCACAGATCACGTTCGGGTTGGCACCACCGCTGTTGTCATTCTTTGAAATGCCGGTTGCGCATTGCGCGGCGTATTGGCCGCAAGGCACCCGTGTGGATTTGCCAAATGAACCGACGGTGGGTGTGATTGGTGTGCGGTCAACATCGCTGGGGTCATGGATCAGCCGGACGGACCGGGGCAAAAGTGCGCTTTGCGATGTTGACAAACGCTGGCGGGCGAATGCGGGCAGCTATGGCGTGCTGAACAGCAGCGAAAACCCCTATGTGCAGATCGGGCGCGACCGGAACCTTGATTTCTGCGAAAGCGGGCAGTCGGCGTTTGAAACGATGTTTCAGCATGAACACTATATGCCACGTCTTCTGGTGCTGTCATTCCTGGGCAACGGGGCTGAACGCTGGGCGAGCGATCCTGCGGCAGCGCTGGCCGATGTACACAGCACGATGGCGCAGTTGCCTGCGGATCTGCCCTGCATCTTCATGACGACGACACCGGTCTACCACGAACGCACGGCGGTTCTGCGCAGCCGTGCGCAAGACAATATCGTGGCGGCGTTTCATCAGGCGGGCAGCCGTTGCAGCATTGTGCAGGGGCACACGCCGGAAACCCTTGCGCTGAATGTCGGGAACCCGCGCCACTTTCGGCAACGGTCATCAGGTGCGGTGCGCGACCCCTATCACCCGACGCGCGAGGCACAGCAGGCAGCGGTGAACCTGCTGTCAGCCTCGATCTGTCAAGCGATTTCGGAACAGTTGCGCTAGGCCGCAAGAGTGTGATCCTGATTGGTGAGATCAGGGCTGGCGAGACGGCCGAGATTGCGGCGCAGGCGGCGCAGGTGGGGCGGCTGGTTCTGTCAACCCTGCATACGAACGCCGCCGCCGGGGCCGTGACGCGGCTGGTTGATCTGGGGGTGCCGGAGTTTTTGGTGCGGGATGTGCTGCGGGGGGTGCTGGGGCAGGAGTTGATGTTGACACCTTGCCCGGCCTGTGGGGGCGCCGGCTGTGCGGTTTGTGGCGGGACGGGGGTGGGGGAGCGGCGGTTGTGGGCGGAGTTGTGGGTGGGATGAAAAGGCGTGTCCCATGATGGGACAGATTTTGGGGCGAATTTAATCAATGGGTTGGATGGCGGGATGAGGGATTTGTTAAGGACCGGGGTGGGCGGCGTAGCTTGGCTTTCTGCTATCGGCGGAACGCCTATCCTCACCGGACACCAGACAGCGCAGGGTCATTGCTTCCATTGGAACGGTGGGTGAACCCGCGCGAAAGTCATGGAACAACTCGACCTAAAGCTTGCTAACGCTAGCTATCACTCTTGAAAAACTTTGGATTGGTCCGAAAACACCACTAATGTCCCCTCATTTGCCATTGCCTCGAGGGTTGAACCATACTCACAAGAATAGAATTCCTCGCCACCCACTGCAACCAGCCGATCACCGATGTTGTATCGACTATCGACAAAAGGAGTCGAGTATGGACCTGCCAACGGACGTGGCAACTGAATAACTTGGGAAACGCTCTCGCCAGCCTCTAGAAGGTATCTTTGGGTGGTTACACCTCCACCGCCAGCTGCAATCGGACCGTCTACCCATGAGAGGCTTGCTCCCGTATCTGCATTTCGAATGCCGAGTCCAATCATAAATTCAGCGTTTCCATCATAGCATACCGGAATCGGGGCCAAGTTCTTTATGGTCAGCGTAAATGCAAATGACGTATTCGATTCTTGAGGGCCAGAAACTGTGACTTGAGGCGCGGCAGACCCTAACTGCCATACCTTTTCGGAGATAGGCACAGAAACACAGCCGGAAAGAATAACTGGCAGAAAAAATACTCTTAGCATGAT
Source organism: Pseudomonadota bacterium (assembly GCA_046049665.1). Lineage (GTDB taxonomy): Bacteria > Pseudomonadota > Alphaproteobacteria > Rhodobacterales > Rhodobacteraceae > JAAFHS01. Next base: position 3,093 of record JBJOQW010000092.1, on the reverse strand, counting down.
GCTCAACATCCCCTCAATCCTGTCATACAGATAAACCTATCGTTATGGTCGCTGACACCCAAGCGTATTGCTGCGTCCCGTCCGGTCGCACCATAAACATCATACATTGCAGGATCATCATTAAATGGAGGGTTGACGCCCGGCGTACCTAGACCAATCCCCAACGATGCAAGACCAGAACGAGACAGCTGATCGGTTAACCCCTAATATGCATGGCCCATTTCATGCACCAAATAGCCGATACGTGTAGAGTCAGTTTGGGGAACGGATAAGCCATTGCTACTGGTCACCGAGTCCAAGAAGAAGTCACCATAAATTGTGGTTGATGTTCCTGGGCGCGGGGCGGTGGCGATACCCCCTGTAGGTGAACGCGGACCATTGCCCATTTCGACTTTCACTCCCGAGCCACTCGAGCCAATTCCGGCCAAGATGGTTGACACGTTCGCCCCATATTGTCGAAACGTATTACCAGTGACGGCTGAACAAGTCGTGCCAGATGTACAGTTTTGGTCGCGCCGGACTTCGCGATGAAGACGTTGCTCCGACGAAGACCAGCCCAGTCGCGCGAACCAACCTGTTCGCTCTCCACGATCATACCTAGCAGCCAATGAACCGGCGGCGGCAACATCCTTTCTCAATGAAGAGCGAATAGCTTCAAACGTCCGCGTAAGGGCATCGTTTAGACTCTTGCTAAACTTTGGCGAAATCCGTTCATGCCCACTTGGGTCACTGAAATTCACCGGATCGTTGAAACTGTAGCTGAACCGGTTCGTGCCGACCCCCGGCCTTAGAACCTCAAACCAGTCCGGCTGCAGGAACAGGCCCAGCACGGGGTCGTAGTAGCGGGCGTTGAGGTATTGCAGGCCTGCGTCGGCATCATACCGCTCTCCGATCCAGCCTTTGGATTCGGGCGTCAGGTTGGCGGGGGAGAGGGTCTCGGTCTGCTCGCCGTAAGGTTTGTAGATGGCGGATTCGATGCGGGCTCCGGTGGCATTGGTGATGGCGCGGACGGAACCGAGATGATCGCGGTGCAGGTGGGGGGCAATGTTGCGGTCTATCGCATTGCTGTGAACAGGCGCAATTTCATGCGTCTTTCCGGCTTGCCGCCCGTATATTCCTGCAAAACGCAGATGGAGCATGCAATGCGCGGCACGAGAAAACTTGGCTGGTCAGACGTCACACCCAAGGCAGATTGGATCAACCGGCGGCAGTTGATGGTGGGCACGGCGGCCTTGCTGGCGGCACCGCAGGTTGGGCTGGCGCAGGCGAAGTCGCCCTATTCCACCAGCGAAGAGCCCAACACGTTCGAAGACGTCACCAGCTATAACAACTTTTACGAATTCGGCACGGGCAAGGAAGATCCGGCAGCCTATGCAGGCAGCCTGACGACTGATCCCTGGTCCATCGTGATTGACGGCATGGTGGATAAGCCGGGCACCTATGATCTGGCGGATGTGCTGAAAGACCAGCCGATCGAAGAGCGCATCTACCGTTTCCGCTGTGTTGAGGCGTGGAGCGCGATCATCCCGTGGAACGGGTTCGCGCTTGCGGGCCTTCTGAACCGCGTTGGCGTGCAACCGGGGGCCAAGTTCGTGGCGTTCGAAACGCTGGTGCGGCCCGAGGAAATGCCGGGGCAGACCAGCAACTTTATCGAATGGCCCTACCGTGAAGGTCTGCGTCTGGATGAAGCGATGCATCCGCTGACCCTGATGGCGACGGGGCTGTATGGTGAGCCGATGCCAAACCAGAACGGCGCGCCCATCCGGCTGGTGGTGCCGTGGAAATACGGCTTCAAGTCGATCAAATCCATCGTGCGCATCAGTCTGACAGACACGATGCCGCCCACGACATGGAACATGCTGCAGCCCAGCGAATATGGGTTCTATGCCAATGTGAACCCACAGGTCGACCATCCGCGCTGGTCGCAGGCATCGGAACGGCGCATTGGTGGCGGGCTGTTTGCCGGGCGTCAGGATACGCTGATGTTCAATGGCTATGAGGCCGAAGTGGCCAGCCTTTATGCGGGGCAGGATCTGGCGGTTGATTACTGATGCTGGGTCAGGTGAACAGTTGGGCCAAATGGCTGCCGACATGGCCGGTCTATCTGCTGGGCCTGCTGCCGTTTGCATGGTTGTTCGCGCTGGCGTTAGGCGGTGATCTGGGCCCGGACCCGGCAAAGACGCTGGAACGCGAACTGGGTGAGATTGCGTTGCAGCTGCTGGTGGCGGGCTTGTGCATCACACCAATGCGCTGGGCGGGTGTGAACCTGATCAAGTTCCGGCGCGCCATCGGCCTTCTGGCCTTTGCCTATGTGGCGCTGCATCTGCTGGCCTGGGCTGTCCTGGACCTTGGCCTGCGCTGGAGCGAGATTCTGGATGCCCTTTACAAGCGCCCCTACATCATCATCGGCATGGCGGCCTTTGTGCTGATGATCCCTTTGGCCATCACCTCGGCGAACTGGGCGATCCGGCGGCTGGGGCCCTTGCGCTGGCGCAGGTTGCACATGCTGACCTATGCCGCAGGCCTGCTGGGGGCCGTGCATTTTGTCATGCTGCAAAAGACATGGGCAGCCGAGGCGCTGATTTACCTGGGGATCATTGCCGCATTGCTAGCGGCACGCGTCATCCGGTCCGGATGGCAGGGCCGCGCAAGGCTGGTAGCCGGCTAAAGCGGCACGAGTCGCACCAGCGGGCCGCTTTTCCGGGTATGATTGTTGCGCCGCCGTTGTGCGACTTGTGTCGATCGTGTCGCCAAGCCCCAGATTTTGTGCAGAAAATGTGCTTTGCAAAAATTTTGCGACAGCATGCATTTTTCCTCTTGCGGCTTGGTGGCCCCATCCGTAAATAGCGCCTCACCGAAGCGGAAACGCGACGGTGGCGGGATGAAGCGAAAGCAACGGCCCGCAAAATCTGGAGATACGGTTGGCGGGGATGCGCTAGGAAACTAGTGACCTTGTCAATTTTTGTCGCCGCGCTCTTTGAAAATTTGGAAGATGAAGGGATATGTGGGCGGTTTGGGCGCGAACGGCGTTTGAACGTTTCACATATCGGCCAGGTAGGGTTTCGGCCCGATGATCTTGGTGAAAGCTTCACG
>JBJOQW010000091.1:0-3419 GCA_046049665.1 Pseudomonadota bacterium | reverse complement strand
GCCATCGGGCACAAGGCCATAGCCGCCATCCATGGTGGCCAGCGTGGCCTGGGTCAGAAGCGTGCCCATTTGAACTGCGATCCCCGGTGAGTCTGGGCATATTATGTCTATACATATTTTTACGTCAAGGTTATTATGTATGCACATAATAATCCGGGGCCTCCCATGCAGATCACCGCCAGAACCGCATTGTTGCCTGATGGCTGGGCAAGCGATGTGCGTATCACCGTGGACGGCGGGCGGATCAGCGGCATTGAAACGGGCGTTGCGGGCGGCGAGGGGATTTTGCTGGCGGCGCCGGTGAACCTGCATTCGCATACGTTTCAGCGGGCGATGGCGGGGCTGACGGAACGGCGCACAGCAGGGCAGGACAGTTTCTGGACATGGCGGGCGCTGATGTACCGTTTCCTTGATCAGCTTTCGCCGGATGATGTGCAGGCGATAGCGGCGCAGGTCTTTGTGGAGATGGCAGAGGCGGGTTTCGCGGCGGTGGCGGAGTTTCATTATCTGCACCATGCGGTGGGGGGCGTGCGGTATGCGGACCCGGCGGAAATGTCGGTGCGGATTGTGGCGGCAGCAAGGGAAGCGGGGCTGGGGCTGACGCTGCTGCCGGTGCTGTATGAGCGGGGGGGGTGCGATGGGCGGGCCTTGACGGCGGGGCAGTTGCGCTTTGGCAATGACGTGGGGCAGTTTCAGACCCTGTGGGATCATGCGGCCAAGGCCATGGCATTGTTGCCGCCCGATAGCACAATCGGTGTCGCCCCGCATTCGTTGCGCGCGGTCAGCCCCGCGGGACTGGGCGCCGTTGTGGGGCTGGCCCCACAGGCGCCCCTGCATCTGCATCTGGCCGAACAGGTGGCCGAGGTTGATGAGGTGCTGGCCCATACGGGTGCGCGGCCCACGGAGTGGCTGATCGCCAATGCCGATGTGACGCCGCGCTGGTGCCTGATCCATGCCACGCAGATGACGGCGACAGAGGTGGCGGGGCTGGCGGCGACGGGGGCGGTGGCGGGCCTGTGCCCGATCACCGAAGGCAATCTGGGCGATGGTATTTTTGACGGGCCGGGCTGGCTGGCGGCTGAAGGGCGGTTTGGCGTGGGGTCGGACAGTAATGTGCGCGTGTCCCTGCGCGAGGAATTGCAGATGCTGGAATATTCGCAGCGCCTGCAACACCGGGGACGCGCGATGTTTGCCACGGCTGACCGTTCCACGGGCCGCGTGCTGCATGACGGGGTTTGTGCGGGTGGGGCGCAGGCGGCAGGGCGGCAGGCGGGGGCGATCAGGCTGGGCGATTGGGCCGATCTGATGCGGCTGGACGATCAGGGTGATCTGGCCAGCCGCAACGGCGATGCCATTCTGGATACGTTCATCTTTGCCGGGCATGACCGGATGGTGACAGACCTGTGGTCAGCTGGGCGGCACATTGTGCAAGGTGGCGCGCATGTGGCGCGGGACCGGGTCCGCACGCGATTTCAGCAAGTGATGACGCGGTTGGGGGATGCGTTGTGACAGGCTGGGAAGATATCCGCGCCGAGGTGCAGGCGCGCATCCGCAGCGGCGAATGGCCGCTAGGGTCGGCCATTCCGAACGAAGAAGACCTGGCCCGCACCTTTGGCTGCGCGCGCGCCACGGTAAACCGGGCGTTGCGCGATCTGGCGGCGCATGGCGTGCTGGAGCGCAAGCGCAAGGGTGGGACGCGGGTATTGGCCATTCCGGTGCGCAAGGCCACGCTGTCTATTCCAGTGGTTCGTGCGGAAGTGGAGGCGTTGGGGCGCGCTTACGGCCACCAGATTATCTGGGAGCAGGTGGGGCAGGGTAACGTCCTGCATCTGGAAACGCTGCATATGGCGGATGCCAAGCCCTATGCGCATGAGGTGCGCGAGTTGCATCTGGACGTAGTGCCACCCTTGCCGGACCTGCGGGCGATCAGCATCAACGAATGGCTGGTCACGACCGTGTCTTATGCCACGGGCGAGATCACCTTTTCCGCCACGGGGGCCGATGCGGGGCAGGCCAAGGCGCTGTGGGTGCCCACGGGCACGGCCCTGTTCACCACCACGCGGATCACGCGCGACGGGGCGGGGCGCGTGATTACCCGAGTTCTTCTGGCTCATTCTCCGGGATATCAGCTTCGGACGCAGATGTAGCGCGGCGCGAAAACACGCGGGATGCAATGCGCGTCATGCGGCGGTGGGTTTTGGAAATGCGGTTGCGTACATGCACGGCGGCAAAGACGGGCTGCGTAATGTCGGGCGCATCGGTCACGGCATGAAACTGCGCCGTTGCCAGCATACGGTCAGCGGCATCTGACAGCACATAGCCCGTGCCCCCCATGGTCAGCAGCAGGGATTCCACCGTGGCACTTTGGCCGAGTGACAGGGGCGCGGTCACAAGTTCTGGCAGAAGCTGGCGATGGGCCACGTCAAACGCCGCCGAGAAATGCGTGGCGATATAGCGGTCGGGCGTGATGGCGGCGCGGGCCGAAACATCAGTGCTGACCATGCGATAGGTCATCTGGCCGATGCTGGCGAAATGCAGGTCAGGGTGGGGTTTGGGGCTGTAAAGGAGGGCAAAATCAAGGTTGCCGGACAGCACATCCACGCTCATCTGGTTGGAATAGTCAGGCTCGACATAAAAGCTGGCCTGCGGCAGGCCCTTGCGAAAGCCTGCCAGCAATTCGCCAATATGGGCGGCGGCCAGATCATTCTGCACGCCAAGGCGGAGGGTGGGGCGCTCACCGCCTTGCACCTGCCGCAGCGTCTCGCGCCATTCGTGGCGCAGGGTGCGGGCATGGGGTTCAAAGCGCACGCCTTCGGGCGACAGATCGGTGCCTGCGCGGGAGCGGTTGAAGAGGCGCACGCCGGTGGCGGCCTCTAACGCCTGCACGCGGCCCGAGACGGATGATTGCGTGATGCCAAGGCGTTCGGCGGTGCGGTTGAAGCTGCGCGTTTCGACGAGGTCAAGGAAGGTGTCGATGAGTTCGATTTGCATGTTCTGCCCCCTTATCGTTTTTTCCGATTAATATGCAGAAGTGCTGATCATTGAAAGGAAAATCGCGACGGGGCAGAGTGCGGCCAGTTTTGGGAGGATGAGGCATGGATTTTCCGGCACAGGCACGCATTGTCATCATTGGCGGGGGTGCTGTGGGGGCATCTTGCCTGTACCATCTGGCGAAGGCGGGCTGGACGGATGCGCTGCTTCTGGAAAAGAATGAACTGACGGCGGGCAGCACCTGGCATGCGGCGGGCAATGTGCCGACGTTTTCCTCGTCCTGGTCGATTATGAACATGCAGCGCTATAGCGCGGAATTGTATCGGCGGCTGGGGGCCGAGGTTGACTATCCGATGAATTACCATGTGACGGGCTCGGTCCGTCTGGGCCATTCGCGCGAACGCCTGATGGAGTTCCAGAAGGTCGTC
>JBJOQW010000090.1:0-7758 GCA_046049665.1 Pseudomonadota bacterium | reverse complement strand
CCCTGGCTGAACCCGGCCATCACGGCGCAGGCGGACCAATAGTTGCGCAGGCCCGGCACGGGGCCGATCAGCGGGTTGCCATCGGGGGCAAAGGTGAACGGCCCGTGGATCACACGTTTGACGCCGACGCGTTGCAGGGCGGGAAAGCGTTTGTAGGAAAACTCGATACTGTCGGCGATCTTGTCATAGGCATCAGGCAGTAGTTCCTGCCCCCATTCCCATGGGGTGCCGTCAATGCTCCAACCTTCGCAGGGCTTTTCGTAGAAGCCGATGCAGAAGCCGCGCCCCTCCTGCCGCAGATACGACTCGCCGCCCGGATCCATCACATGTGGGAATTCACGCCCGCCCCGGGCCACGATTTCGGGGATGTCATCGGTGACAAGGTATTGGTGCGCCATCGGCAGCAGGGGCAGGTAAACGCCTGCCATGGCGCCCACCTCACGCGCCCAAAGGCCTGCGGCGTTGACCAGATGTTCGCAGGTGATGGTGCCCTTGTCGGTGACCACTTCCCAACCGTCTTTCGTGGGGTTGGTGGCCGTCACCTTCGTGTGCAGCACAATCTCGGCCCCGCCCATTTTCGCGGCCTTGGCATAGGCGTGGGTCGTGCCGTAGGGGTCAAGGTGGCCATCAAGCGGGTCATAAAGTGCCCCGATGATGCCATCGACATTCACCATGCCATCGGTCAGCTTGGCCACTTCGGCGGGCGTCAGGATTTCCGTATCCAGCCCCATGTAGCGGTGCTTGGCGCGTTCGGCCTTCAACTGATCAAACCGCGCCTGATTATCGGCCAGCGTGATGCCGCCCACATGGTGCAGCCCGCAGGACATGCCGGTGATGGCTTCAAGCTCTTTGTACAGGCGGATGGTATAGCCCTGCAGGGCGGCCATGTTAGTATCGCCGTTAAGCGTGTGAAACCCGCCTGCGGCATGCCATGTGCTGCCCGCCGTCAACTCTGCCCGTTCAATCAGCATGACGTCTGACCAGCCGAGTTTCGTCAGGTGATAGAGCACCGAGCAGCCAACAACGCCGCCCCCGATGACGACGACTCGCGCATGGGTTTTCATGGTGCTTTCTCCGGTTAACACAGCTTTCCCGCAGGTTTGCGCTGCCCTGTCCTTGAAAACCCGTCCGCTCACGACAAAAAATGTCGCTTCCTTGCGTCTTTCTCTTTGCGAAAATACTCACTCTGCCCGCAATGCAGGGCGCCTACTTTTCCGGGATCAGCCCGCGTGGGTTGAACCGCAGCACCAAAAGCAGGATCACCCCAATGAACAACAACCGCATGTGCTGGGCGTTGTCGTTCAGCGTGGTTTTCAGAAACCCGTCCGGGATCAGCGCCGTGAACTGCTGCATCAGCCCCGGCCCAAGGTTTTCGGCCACCAGCCACAGCCAGCCGATGAACAGCCCGCCCAGCACTGACCCCCAGTTGCTGCCCGACCCGCCGACAATGACCATGACCCAGATCAGAAAGGTGAACTGCAAGGGGTTGTAGGTGCCGGGGTTCATCAACCCCTGCATGTTCGTCAGCATCGCCCCACCCACACCCACAATGGCCGAGCCAAGGATGAACACCTGCAGATGCTGGCGTTTCACATCCTTGCCCATGGCGGCGGCGCTGACTTCGTTATCACGGATGGCGCGCATCATGCGGCCCCATGGCGATGCAAGCGCGCGTTCGGTCAGCCAGATAATCACGGCCAGAATGGCAAGGAACAGCATGGCATACAAGAGCTTGACCAGAATGGATGACCCGGTGATAGGATCAAAACCCCAATTGGCGGCAAGGTCTGTGAACCACGGCGTTTGCTGCAGCACCACCTCTTCGGCCACCGGCCAAGGGCGGGGCAGGTCATTCACCATCTTCACGCCACGCGCCAGCCAATCTTCGTTTTTCAGCACGGACACGATGATTTCAGCAATGCCCAGCGTGGCAATTGCAAGGTAGTCAGACCGCAGGCCAAGCGCGGTTTTGCCGATGGCCCAGGCGGCGGCGGCGGCCAGCAGGCCACCCACGGGCCATGCCAGCAGCGCGGGCAGGCCAAGGCCGCCAAGATTGCCATTGGTGGCAGGGTTGAAGCTTTCCACGCCATTGACCGCAGGGTCCAGAATGGCGCGGTAGGCAAAGAAGGCGAGTATCAGGATCACGACCATGGCGATGTTGCGGTTGCGCCCCGGCGCCATGCGGCCATAAACTGCAACCGTGGCAAAGATCGCCGCCACGCCAAAGGCCAGTGCCAGCATCAGCCTTGGGCCGCCCAACGCCCAGCCTTCGGGCACGGGATCAGCGGCCACCAGCACCACGGCAAGCCCGCCAAGTGCAGCAAAACCCATCAGGCCCGTGTTGAACAACCCGGCAAAGCCCCATTGCAGGTTCAGCCCAAGGGCCATGACAGCAAAGATCAGCGAAAAGTTCAGCAGGCTGAAGGCGTAGTTCCAGCTGTTCATCATGCCTGACAGCATGAACAGCAGTGCAACGCCGGCAAACAGCAAGGGGGTCTTGTAACGGGTCATATCGTTTTCCCCTTGAAGATGCCGGTCGGCATGAACAGCAAGACGATGATCAGAATGGTAAAGCTGACGGCGAACTTGTAATCGGTCGACAGAAGCTGGATCAGGTTTTCGGGCGCCATGCTTTCGGGCACGACATAGGTGATCACCTTTTTCCAGGCATAGGTGACTATCACCTCTGACAGCGCAATCAGAAAACCCCCGACGATGGCCCCGATGGGAGAGCCAAGGCCCCCCACGATGGCGGCGGCGAACATCGGCAGCAAAAGCTGGTAATAGGTGAAGGGTTTGAAGGACTTGTCGAGCCCGTAGAGAACGCCCGCGATGGTGGCCAATCCTGCGGCGATGATCCATGTCACGGCAACCACGCGGTCGGGGTTGATGCCGGACAGCAGGGCAAGGTCTTCGTTATCGGAAAACGCACGCATGCTCTTGCCGGTGCGGGTTTTCTGCAGGAACCAGAACAAGGCGGCCACAAGGATGGCTGCGGTTACAAGCGTGATGCCTTGGGTGGATTTGATGGCAAGGCCTTCGGCAAGACCCGTCATCTCTTTGAAATCACCGGCAGAAATGATGAAGCGTTCGCCATCGAAAAAGTCCTGATCGTCAACCCCGATCAGCAGGCGCACGACGGCGTTCATGATGAACATCACACCCAGCGAGACGATCACAAGGATGGCAGGCTTGGCTTTTTGCTGTCGGTAAAAGCGGTACACGGCGCGGTCGGTTAGCAGCACGAAGGCGGCTGTGGCGGCAATGGCAAGGGGCAGGGCGAGCAGGGCGGTGGGCAGGGGGGCGATGCTGATGCCGGCCGATTGCATGGCCCATGTGAGGTATATGGTGACCATGGTTCCAAAGGCCATGGTATCGCCATGGGCAAAGTTGGAAAACCGCAGGATTGAATAGATCAGCGTGATGCCAAGCGCACCAAGGGCGAGCTGCGCGCCGTAGGCGACGCCGGGCACAAAGACGAAGTTCAGGAATGTGATAAGGGCGTTGAGGATATCCATAAGTCAGCCCCCCAAGAATGAACGCCGCACATCGGGGTCGGCCATCAGGGCCTTTCCGGTGTCGGTGAAACGGTTGCGGCCCTGCACAAGGACATAGCCTTTGTCCGCGATTTCAAGCGCTTGGCGGGCGTTCTGTTCGACCATCAGGATGGAGATACCCGTGCGGGCAATTTCGATGATGCGGTCGAAAAGTTCGTCCATCACGATGGGCGAGACACCTGCCGTGGGTTCGTCCAGCATCAGGACCTTGGGTTGGGTCATCAGGGCGCGGCCCACGGCGACCTGCTGGCGCTGACCGCCAGATAGTTCACCCGCGGGCTGGTAGCGTTTGGTTTTCAGGATGGGGAACAGGTCGTAAATCTGGGCGATGGTGGCGGCGATATCATCGCGGCGCAGGAAGGCACCCATTTCAAGGTTTTCTTCCACCGTCATGCTGGTGAAGATGTTGCTGGTTTGCGGCACAAAGGCCATGCCCTTTGCGACGCGGGCTTGTGGCGAAAGCTTCGTGATATCCTCACCATCCAGCCGAACATGCCCTTCGCGCAAGGAAAGCATGCCGAACACGGCCTTCATGGCGGTGGATTTGCCCGCGCCATTGGGGCCGACGATCACGGCGATTTCGCCCTTTTCAACGGCGATGGTGCAGCCATGCAGGATATCTGCACCGCCATAGCCGCCGGTCATGGCATCGCCAATCAGGAAGGGGTCAGCCATGGCGGCCACCGGACACGAATTTTCGACGAAAATTCGTGGCAGGAATTTTCGTCGAAAATTCCTGTTTCTTGCAAAGTTCAGCCATGTGCGACCACCTTGTTCTTCAGACCCGTGCCCAGATAGGCCTCGATCACGCGTTCGTCGTTTTTCACTTCTTCCGCTGTGCCTTGGGCCAGAACCTTGCCTTCGGCCATGCAGATGACGGGGTTGCACAGGCGCGAGATGAAATCCATGTCGTGTTCGATGACGCAGAAGGTATAGCCGCGCTCCTTGTTCAGGCGGATGATTGCATCGCCGATAGTGTTCAGAAGCGTGCGGTTCACGCCGGCGCCGACCTCATCAAGGAAAACGATCTTGGCATCGACCATCATGGTGCGGCCCAGTTCCAGCAGTTTCTTTTGCCCGCCAGAGATTTGCCCGGCCTTCTGATCAGCCAGATGTGATATGGTCAGGAATTCAAGCACTTCGTCGGCTTTTTCGCGGATAGCGCGCTCCTCAGCGGCCACCTTGCCGCGGGCAAACCACGCGTTCAGCAAGCTTTCGCCGGATTGGCGGGCGGGCACCATCATCAGGTTTTCGCGCACGGTCATGGATGAAAACTCGTGCGCGATCTGAAAGGTGCGCAGCAGGCCCTTGGCGAACAGCTGATGCGGGGGCAGGCCGGTGATATCTTCACCGTCCATCACAACGCGGCCCGATGTGGGGGGCAGACGGCCCGCGATCACATTGAACAGCGTGGTCTTGCCTGCGCCATTGGGGCCGATCAGCCCGGTGATTGAACCGGTCTCGATGGTAAGCGACGCCCCATCAACGGCGTGAAAGCCACCGAAATGGCGGTGCAGGTCTTCCACAACGATCATGCAAGTTCCCCTGTCGTGTCCCGCAGGTTTGCCCCCGCGTGGTGCAGATGTGACGCGGCCCGAGGTGTGCCCCCGGGCCGCGTGTTGGCTAGGCCGTCAAGATCACTTGAAGCCGACGGTGGTGTTAGCGCCGTCTTTCACTTCGATCTGGCGGTAGCGGCCTGCGCTTTCGCCCGGCCCGATCAGTTCAACCGCCGTTGCACCTTCCCAGTCGATGTCGGTGCCAGCGGCCAGCAGTTCCAGACCCTTGGCGATTTCGCCGGGATAGATTTTCTCACCCGGGGCGTTGGCCACGTCCATCACCTTGGCGGCATAGTCAGCAGGGTTCGAGGAACCGGCTGCCTGCATGGCCAAAGCAATCAGCGCCATGGCGTCATAGCTTTCGGGCGTATAGGCCGAGGTGCCATCAAAGCCTGCAGCCGAAGCCATGCCGTTGAAGGTTTCAGCGCCAGCCGAGTCGGACCCGGCAATCTGGCCCCAGGAGCCGTTCAGCGCGTCACCAATCGCCGTTGGCAGCGAATCGCCGATCATGCCGCCGGGCAGGCCGAAGGTGCTGAAAGCGCCTGCGTCGAGCGAGGACTGGATAATGCCTTTGCCGCCCTGATCAAGGTAGCCAGCAACCACGAGGATATCACCACCAGCGGATGCAAGTGCTGCGACTTCGGCGGAATAGTCAGCCTTGCCGTCTTCGTGGGCGGCGTTGATCGTGACCGTGCCACCCAAAGCGGTGAACGAGGTTGCAATCGCATCCGACAGGCCCTTGCCGTAATCGTTGTTGGTATAGGTCAGGGCGATGGACTTGATGCCCTTTTCGATCAGCGTGGCCGCCATGACTTCGCCTTCGCGGGCGTCAGATGGGGCGGTGCGGAAGAACAACCCGTCATCCTCGGCCGTGGTCAGCGCGGGCGAAGTTGCGGAAGGCGAGATCATCACGATGCCATTCGGGCGGGCCACGCCCTGCAGGACAGCGCCGGTGACGCCAGAGCAGTCAGCGCCGACAATGCCCTTGACGCCGTCAGCGGTGACAAGGCGTTCAGCGGCGGCGGTTGCCACAGCAGCGTCGGTGCAGGTGCTGTCAGCGGTGACAACGGTGATGGTGGAACCCGACAGCAGTTTGCCGGAATCGCTGGCCTCTTTTGCGGCCATGGCGGCGCCTGCGGACATGGCAGGGGTGAGCGATTCAATCGGGCCGGTGAAGCCGATCAGCACGCCAACCTTGATTTCTTCGGCAGAGGCCATGCCAGCGGACAGTGCGGCAACGGCGGATGCAAGCAGCAGTTTTTTCATTATCGTCTCCCTAACGGACCTTCATGGTCGTGATCCTGACGCAAGACGTTAGTGGTGGCGAAATCAAAAGGAAAGCGGGTTTCTGCGCATTAATGCAGGCGATTTTCCCGGAATCGGATGCAATGCAGGGAATTGGGTTTCTTGCCGCAAGGGAATGTGAGTGGCCTTTCGGGATGGGGGCGCTAACGTCCCAGTTGCAGGGAAATCCGGACAGGAGGCAGGAATGCGCAATGCAGGTTGGATGATGGCCTTGGTGGCCGGGATGGCAGGGACGGCCATGGCGGCAGAGGTGGAAACATCGGCAGGGGTGATGCGGATTGATCTGGTGGCAGAGGGCCTGGATGAACCCTGGGGGCTGGCGTTTCTGCCGGATGGGCGGTTTCTGGTGACGGAACGGGCGGGGGCGCTGTGGCTGTATGCGGGGGATGGCACATCACGCGTGGCGGTTGCGGGGGTGCCCGCGGTGGCGGATGACGGGCAGGGTGGGCTTTTGGATGTGATGGTGCATTCGAACGGCGATGTCTGGCTGAGTTTTTCCGAACCGCAGAGCGCGGGATCGGGCACGGCGGCGGCAAATGGGCAGTTGCAAGGCGAGGCGTTGGTCGGGGTGGATGTTGTGTTCCGCTCACCCGAGGGGGGCAGCGGTGGGCGGCATTTCGGATCGCGGTTGGTGGAGGCAGCAGATGGCAGCGTGTTTCTGACCATCGGTGACAGGGGCACGGGGCCCGAGGGGATGGAGGCGCAGGATCCTGCGCGGGCCGAGGGCAAGGTTATTCACCTGGCAGCGAATGGCGCACCTGCAACGGCGCTGGATGGGATGTTGCCGGGGGTGTTTTCATCAGGTCATCGCAACCCGCAGGGGGCCGCGCTGGACGCAAGCGGGCAGTTGTGGCTGGTTGAACATGGGGCCAAGGGCGGGGATGAGTTGAACCTTGTGCTAGAGAGGGGCAACTACGGCTGGCCGGTGATTTCCTATGGCGAGAATTACAACGGTGCGGCGATTGGTGTGGGGCAGGCGCAAGAGGGGATGGAGCAACCGGTGATCTATTGGGACCCGTCCATCGCGCCGTCAGGGATGATGTTTTACAGCGGCAAGCTGGTGCCGGACTGGGCGGGGGATGCGTTTATCGGTAGTCTGAAGTTTGATTACATCGGGCGTTTGGACGCCGATGCAGGCTTTGCGGAAGAACGGATCATGGGGGCGCAGACGGGCCGGGTGCGGGATGTGGTGGAAGCGCCAGATGGGGCGATCTGGTTTTTGTCGGTGAATGACGGGGCGGTTTACCGGATGGCGCCAGTGCCCTGATTTGCTGTTGGAGCGGGGGGTTTGGACCCCCCCCCCCCCCCCGGGTATTTTTTGACCGATGAAAAGGCAAACA
>JBJOQW010000089.1:0-7848 GCA_046049665.1 Pseudomonadota bacterium | reverse complement strand
GATATGCACGCTGGTCATGCCCAGCCCCCCCGCGCGCCCGACAACAAAGCGCAACTCGGGCGCAGTGCGCGCCCGCAAATTTTCGTCGAAAATTTGCGCCCCTTGATCATTTCTTTTTCATCAACCCTGAAAGACCCGCAGGCAGCGTGAACCCCTTGGGCATCCCGCCCATGCCCGGCAAACCGCCCTTCATCGCGCGCGCAGCCTCTTCCAACTGGGCAGGGTCCATCTTGGATGGGTCCGGCAAACCACCCTTTCCCATCATCGCTTTCATCGCCTGTTTCATCATGCCGCCCTTCCCGAGCGATTTCATCATGTCCGCCATCTGCTTGTGCTGCTTCAGCAGGCGGTTCAGGTCCTGCACCTCCAGCCCCGCCCCCGCCGCAATCCGCTTCTTGCGGCTCGCTGCCAGAATATCCGGGTTTGCGCGTTCCTTCTTGGTCATCGAGTTGATCAGCGCGATCTGGCGGCGGATCATCTTGTCATCAAGGCCCGCCTCTGCCGCCTTGGCCTGCATCTTGCCCATGCCCGGCATCATGCCCATGACACCCTGCATGCCGCCCATCTTCAGCATCTGCTCCATCTGCATCTTCAGGTCGTTCATGTTGAACAGACCCTTGGCAAAGCGTTTGGCCATGCGTTCGGCCTGCTCTGCCTCAAACGTTTCTCTCGCACGCTCAACAAGGGCGACAATATCGCCCATGCCCAGAATGCGCCCCGCCACGCGTTCGGCCTCAAAGGTCTCCAGCGCGTCCATCTTCTCGCCAAGGCCCACGAAGCGGATGGGCTTGCCCGTCACCGCCCGCATCGACAGCGCCGCACCGCCGCGCCCGTCGCCATCCATCCGCGTCAGCACCACGCCCGTGATGCCCACCTTGCCGTCAAATTCCGTGGCCACGTTCACCGCGTCCTGGCCGGTCAGACCATCCACCACCAGCAGCGTCTCACGCGGGCCAGCAATGTCACGCACCGCTTGAATTTCGTCCATCAGCACTTCGTCAATGTGCAACCGGCCTGCTGTATCAAGGAAAAGCACGTCATAGCCGCCAAGGCTGGCTTGCGTCTTGGCGCGCTTGGCAATCTGCACCGCCGTCTCGCCCTTGACGATCGGCAGGCTGTCAACGCCCACCTGCCCCGCCAGAATCTGCAACTGCTCCATCGCCGCCGGGCGGTTCGTGTCAAGCGATGCCAGCAGTACGCGCTTGCCGTTGCGGTCTTTCAGGCGTTTGGCCAGCTTGGCCGTGGTCGTAGTCTTGCCCGAACCCTGAAGACCCACCATCAGGATCGTCGCCGGCGGGTTATCAATCTTCAGCGCATCGGGCGCGCCATCACCCGCCAGCACCGCCACCAGTTCATCATGCACGATCTTGACAACCTGCTGGCCCGGCGTGACCGATTTGGTCACTGCCTGCCCGGTTGCCTTTGCCTTGACCGCTTTGACGAAATCCCGCGCGACGGGCAGGCTGACATCGGCCTCCAGCAGGGCCACGCGCACTTCGCGCAGGGCGGCGTCAACGTCGGCTTCGGACAAGGCGCCCTGTTTGGTCAGGCGATCAAACACGCCACCAAGGCGTTCTGACAGGCTTTCGAACATGGCGCTCTCCTCTTTGCGTTTTGCCGGCATATGGGCACCAGCGGCGATCAGACCAAGACCCAATGCCGCGCTGCACCTGTGGGCGCAACGCGCTGACAGATGGCGATCCCGGCTTAGGGCCATGGGACCGAAGGCAGAAACCTTCGGGGATTTGCGGTTGCGTTACGCCTGATGGGGGCGCAAGTCAAGCAGGACACATGTTCCTGCAGCAGAACCACTGCCAGGCTGCGGCCCCGCCGTCATGGCGTGCCTGTTCATGGCGGACGCGTGCGCACCCATGCAGTGCCATTGCCCGCGCCAACCCAATTTCCGTCCGCATTGGTACGCTCATCAAATTGAACCAAGGCCCAGATGCCGTCGCATTCAAGAAGCTGCCCCCTGACCGACGACAGCCGCCTTTCCGAACGCCAGACCACGTCGGATTGATCATTGGCTGCAGCAAAGGCCACGTTCGCCCGGACCGAGATGCCAACATGCTGGCCGTCAATCCAGCCATCAGGCCCGGATAGTGTTCCATCAAAGCTTTTCACGTTGCGCACTTTTGCCCAGCCGTCCTGCATCATCACCACAGTAAACAAGGCCGCCATCGGTGTTGCCGTATCGTCCCCCGCAAGGGTCTGACTTGGCGTGTTCCCAAGGATGGCCGCAGATGCCGAAGGTGATGCACGAATAGTCGGGTCATCAGCCAGGCCCCATTTGACCGCCGCCTCAATGTCACAGCTGGTTTGTGCACGCAGAGCATCCGTCGAAACCAGAACACCACAGAAAACGTAGATCAATCGCAGCATGATACGGACCTTTCCATCTATCAGCCCGCTGTCATGCCGTTCGGTTGACACAAGCCGGGATGAGCGCGCCAGCATGGCGGGTTATATGCAGGCTACAGCCCCGCCTGCGCAATGCCAACCGCGGACGCATCGGAAAACTTCTGTCGGCAATGGCGCAACATGCGCCTGTTCATCCCTTTCAATCACCAGTGGCAAGTTTAACGCAGCATGATCGCCATGGCAGCCCCCCGCATGCCCACTGCATGCCCCTTGCATCCGCACCTTAGCCATGCACGATTGCGCACAAATGCACGGCAGGGAATTGGCATGGAAAACTGGGATGAAATCCGCACTGCTTTCCAGGTTGCCCGGTTGGGCACGATCTCTGGCGCGGCCGAGGTTCTGGGCGTGCACCACGCCACCGTGATCCGCCACATCGATGCCTTGGAAAACCGGCTGGGCACGAAACTGTTCCAACGCCATGCGCGCGGCTATACGCCCACCGAATCCGGCCGCGACCTGCTGACCGTTGCCCAGACAACCGAAGATCAGTTCAGCCAGCTTGCCAGCCGCATCAAGGGGCAGGGCGAAACGGTCGCGGGTGAGCTGGTGGTCACGTCCATTCCCGGCATTGCGCCCTTGCTGGTGCCCGCGATTGCCAGCTTTCAGGTGGAACATCCGGCCATCATCGTGCGGTTCTTGACAGATGCGCGCGTGTTCCGGCTGGATTACGGCGAGGCGCATGTGGCCGTGCGCGCAGGCCCGGCCCCACAAGAGCCGGACAATGTGGTGCAGCCCTTGTTCCGTGTGCCCTCTGCGCTTTATGCCGCGCGCAGTTATATTGAACGGCATGGCAAGCCGACCGGTGAGGCAGACCTTGCAGGGCATCGCTTCATCACAATGGACGGTGAAATCGCCCGCGCGCCATTTAACGTGTGGTTGCGCAGCAAGGTGACGCCGGACCAGTTTTCCTTCCATTGCGTGGATGCGGCAGCCAGCCATGCAGCCATCCGTGCCGGGGCGGGGATTGGCTTCATGAGCGTGCGTGATGGCGCAAGCGATACGAACCTTGTGGAGGTTTTGCCAACGCGCGCCGAATGGGACAGCCCGCTGTGGCTGGTCACGCATGTGGACCTACACCGCACACGCAAGGTGCAGGCGTTCCTCGCGCATCTGAAAGAGGCGGCGAAAGGTTGGGGGGCGGCGTAATGGCGGGGCTGATAGGGCTTTTGCGTGGACTGTTTGGCGGGACCGGCACCGCACAAACAGGACAATCCGGGCGCGACGCCGGGCTTTCGGCAGATGAGGCGCGCGCTGCGATTGCGGAACTTTCAGGCGGGGACGCGGAAACCTTGCGCGTGTTTGATGCGGCCTTGGTCGGAACCTTGCCAGAGGACAGCCCATTTGACGCGGGCGATGATCAGGTCACGACTGGCGTGGCGATCATGGCCGCACTTTACGCAACAGGGCGCGCGGTGCTGCTTGATTGGTCAGCCGGGATGGAAGAAGCCTGCGCCGCCTTTGGTCAACTGTTCCTGCAAAAGGGCGTTGCGGCAGGGGAACTGCCGGCCACGATTGCCTTTGATGGTCAGATGAAACGGGGGGATGCCGTAGGCCTTGCCTATGTGACCTTCCGCAAGATTGCCGATGCGCAGGCAAGCCGCATTCTCGGGATCAACGCGGGCACAGATGGCTATTGTTTCGTGCTGATGCCCGAAGTTCCAGCCGCGCGCTGGGCTTCGGTGCGCATTGATGCGCAATGCTATTTCGAAGACAGCGACTGGCAATTCAAGCAGCAGTTGCGCGCAGCAGGACTGACCACACGCAGCGAAAGACATCCCTCGCGCGCGCCACGTCCCGCACCTGCCGCGCTTTAGGTCATGCCAAATGGGCCAACGGCCCGTTGAACGCACAGGCGATGCACCCTGTTGCCAGCCGCCATTGGTTACGCCACACTCTGTGCAAAATGGGGAGTATCCATGCGCAAGTTTCTGGTCGTGCTGGATGATACACGCGAATGCCTGAACGCGATGCGCTTTGCTGCGCTGCGGGCGGCACACACGGGTGGCGGCGTGCAAATTCTGTCGATCATCCCGCCGGAAGAATACCAGCACTGGATGGGCGTGGCAGACCTGATGCGCGCCGAGGCGCGTGAGCGGATCGAGGCGCATTTCGAAGTGTTCGCAAAATGGATGCGCGACAAACAGGGTATCAATCCCGAACTTGTGATCCGCGAAGGCGACCCTGTTGTGCAGATACTGGCACAAGTGAAAGACGATGATGAAATCGGCGTTCTGGTCTTGGGGGCGGGTACGGACAAATCCGGCCCCGGCCCACTGGTAACGCAGATGACCAAGAATGCGGGCAGTCTGCCCATCCCTCTCACCATTGTGCCGGGGGACATGTCCAAGGAACGACTGGAAGCCATTACCTGATGACACGTTTTCCAGCCCACCTGCGGTCCGTCCTCCAGCCCCTTTGGGGCCTGCCGGGCCATCTCGGGCTGCTTGTTGTCATCGGGCTTTGCGCGCTGGTTGCACTGGCCCCTGCCACGCGCGCCCAGACACTGAATGATCCTGTTGATGCTGCTCGCCTGACCTATGAGGAACGCCGCATCATTCAGGCCGCCCTTGCCTTTTCGGGCCACTATCTGGGCCTGCTTGATGGCGAATGGGGACGGGGCAGCGAAAGGGCACTGGCGGTATACACATCCGAACGAGAGGGGCGGGTCAACGCCACCTATGGCACGCTGGCAACGCTGCTCACCGAATTCGGCAACGAGGTGGCAGCGAATGACTGGCAGATGATCTATCTGGAAAGCGTTGATGTATCTTACGCCCATCCGCTGAACCTGCTTTTGGAAAGCCCCGATACATCGGTCATGCAGTTTGACAGCCCCGATGACAGCTTTAGCGTCAGCATTGACTACTCAGACCGCACTGGGGCAACTGCGGTTCATGCATATCTGTTCGGGCAGGGCAAAAGCACGCCAGAACCCTATCAGAATTATCAGGACCAGCGGCTGATCACCTCGGTTTCCCTGCCCGCTGGCCTGCTGGCCTATGTCCGCTCTGACTGGGTCGGTGATGGCTTTGTGACATTTTCCCTGATCGCCGCCGATCAGCACCAGAATCGCCTGTCGCTGATTGCGGGGTCGTTGCAACGCGGAAAAGCGCCGCAATTCGTGCTGCCACCGCAGGGCAAACTTGCGGCAGTGCTGACCGGGGCGTCGGGCAGTTCCGTGCCCGACCGCAACCCGTTTGATGACCTTGATCCGGGTGAGGGCACCCTGCCGGGGGGCACGGGTGAGCAGGTGGCCATTGCGCCGCCCCGCCAGAACGACGGCCCGCAATTCCGCCCGGGTGATCCGCAGGATACAGGCCCCTTGCTGGAGGACGCGCCACCCCCGCCAGAACCCTTTGCCAATGAGGGCACGCTGGAAGAACCGCCAGCCCAACCGCCGCAGGGCAACCGGAACAGTGGTGATTTCAGCAGTTCCGGCACCGGCTTTTACATCAACCGCGACAACATCGTGACCGCGGCCCATGTTGTGGAAGGCTGTCGCCGGATGGAATTGACCGATGGCACCGCCCTCGATGTTATCCGGTCAGAGCCAGACCTCGATCTGGCCGTTCTCAAGGTGCCCGGTGACCCGGCTGTTCTGTTCGAACCCGGTGAAAGTGATGTCTGGCTGGAAATCAGCCCCGAACTGAACGCGCGTCTTGGCGAAACGGTCACGGCACTTGGCTTTCCCTATCTTGGGCGCTTTGGGCAAGGGCTGACCGTGACTGGCGGCAATGTCAGCGCCTTACCCGGCGGTCGCTTTGGTGACAGCCAGATCATGATTTCGGCCCCGGTACAGCCCGGCAATTCCGGCGGGCCACTGCTGAACGGCGATGGTGAGGTAATCGGCGTAGTTGTGGCACGTATCGATGATATCGTCGTGCTTGAGGAAACGGGCACCTTGCCACAGAACATGAACTTTGCCGTCACGAATGCCGAACTGAACGATTTTCTGGCACGGGCACAAGTGACTTTCCCGCCGTCAGATGGGCAGGGGTTTGATCTGTCACGTGGCGTGCCGGGAAACGTATCAAATTCGGTGGTGCCACTGTTCTGTTTCGAATAGGCGAGGCAGCCTTTAGCGGCTTTCGGTCACAGATCTACACGGCTTTTCACGCCTGCGGCAAATTGCGTTTCAACGCCGTACCTGCCCTGCGAAAGCTGTTAGCAAAAGGGCCGACAAGCATCACAAAGGACATACCATGCCGTCATCCCTCAAGCTCGCGACCCTCTTTTCGTTGTTTCTTGGCACTGCTGCGTTTGCAGGCCCGCAATACGTGGACAGCACGAACTTTGCGGCCTCTGGCTATGATGTGGTGGCCTACTTCAGTCTGCCGCAATCTGAAATCGGCCAGCCGCAGCCTGGTGCCGTGCCCGGCGACGCAGACTTTACCGCCCAATACAACGGCGCGACCTTTGCCTTTTCCACAGCCGAAAACCGTGATCTGTTCGTAGCCGATCCTGCCCGCTATGCCCCTCAGTTTGATGGCCATTGCGCTTATGGCGCCGCCAAGGGCGGCAAGGTGCCCGGCAACCCAGACCTGTGGCGCATTGTCGACGGCAAGCTGTATCTGAACATTACCCGCAACGTGGTTGGCTTCTGGGAAGAAGATGTGCCCGGCAACATCTCGCTGGCTGACGGCAACTGGAATGCAGGGCTGGAAGGCAAGCCTGCGTCAGCAGACAAGATTCCCCAATTCACTTCGGCAGCACCTTTGAACTGACCCTCTGCCGGCCCCTGTCGGGGTCAATGCAAAAGGCCGCGCCTGACAGCGCGGCCTTTCGTATGTCATGTGGCCTTACTTGCCCCAGATGGCTGCATAGGCCTCGCGGTAGCCATTGTTCGGGTCAAAGGCATTGCCCTCAACGCCTGCCAGACCTTCTTCCGTCACCAGTGCCGGTGCGGTGATGTAGCCCGAGCATGCCTCGCCCTGAATGGCGCGGTTCAGCTCATCCACCAGCTGCCAGCCCTGCAGGTTCAGCGGTTCGGCGACGGTGACCGCCTGATACTGCCCGGTGCGGATGCGCTGGAACGCGGCCTCTGACCCGTCACCGGCAGAGCCGGCCTTGGGCGCGCCCTTGCCGTCAATCCCGGCGGCGGCCAGCGACGGCCCCATGAAGTCGAAGTAGAGGTCATTGATCGCCAGCGAATGGGTCCAGGCTGCGCCATGCTTTTGCAAAAGCGTGGTGGTCAGCGGCCCCATCCGGGTCGAGGTTTCGGCGATGGGCGTATCGACATATTCAAGCACCGTGCCGCCTGCTGCCTCGATCGCCGCTTTCATGCGGTCGGCCTTGTCGATGGCGATCTGATAGGTGCTGTCGGTAAAGATCACGACGCCCGGCTTGCCACCTGCATCATCCAGCGCCCATTGCGCCGCCACATCCGACACCTGCATCGCATCGGTCGAGACGTTGGCAAAGATG
>JBJOQW010000088.1:0-22939 GCA_046049665.1 Pseudomonadota bacterium | reverse complement strand
CCGGATGTGGTGCCAAAGATCAGGCCGATGGTGCCGATGATGGAAATCAGGATGCCAATCTCAACACCGCGATGCTGGGGATAGGCCGCCCCCAACTGGTCATACAGCACCGACATCTTGCCAAACTGCGCCGCGGCCCCCAGCCCCGCACACCAGATCGCAAGGGCTGTCAGCACGTTTCGCATAGGCAGCCCTTCTTGCGCCTTTCACTTTGGCTCAAATATCCTCGGGGGGTCCGGGGGGCAGACAGCCCCCCGGTTCCGTCACATATGCAGCGCGCGCCCATAGGCATCAAGCACGGCCTCGTGCATCATCTCGCTTAGCGTCGGGTGCGGGAAGACCGTGTTCATCAGGTCTTCCTCGGTCGTCTCCAATGCCCGGCCCACGACATAGCCCTGGATCAGTTCGGTCACCTCGGCCCCCACCATATGCGCGCCCAGCATCTCGCCGGTCTTGGCATCAAAGATCGTCTTGATCATGCCCTCGGCCTCGCCCAGTGCAATCGCCTTGCCGTTGCCGATAAACGGGAAGCGCCCCACCTTGATGTCGTAGCCCGCTTCCTTGGCCTTGGCCTCGGTCATGCCCACGCTTGCCACCTGCGGCTGGCAATAGGTGCAGCCCGCAATGCTGCCCGGCTTGATCGGATGCGGATGCTTGCCTGCAATCAGTTCGGCCACCATCACGCCTTCATGGCTGGCCTTATGCGCAAGCCATGGCGCGCCCGCGATATCGCCAATCGCATACAGCCCCTCAACCCCGGTGCGGCAGTATTCATCCGTCACCACATGCGTGCGGTCGATCTTCACGCCAAGCGCCTCCAGCCCCAGCCCTTCAACATTGCCGACAATGCCCACGGCCGAAATCACCGTGTCAAACTCTTGCGTGGTGATCTTGCCATCCTGTTCGATATGCGCCGTCACCCCCACGCCCGGCTTGCGGTCCAGCTTCTTGACCGCCGCCTTCTCCATGATCACCATGCCTTGCTTGACAAAGGCTTTCTTCGCAAAGGCCGAAATCTCCGCGTCTTCTACGGGCAGAATGCGGTCCATCACCTCAACCACCGTGGTCTTGGCCCCCAGCGTGTTGAAGAAGCTGGCGAATTCAATGCCAATCGCGCCCGACCCGATCACCAGCAGGTTCTTGGGCATGCGTTTGGCCACCAGCGCGTGCTTGTAGGACCAGACCAGATCGCCATCCGCCTCAAGCCCCGGCAATTCGCGTGCCCGCGCGCCTGTTGCCAGCACGATGTTCTTTGCCGTCAGTTCTTCGGTGCCCTTGTCGGTTTTCACGCTGACACGGCCCTTGGCAGGGATGGTGGCAGCCCCCATGACAACAGTGATCTTGTTCTTCTTCATCAGATGGCCGATGCCACCGGATAACTGTTTGGCCACGCCGCGAGACCGCGCAATCACGGCGGGCAGATCATAGGAAATGCCTGTGGCACCCAGACCAAACTCTTTGGCGCGGTGCATAAGGTGGAACACTTCGGCCGACCGCAGCATGGCCTTGGTGGGGATGCAGCCCCAGTTCAGGCAGATACCGCCCAGATGTTCACGTTCAACGATGACAACTTTCTTGCCCAGTTGTGCTGCACGGATGGCGGCAACATAGCCGCCGGGGCCTGCCCCGATTACGATCACATCATAGTCAGTTGCCATCGGATATCCTCCCCAGAAATTAGTTTACCCTTAAACCATCCCGAAAGCCCAAGCAACAAAGCCCACGCCGCAGGGGGTTGCACGCAGTGCATGGCTTGTCATGGTACGGCGCGCAAAGCGTTCACGATGGCCATATAGCCACCGGCATCAAGATAGGCTTGTTCTTCGGGTGTTGATACGCGGCCAAGGGCCAGATTGCGCGTGGGAAAGCGGCCGTAGCGGCGGATGACTTCGGCATGGGCGCGGGCGTGCAGGGCCATGTCAGGGTCCGAGGACAGGCGCGTTTCCAGCAGATGCACGGCCATGGCCTGATCTGCGGGCACCTCGCTGTGTTCAAAGGGCATGTAAAAGAACTGCCGTTCAGGTTCGGGTGCGTTCATGTCCCAGCCCTGTTCGACGGCCTGTTTGGCAGCGGCCAGCGCGCGCACGTCACATGCAAAGGCAAGGGCGCTGTCGCGGTGGATGTTGCGGGACAGTTGATCGGTCACGATCAGGTAGGCGAGTGTGCCGACAGTGCCATCAACCCAATGTTCCAACCCACCATCATGGGCGGCCTGCCAGACCTCGGCAAACCTGTCGCGGCATAGCGCGTCAAGGTCGGCACCACCCTTGTACCAGCCATCGGGGCCCACTTCACCCAGCCAGAAATCAAGCACCTCAACCGGATCAGCCATCAGTTTTTCCCTTCGATGACGGCACCAACGGCCAGTGATGATGCGTTAGGTGAGAGGCCTGCAAAGCTGCCGGTCTCCATGGGGGCCGCGCGACGGGTCATGCGCCAGGCGGCATAGGCGGACAAGGCACCAAACAGCAGACCCATGAACAGGAAAAAGCCGCCAGGGCCGATTGTCTCCATCAGCCAGCCGGTGGCAAGCGGCCCGGCAATGGCACCAAGGCCGTTCAGAAAGATCAGGCCAGCGGATGCACCGGCCATTTCCTCTTTGCCCAGATAGTCATTCGTGTGCGCGATCAGCAATGAATACAAGGGGTTGGTAATGCCGCCAAGCAGCACGGCCACCAGCAACAGGGCGGCAAAGGGCAAGGGTGCAAAGGTGGCGATGAACATGGTGACGGTGGCGACAACGGACAGGATCAGGATCAGCTGGCGGCGATCCATGCGGTCGGACAAACGGCCGATGGGATATTGCAGCACAAGCCCGCCAGCATAGGTGGCCGCAACAAAGAGGGCGATCTGCGAAACGCTGAGGCCGGCCATGGACCCCCAGACAGCGGCCATGCCGAACATGGCGGCAAAGATGCCGCCTGTCAGCAGCATGCCGGCGCAGCCAAGGGGTGAGACCTGAAACAGGCGCACAAAGCCAAGGCGCTTGGTGGTATCAAAGGTGGGTGCCGGGGTATCGGCAAGCAGCAAGGGCATGAAGGCAAGGGACACAAGGACGGACGGGATGATGAACAGGGTAAAACCTGACGGGTCGCCCAATGCCAGAAGGCCTTGGGCGGCGATGATGCCGATCATCTGCACGATCATGTAGGCCGACAGGGCCTGCCCGCGCGTTTCATTGCTGGCGGTGTTGTTCAGCCAGCTTTCGGCGCAGACATAGATGCCGGAAAAGCAAAAGCCGATGATGACGCGCATGATGGCCCATGCCGTCCAATCCAGAAACACCGGGTACAGTACCAGCACAGCCGAAATCATGGACCCAAGGGCTGCAAAGACGCGCACATGGCCGACGCGGCGGATCATTTCCGGGGCAAGCGTGGTGCCGCCCAGAAAGCCGATGAAATAGGCGGCCATGACGGCGGACAGCTCGTAAGTGCCAAAGCCTTCGATATTGCCACGGATACCCAGAAGTGAGCCTTGCACGCCATTGCCCACCATCAAGAGCATGACCCCCAGAAGCAAAGGCCAGGTCTGGGCGAGGGTTTTCAGCATCGAGCGTACTCCGGCAAGGTAGCGATCAGGTGTCGGAAACTGAAAATTTTCGTACGAAAATTTTCAGGCCCCGCGGTCAGGGATCAACAGGGACGCATCGCCATAGCTGAAGAACCGATAGCCGCTGGCAATGGCGTGGGCATAGATCGTGCGGATGCGGTCCTGCCCCATCAGGGCCGACACAAGCATCATCAACGTCGACTTGGGCAGGTGGAAGTTGGTCATAAGCGCATCTGTCACACGAAAATCAAAGCCGGGATAGATAAAGATGTCGGTCGGGCCCTGCCAGGGTTGAACCCGCCCGGACCGCGCCGAAGTTTCAATCAGGCGCAGCGCCGTGGTGCCCACCGGAATGACCCGGCCACCGGCGGCCTTGGTGGCATTGATGGCGTTGGCCGCGTCTTGTGTGACCTCGCCCCATTCGGCGTGCATCTTGTGGGTGGTGACATCATCCACCTTCACGGGCAGAAAGGTGCCTGCGCCGACATGCAGGGTCACCTCGGTGAACTGCACGCCCTTGTCGGCAAGGGCCGCCAGCAAGGGTTGGTCGAAATGCAGTGATGCCGTGGGGGCGGCAACCGCACCCGCATGGCGGGCAAAGACGGTCTGGTAATCATCGCGGTCCTGCGCATCGGGCGCGCGTTTGGCGGCGATGTAGGGGGGCAGCGGCATGGCCCCGGCGGCATTCAGGGCCGCGTCAAAATCATCACCGGTCAGGTTGAAAGACAGCGTCAGGTCGGTTTCGGTTTTCGTGGCCACGGTCGCCGACAGTTCTGGCGAAAACCGGATCACTTCACCCACATTCACCTTGCGCAAGGGCTTGGCCAGCGCACGCCAGCCCAAAGGTGCTGGTTCCAGAAGAGTGATCTCGATCTTTGCCACAGCCTCGCCGCGCGGGCGGTGCCCGGTCAGGCGCGCGGGGATGACGCGTGTGTTGTTCAGCACCAAACGGTCGCCCTTGTGGAACAGATCCAGCAGATCGCGCACATGCAGATCGCGGATCTGGTCCCCATCCGCCAGCAACAGCCGCGCCGATGTGCGCGGGCGCGCGGGCCGCGTGGCAATCAGCCCTTCGGGAAGGTCAAAATCGAAATCATCCAGCTTCAATCCGTGCCTCCCAGAACAGGCGGTGGGCGACGGAACAGATCGCGGAACATGCCCGGCGTCAAGATCGACAGGGGGTTCACACTGACCTGCGGGGCGTCCGCCGTGCCCCGCATGCGGTAGTTAAAGCCGAACAGTCCTTCGCCCCGCCGCGTCAGAACAGCCCCTACCCCATTGACGATATAG
The DNA here is from genome assembly GCA_046049665.1 of Pseudomonadota bacterium. Lineage (GTDB taxonomy): Bacteria > Pseudomonadota > Alphaproteobacteria > Rhodobacterales > Rhodobacteraceae > JAAFHS01. The sequence goes on along the minus strand of JBJOQW010000088.1, from coordinate 18,097 downwards.
ATGGGCGAGATGACGCCCTGCATGTTCAGCTCGCGATTGGCCGTCTGATAGACCCCCGCCATTGACACACCCAACGACGCGCCAATGGCCGAGGCCCGCGAAATCTCGATCGCGCGCGGGGTCAGCAGAAAATCAACCTCGGCATCGTTGAACACAATGCCGCTGCCGTTCAACTGCTCCAGCAGGCCCACCACGGAAATGGCGTTCAGCAGTTCGGCCAGCACATTGGCGTTGCGCACCCGCAACCGCGAAAGTTCGGCGCGCCCGTCATAGGTGCCAGCCTGCGACCGGGGGGTCAGTTGCAAATCAAGCGTGCCCCCGCGCGCCGTCGAAAACACGCCCGCCGCCGCCATGACCGTACCCGCATCATCCGACCTGATCCGCACGGCCGATCCGTTTGCTGATGGAACCACCGTGCCTGCCACGGCGCCTTGCCCGTTGACCCCGGCTGTAAAGCTGCCGTTCAGGCCGCCGCGTGGGCTGAAATCGCCAGAAAAGCCGGTAAAGGCAATGGCATCCGTCACGATCAGCCGGTCCAGCCGCAAGGTGAAAGGGCTGCCACCGTTGCCCCCGTCCTCACGCCTTGGCACACGGCGCAGATCTATCGTGCCGCCTGTCACGGCCACAGTGCTGCGTCCGCGGCCCTGCCCGGTCAGCGTGACGGCCGCATCAAACCAGTCATCCACCTCCAGCCGGCTGAACCGCGCTTCGCGCAAGCCCCCCCCGTCGCGCAAGGTGATCTCGCCGCTGGCACGCAGACCAGATGCGGAAAGATCAATCCGCGTGACTTCGGGCGGTGTTGACAGCCTCGCCTCAACCGTCAGCTCGCCCCGCGTATCACGTGGCTTGGACCAGCCCAGTTCGGGCAAAGCCAGCCCGATTCCCGCCAGCCGTGAGGTCAGGGTCAGACTGGCGGGCGCGCCTTTTTGCAGGTTGATCTCAACATTGGCGGGCCCTTGCCCGCGTAGAAAGCCCTCTGGCAATGCAACCCCCAGATCAGCCAAGGCCTGCCCGGATATCGTCACCACACCCGCCACACGTGAGCGTCCGCGCGCCGTGGCATCAAAGCCCTGGCTGTAGGTGACATCAAAGGGCAACTGGCCCAAACGCCCCGCACCGGAAATCTCCATGCCGGCGGGTGTTGCGCGCAACTCCAGCCGCTCGGCGCGCACGCTGCGGCCCGGCACCAGTTTGGAGGACGAAAAATCGCTGATCTGGCCCGCGACGGTGTAATCCACATCCGCCAGCTGCACCCGCGAGACAAGCGGAATGGTCAGGTCAGTCTTCACCACGGCTTGCCCTTCGCCCAGATCAACCGGACGATCCGCCTTTGTCATGAAGCCGAAGGGCGGCAGATCCAGCAGCGACAGCGCCGCAGTGACCGACGACTGCGTGGCAAGCCCGATCCGCGCAATGTTCGGGCGTTGGCTGATATCGGCGATTTCAAAGGTCGATCCCGCCACATTGATATCACCGCCAAGGGGTGCCGCCACCGTGCCCGCATCCAGTACGATGATGTAACGCTGGCCCTGCAGAACGGCATAGCCCGTGCCCGCCGTAATGGGCGGCAAGCTGCGCAGAAACCGCACTTCGGCCTGACTGAATTCATAGCCCAGCTGCAGGCGCGGCTCTGCCCCCGGTGTCAGGCGCACCGCCCCATTCACGTTGGAAAGCGCACCTTGCTGCACGTTCTCGGCCAGCCATTTGCGCGTGTTTGGCACCAGCCGCAAAGGCCAGAGGGCCACCAAGCGGTCTGCCGCAATCTGGTCCAGGGCCACGTCCATCCCGGCATGCCAGCCATCAGCGCGCCCTTCGGCCCAGCCCGAGGCAAGCAGGTGCTGTTCCCCTTCCACCAGGGCAAACTGGCCGACATCAATGCGAAACGGATCAAGCTGCAGGCGCAGATCAAGCGCACCTTCGCCAAAGGTGACCGGCGTTTCAAACGCACCTTCCGGATCAATCCGGATATCCCGCATGGCAAGCTGCGCGACAAAGGCTGCAGGCAGGCTGACCTGCGGCCCGTCTGGTGGCGCAGGTGGCGCAGGGAAAGCCGCGCCCTGCAACAAAAGCTGGCCCGTGGCGGCAAAAGCGGCCGTTGCGCTGCGTACGTTCAGGTCGGTGATGTTGATGGCAGCTTTGGCCGGGTCATAGGCCAGCGCGATGGTTGCGCCTTCAAACGAGATCGGGGCGGTTTGTGCATTGGGTGTAATGGCCCCTGCCCCAATGTCCAGCACCCCTTCCAGCGTGCTGATGGCACCTTCGGCATTCAGCGCCGCCTCAAGCTTGCCTGACAGGGGCGCATCAAGCGCCGCAAGAAACCCCAGCGGCACCACCTGCGCTGCCAGATCATTGGCCGCGACATCCGTGACCTGCGCCGTGATCTGCGCTGCCGCATTCCCCTTGGTCGTGGCAAAGCTCATCTGTACCTGCCCGGTTTCCACCGCGCCAGACAGCGACAGGCCCAGTTCTGCCGCCAGTGCATCAGGCCGGTTGGCAATGGCCAGACGGCCGTCACCCACCTGCCAGACCTGCCCCGTCAGATCATCGGTCAATGTCAGGGTCAGCCCTGTCACCTCGATCGATTGCAGCGCACTTGCGGCCTGCACGTCAAACGCGGCCTCGACCGCGTCCATCAAGGCGGCAAAGCTGTCAACCTGCGCCAACTCCCCAGCCCCGAAATCCAGATTGAAGCGGCCCTGCCTGTCGCGCCGCAATGCCACCTGCGCCCCGGTCAGCCGCAAGACCGAGGGGCGGATTTCACCTTTGGCAAAGGATGCCGGATCAAAGACCACGCGCGCCTCGGGCAGTGACACAAGCCGCGTGCCCCCGGCCGCCAACAGGCGCATGTCCTGCACCCGCAGCCGTGGCACCCAGTCTGCATCGACCAGCACTTCGACAGCACCCAGTTGCACCGACAGATCATCCGGCAGGGCGCCGGTGATCTGCCTTTCGACGCCTTTGACAACCCATGCCGGCAGGTTCAGCGTCTTGCCCGTCAAGGCAAGCACACCAAAGACGCTGCCCCCCACAATCAGCCCCAGAAACGCCACCATCGCCAAGGCCGACCGCAACATCTCCCAGACATAGCGGCGGCGCCTGCGGCGCGGGCCCTGCCCCGGGCTTGGACCGTGCGTTGCAAGGGGTTGCGTGACCACGGTTTCGCCATCCGGCGGTGCAGCAGCGGGCAGACCCTTGTCGTCTTTTCCGCCGTTATCCTGCAAGCACCCGCCCCCGACCTGTTCCGAAATTTGTCTGTGGTTGCCTTTATCTTTGCGCCACGCCATCTACAACGCCAAGCATGACAATCCGCAATGGCAAGGAGCCGCCCATGATTTCCGCCGGTCAACCCGCCCCCGATTTCACCTTGCCCCGTGATGGCGGCGGCAGTGTCACGCTGTCGGCCCTGCGCCCCGGCAAGGTGGTGCTGTACTTCTACCCCAAGGATGACACGCCCGGCTGCACCCTTGAAGCGCAGGATTTCAACGCCCGCATGGCAGACTTTCATGCAGCCGGTACAACGGTCATCGGCGTTTCGAAAGACAGCGTGAAAAGCCATGACAAGTTTTGCAAGAAGCACGGACTTGGCATTGTCCTTGCTTCGGATGAGGCGGGCCACACCTGTGAAGACTACGGCGTCTGGCTGGAAAAAAGCATGTACGGCAAAACCTACATGGGCATCGAACGCACCACCGTGCTGATTGATGGCGCAGGTCAGGTGGCCCGCGTCTGGAACAAGGTCAGCGTCAAGGGCCACGCAGATGAGGTGCTGGCCGCAGCACAGGCCCTGTGAGCCAAACCCTGGCAGCCATGGCTGTGGCGGTCTTGTCCACCGCTGACGGGCGCGCGAAAACCGCGCTCAGCCGCGCCCATGCCGCGGCCTGGTTTGCGGCGCGCGCAGCAGGTGCGGCCCTGCCCATCGGGCAGGCTAGCCCGCCTGATCATCCGGCACGCCCCGCAGCGCCAGCCCTGCTGGATCCGCGCGATGTGCCCCGCCGCCGCCCCGGCAGCCCGACAGGGCGCATCGCGCTGCTGCATGCCGTGGCCCATATCGAACTGAACGCGGTTGACCTGCACTGGGATATCATCGCGCGCTTTGCAGACCAGCCCATGCCGATGGGCTTTTACGATGACTGGGTCAAGGCTGCGGACGAGGAATCAAAGCATTTCAACCTGATATGCGACGTTCTTGAAACGCTTGGCAGCCATTATGGTGCCATGCCTGCCCATGCCGGCATGTGGCGCGCGGCCTCTGACACCGCGACTGACCTGCACGGCCGCCTTGCCGTTGTTCCCATGGTACTCGAGGCGCGCGGCCTGGATGTGACACCCGGCATGATCGACATCTTCCGCACTGCAGGCGTCACCCAGGCTGTCGAAGCGCTTGAAGTCATCTATGCCGAGGAAGTGGCCCATGTGGCCTATGGGTCAAAATGGTTCAACTGGCTGTGCGGCCGTGATGGGCTTGACCCCAAAGAGACATTCCACAGCTTGGTGCGCCGCTACTTTCACGGCAGCCTGAAGCCCCCGTTCAACACCGAAAAGCGTGCCGACGCCGGGTTGCCCCCCGATTTCTATTGGCCCCTTGCCCAAGGCACCCCGGCTCCGGTCTGATCTGGCGGCCACCAGATCGGCAACTTTCTGCCGATACGGGCAACAGACCGCCCGACATTTCGTCAACGTGGTCAATTTTCTTGCAGCACGGGCGCTTGGCCGATATCCACCTGTGAACCGCGCGTTCTGGCGCTAAAAAAACGGAATAGCCTACGTGATCAGTCGCTTGTCATATCGGTTTCATGCTGCGCTTGAAAAACGGCTTCCTGAACAGCGGCTGTACCTGAAATCCGAAACTGAAACCCGCTACATCCGCCTGCGTCCGGTCACTCAGGCCATTGCCATTGCAGGCATCACGCTGGTTTGCGCATGGTCGATTGTGGCCACGGCCATTGTCATGATGGATTGGGTCAGCGCCGGATCCACGCGCGACCAGTCCTTTCGTCAGCGCGCAATGTTCGAAGAACGCCTGAACGCCCTGTCTGCCGACCGCGATCTGCGCGCTGATGAAGCGGCGCGTGCGCAAGAACGCTTCAATCTGGCGCTGGAACAGGTGTCGGTCATGCAGGAACGCCTGCTGGCCAGCGAGGACCGGCGGCGTGAACTGGAAACCGGCATTGACGTGATCCAGACCACCCTGCGCAACACAATCGAGGCACGCGATGAGGCACGCGCCGCCGCCGCCGCCGCGACATTGGCGCTGTCAGAACAGACCGGCACCACCCGCAGCGACGGTGCGCGCGCCGCAGATGCCGAAGCCACCCTTGCCATGATGACAAGTGCCCTGGGCGATACCGCCTCGGAACGCGATCTGATGGAAGGTGCGGCCGATATGGCGGCCGAACGCCTTGCCAAGCTCGAGGCCGATGCCCGCGCCCTGCGCGCCCGCAATGATGAAATCTTTGCCCGTCTGGAAGAAGCCGTAACCGTTTCAATGGAACCGCTGGACAACATGTTCCGCGCAGCGGGCCTGTCGCCCGATGATCTGCTTGATCAGGTGCGGCGTGGCTATTCCGGTCAGGGTGGGCCGCTTTCCCCGCTGGCCCTGTCCACATCCGGGGCAGCCGCTTCGCCCGAAGAGGTGCGTGCTAACGCGATTCTGGGTGGGCTTGACCGCATGAACCTGTACCGGCTGGCCACCGAACAAGTGCCGCTTGCCATGCCGGTTCAGGGCAGTTTCCGGTTCACGTCAGGCTTTGGCTATCGGCGCGACCCAAAGGGTTGGGGAACGCGTATGCACAACGGCACCGATATGGCTGGTGCCTATGGCATGCCGATTCTTGCCACCGCCAGCGGCACGGTCATTCATGCCGGATGGGACAGCGGCTATGGCCGTTCGGTCGAGATCCGGCACACGAACGGCATTGTCACACGCTATGCCCACATGTCGCAACTTCACGTCGATGTCGGTCAAAAGGTATCGCGCGGCGAACGGATCGGTGATATGGGCAACTCAGGCCGGTCTACCGGCACCCACCTTCACTACGAAATCCTGGTCGACGGCACCCCCGTCAACCCGATGACCTTCATAAAGGCAGGCCAAGATGTTTTCTAAAAGCCGCATCAACGAACCCGGCACAACCAAACCAGAAGGGGACCGACCCAAGATGCCGGATACCACGAAACCGACCATGGACTACACACCTTCGGCCCCAAAGGGCAAGGCTGGCACGTCCGTGCTGTCGGCTGATCTGACAGTCGTCGGCAACCTGAAGACCTCGGGCGACATTCAGGTCGAGGGCACCGTTGAAGGTGATATCCGTGCGCATCTGCTGACCGTGGGCGAAACCGCCACGATCCGTGGTGAAATCATGGCGGATGACATCGTGGTCAACGGCCGCGTCATTGGCCGCGTGCGGGGCCTGAAGGTGCGCCTGACCTCAACCGCGCGGGTTGAAGGCGACATCATTCACAAGACCATTGCCATCGAATCCGGTGCGCATTTTGAAGGTTCGGTCCAGCGGCAGGAAGACCCGCTTTCCACCAGCCGCCCCGCCCTTGCCGCCCCGACCCCGACAGCAACCTTCACGGATGCAACAAAGTCTGACGCCTGATGCGCAGGATGGGCGCTCTGCCCAGCCTTCCCACAGAACGCGACCAACACAGGATGGGCAATTTGCCCATCTTTTCTTTTGGTGATTGGTGAATTTGGTTCAAGGGATGGTCACTTTGGCCATCCTGCGCATCTGACGCTGGCCTTACTCGGCGTCCTGCATATCGGCCCGGCCTTTGCCAGAGGCACCCATGGCCAGTGTTGCCGCCATGAACCGGTCCAGATCACCGTCCAGCACCCCGCCTGTATCGCTGGTCTCGAACCCGGTACGCAGGTCCTTGACCATCTGGTAGGGCTGCAAAACGTATGACCGGATCTGGTTGCCCCAGCCCGCATCCCCCTTGTTCTCATGCGCCTCGTTCACAGCCGCATTCCGCCGGTCAAGTTCCTGTTGGTACAGGCGGCTTTTCAGCGCCTTCATGGCGATATCGCGGTTCTGATGCTGCGATTTGGTGGATGATGTCACCACAATGCCAGACGGAAAGTGCGTAATCCGCACGGCAGAATCCGTCTTGTTGACGTGCTGGCCACCCGCGCCCGACGAGCGGTAGGTATCAATGCGGATGTCCTTGTCCTGGACTTCAATCTCGATGTTGTCATCGACCACCGGGTAAACCCAGACCGATGAAAACGACGTGTGCCGCCGTGCCGCAGAATCATAAGGGCTGATCCGCACCAGACGGTGCACGCCTGCTTCGGACTTCAGCCAGCCATAGGCGTTATGCCCGCTGACCTTGTAGGACACCGATCTGATCCCCGCCTCTTCACCCGGCGTTTCAGACTGCAGTTCAACGGTATAGCCCTTGCGTTCCGCCCACCGCACATACATGCGCGCCAGCATCGAGGCCCAGTCACAGCTTTCCGTGCCGCCCGCCCCGGCGTTGATTTCCAGGAAGGTGTCGTTGCTGTCAGCCTCACCATCCAAAAGCGCGTCCAGCTCTTTTGCCGCGGCCAGTGTCACCAGTTCGCGCAGCGCGGCTTCGGCTTCGGCCACAATGCCTGCGTCACCTTCGGCTTCGCCAAGTTCGATCAGTTCGACATTGTCGCGCAAGCCAGAATCGATCAGCCGGTAGGTGGACAGTGCATCAATCAACTGCTGGCGTTCCTGCATCAGCTTTTGCGCTTTTGCCGGGTCATTCCACAGGTCAGGCGCTTCGATCAGTGCATCGAATTCCTCCAGCCGGTGTGGCGCCATTTCAAGGTCCATCCGCTGGCCCAGCAGGGTCAGGGTTTTCTTGATCGCATCAACGTGGTTCTGCGTCTCGGCGCGCATTCTGGGCTTTCCTGTCTGGCGGATTGCGGGGGTGATAGCGCCCTTGCCATGCTTGGGCAAGAGCGTGTCAGTAAAGCCCACCCGAGCTGAGCGTGCCGAAATCGGCCTTGCGCGGCACCACGCGCGCGGCCCCGGTTGACGTGGTCACAGTCGCCGTGCCACCCCCACCCCCTGTGCCGCCATCCGTTTCACCATAGGCAAACAGCGGCAGGTTTGACCCCATACCAAAGCCGCCATCAATGATGACGGCATCCAGCCCCACCAGCGATTCCTCGCCTTCGCGGAAATATTCGGCCACCACATTTTCGCCCTGTGCCCCGTCGGGCAGGCGCGCACCGGTAAAGCGGTCGACATTCTGGAAATACCCACCCGGCGGCACAGCAAACTCGGACCCGCCGTATTCGGCAATGGCCACGTTCATAAAGCTTTCGAACACCGGGCCGCACAGGCCCCCGCCGCTTGCACTGTCGCCCATGGTGCGCGGCTGGTCATAGCCAATATAGCAGCCCGCCACGATGTTCGAAGAAAAGCCCACGAACCACACGTCCTTGGCCTCGTTCGTCGTGCCCGTCTTGCCTGCAATCGGCACGGGCAGGTTGATGCCACGCGCCGTGCCACGCTGCACCACACCTTGCAGCATCGACGTCAGCTGATAGGCCGTGATCGCGTCCATCACGCGTTCCCGGTTTGACGTCACCGCCGGCTCCTGCCCCGCAGGCAACGCCCCTGTTCCGCAATCTTCGCAATTGCGCTGGTCATGCCGGTAGATCGTCTGGCCAAAACGGTTCTGCACCCGGTCAACCAGTGTGGGCTCCACCCGCTCACCCCCGTTGGCAAACATCGCATAGGCAGCCACCATCTTGAACAAGGTGGTTTCCTGCGCACCCAGCGAGTTGGCCAGAAACGGGTTCATCCTGTCATACACGCCAAACCGTTCCGCATAGCCGGCCACGGTTTCCATGCTGATTTCCTGCGCCATCCGGATGGTGATCAGGTTGCGTGATTGTTCAAGGCCCGTACGAATGGTGGTCGGGCCATAAAACCGTTCGGAAGAGTTCTGCGGGGTCCACAGCCCTTCGGGTGTGTTGATTTCGATGGGCGCGTCGATGACGATGGTTGCCGGGCTGAACCCGCTGTCCAGCGCTGCGGCATAGACAAACGGTTTGAACGAAGATCCCGGCTGACGCGTGGCCTGTGTCGCCCGGTTGAACACCGAGAACTGATAGCTGAACCCGCCCTGCATCGCCAGAACGCGGCCAGTGTTCACGTCCATCGCCATGAAGGCGCCCTGCACCTCGGGCACCTGCCGCAGCGACCAGCGCACAAAGCTGTTATCCTCATCACTGGTCACGCGGCGCACATGCACCACATCGCCCGGCTTGAAATTGTCAACAAACGACCCGGCCATCCAGTCGATGTCACTGCGCGGCACGACCTGCGGTTCTGCATCGCTGGGCTCTACCCCTTCAATGCCGATGCGCATTTCCTGATCGCCAACCTCAAACACCACTGCCGGAAACCAGCCATCTATGTCACGCGGCACCTCGACATCTGCCAGCGCTGCGCGCCAGCCATCGGCTGTCAGCGCCTCAAGCGGAACTGACAGACCCGTGCCCCGCCAACGCCCCAGACTGCGGTCATAGCGTTCCAAGCCCCGGCGCAGCGCACGCGCCGCCGCCTCTTGCAGGTCGCTGTCCACAGTAGCCCGGATCGTCAGACCACCGCCAAAGAACTCTTCCTCACCGAATGTGCCAGACAGCTGACGCCGGATTTCATCGGTGAAATAGTCGCGCGGCGGCAGGGCATCACGGAAGCCGGAATAGTCACCGTTCTGCACAGATTGCAGCGGCAGCGCCACATTTTCCTGATAGGTCGCCTCGTCGATATATCCGTTCTGCAACATCTCGCGCAGCACATAGTTGCGCCGTTCGGTCACACGCTCTTTCGCCGTCACCGGATGGTAGCGTCCGGGTGCCTGCGGCATTGACGCCAGCATGGCCGCCTCGGCTGGTGTCAGCTCGTCCAGCGTCTTGTTGAAATAGGTCTGGGCTGCCGCCGCAACGCCATAGCTGTTCTGGCCCAGAAAGATTTCATTCATGTACAGTTCAAGGATCTTTTCCTTGGACAGCGTTTCCTCCAGCCGCGTAGCCAGAATCAATTCCTTGATCTTGCGCTCGGCCGTGCGCCCGCCATCCAGCAAGAAGTTCTTCATCACCTGCTGGGTAATGGTCGATGCCCCCCGCACATTGCCACCGCGCGACACGATCGCATCGCGCAGGGCCGACAGCATTGATCCTGCATCATAGCCCGCATGGGTGAAAAAGTTCTTGTCCTCGGCACTGACAAAGGCATGCACAACAAGGTCAGGCACATCTTCGATCGGCACGAACAGGCGGCGTTCATTGGCAAATTCGTCAATCATCTGGCCTTCGCCAGAATAGATCCGGCTGATGGTGGGCGGCGTGTATTGCGCAAGGCTTTCGTGGCTGGGCAGATCGTAGGAATAGGCATAGAAAATCGCGCCCAGTGTCAGGGCACCAAACAGCGCACCCATGGTCACAAAGGTGAAAATTCCGCCAAAGAACGATCCGACAAAACGTATCACACGCCACCTCTGCTGCACCTTGCCTGCTTATACGCCAAGCTGCAGGGAAAGGTCAAAACGATGTCGGGTCACGAAGGCGTGCTATTGCTTGCGCAAGGCGGCGATGGCGGCATCTTCGTCAGCCCAGGCCCTGAGTGCCGCAAGAATGGCATCCGCCATGCGGGCACGCCATGCGTCATCGCGTAGCCGGGCCAGATCGCGGTCTGACGACAGAAAGCCAAGTTCAATCAGCACTGACGGAATGTCCGGGGCCTTGAGCACCGAGAAACCAGCCTCTTGCCGGGGGTGGCGATGCATGCGCAACCCTGCCCCCTTTATCGCGGTTTCCAGCGCCAGCGCCAGACGTGCGGTGCGCGGCGCGGTTTCGGTGCGTGCCATGTCCATCAGCACGGTTGCCACCAGATCATCCTGCGCCGAAAGATCAATCCCTGCCAGCAGGTCATCGCGGTCATGCCGTTCTGCCAGCGCTTGTGAGGCCGCATCGCTGGCCTCATCCGACAGGGTATAGATCGTGGCGCCCACCGCCTCACCTTCTTCCAGTGCATCGGCATGCAGGCTGACAAAGACATGCGCCCCCGCACTGCGCGCAATGGAACTGCGGGTTTCCAGCGGGACGAAAACATCTTCCTCACGCGTCAGCACCACCTGAAACCCGCCATCCCGCAACAGCACTTCTTTCAGCTCGCGGGCAAAGGCCAGCATCAGCTCGGCCTCGCTGTAGCCATCACGCTCTGCCCCCGGATCAATCCCGCCATGACCCGGGTCCAGCACCACAATCAGCGGGCCCTCGCCCCGCGGCGGCAACACCGGCACATCCGCAGGCGAAGGTGTTGCCCAATCTGCAGGTTCGGGCTGGGCGGCACGCTGCGCGAAACTGGCGGCATCGGTCGGCGAAAGCGTGATTTCCACCGCCACCGCATCGCCCGTCAGCATGCCAGCGCGCGCCACCGCCATGGGCCCCGACAGCTCGACCACAAGGCGTGACCAGCCCGGCCGGAACGCCCCCGCACGCAGCCCCACCACCGCCCCGCCTGGTGCCGCAATCTGCTCCAGCCCCGCAAAATCAACCTCGCGGAAATCAACGATCAGCCGCGGTGGCGCATCCAGCACCCGCACCCGCCAAGGCACTGCCTGTGACAAGCCAAGCTGCAGCACCACATCGCTGCCCTGTGCCGTCACCGACGTGCGCGCAGCATCCAGCCGGGCAAGCCCGGACAGATCTTGCGCAAAACCAACCCCTGCGCCCCAGCCCAACCACAGCAGCGCCACCAATCCTGCCCGCAATCCCACCTTGAACCCCGTGGTTTTCATCTTTGCACAAATATCCGCGCCGCAAGCCCCATTGTAAACCGCTGATCCCGCTCACGACACCGCGATCCCTGCGTGATCTGCTTGCCAATGCCGCCCCCTTCGCCGATTGTGCGCCAAGCACAATACCCGGAGCCATCATGCGCCTGCCTTTTGCCCTTTGCTGCCTGATGGCCGCCACCACCCCCGCCCTTGCCGAAATGTCAGACGCCGACCGCACCGCCCTGCGCGCTGAAATCCGCGCCTACCTGATCGAGAACCCCGAAGTCATCCTCGAGGCGATGGACGAATTGCAGGCCCGTCAGGATGCGGCGGCTGTCGAGCAGGACAAGGCCCTTTTGTCCGCCAATCAGGATGCCATTCTGAACGATGGCCATTCATGGGTCGGTGGCAACCCCAACGGCGATATCACCGTCGTCGAATTCATGGATTACCGCTGCGGATACTGCCGCCGCGCCCATGATGAGGTGAACACGCTTGTTACCACGGATGGCAACATCCGCTACATCGTCAAAGAGTTTCCAATCCTTGGTGACGAATCCCTGTTGTCATCGCAATTTGCCATCGCCGTGCAGCAGATTCATGGCCCCGAGGCCTACAAGGCGGCCCATAACGCCCTGATCACACTGCGTGCCGCAGCCACGACAGAAACGCTTGGCCAGCTTGCCACCGATCTGGGCCATGACCCCGCACCCATTCTGGCCAGAATGTCCAGCCCAGAGGTGCGCGCCGTGATCGATGCCAATTACGCCCTCGGACAGGCGATGCAGATCAACGGCACACCCACCTTTGTCATGGGTGACACATTGTTGCGCGGCTATGTTGACCTGCCCACCATGCAGCAGATCGTCGCTGACGAACGCGCGGGCTAAGGCCCTATTCCGCAGCTTCGGCCAGTGCCTGTGCGGCCTCAATCTCGGCAGCCTTGGCTTCAACAAGCTCGACGATATGGTCAATCATCTTGTCATTGCCCAGCTTATGCGCCTGCTTGCCCGCCAGATACACCATGCCAGACCCGGCCCCGCCGCCGGTAAAGCCGATATCCGTCATCAGCGCCTCACCCGGCCCGTTCACCACGCAGCCGATGATGCTGAGGCTGAGCGAGGTTGTCACATGGGCCAGACGGTCTTCCAGTGCAGCAACGGTCTTGATCACGTCAAAGCCCTGGCGCGCGCAAGATGGGCAGGAAATAATGGTCACGCCCCGATGGCGCAAACCCAGGGATTTGAGGATTTCAAACCCCACCTTCACCTCTTCCACCGGATCGGCTGACAGTGACACCCGTATCGTATCGCCAATCCCGGCCCACAGCAGGCTGCCAAGGCCGATGGCCGATTTCACCGTGCCGCTGACCAGACCACCCGCCTCGGTAATGCCCAGATGGATCGGCGCATCCGTCGCCTCGGCCAATTGCTGATAGGCGGCTGCCGCCATGAACACGTCACTGGCTTTCACACTGATCTTGAATTCGTGAAAATCATTGTCCTGCAACAGTTTGATATGGTCCATGCCGGATTCGACCATCGCATCCGGGCAAGGCTCGCCGTATTTGTCCAGCAGGTGCTTTTCCAGACTGCCCGCATTCACGCCAATGCGGATGGAACAGCCGTGGTCCTTGGCCGCCTTGACCACTTCGGCCACGCGCTTGGCGTCACCTATATTGCCCGGATTGATCCGCAGACAGGCCGCGCCTGCCTCGGCTGCCTCAATCGCGCGTTTGTAGTGGAAATGGATATCCGCCACGATCGGCACCGGGCTTTCCGCGCAAATCTCGCGCAGGGCGCGTGTGCTTTCCTGATCCGGGGTCGATACCCGCACGATATCCGCCCCGGCAATGGCCGCGCGCCTGATCTGGTCAAGCGTTGCCTCTACATCCGTGGTCAGCGTGTTGGTCATGGTCTGCACGGAAATCGGCGCATCGCCACCAACCAGCACCTTTCCCACCCTGATCTGGCGCGATGTGCGGCGATAGATGTTTTTCCAGGGACGAACGTGGTTCAGCGACATGTGATGCTCCGGTGCTTGTCGCGCAGAATAGGCCCAAAACGGCGGAACGGCAACGCCCGGCATGCAAAGTGTCAGATCAAACTGACAGATAGGGGCCTATTCAGAGGCGGGCTGGGCCGGGCCAACAGGGCCCAGATCGGCGGGCAATACCTCAGCCACGAATTGCGCAAGGTCAGCGTCGCCTGTCAGATCGGCCACGGCGTAGCGTTCGGTCAAGGCGACCGGTGTCAGCGCCACGTCCTTGACCACATTTGCGCCCGGACCAGCGGGGCCGTAGGTCTGGCCATTGACGGCAAAATAGATCGATCCGGAATTCCCCGTGCGCAGGGTCGCGGGTTCTTCGAACTGCGGCACGACATAACGTTCGCCCGCATCAAGGATCTTTTCAAACAGCACGGTTCCGTCGGCAGCACTGACCCGCACCCAGGACGGGCGCACGGCCAGCAGCTCGACCGGTGGCGCATTGCTGGCCACAACCTGCACGTCCGGTGCAGCTTGCGTTGCTTCAGCCGTGGCGCTGGCTGGCGCGGCAACCCCCGGCAGGCCATTCACGCGCGGATCAATGGATGCAATCGGGCCATCGCGCGCTTCCATCACCGGCACATCCAGCGCTTCGGGGCGATAAAGCCGTTCCAGTGCCGCATCGCCGCCACCGGTGCCATTCGCTGCCAGCACAGGGTCTTCGGGCTGGCCGGTGGTGGGCGCTTCGGCAGATACATTTGCCAGCGGATCAATCTCGGCCACGACAACGGGTGCCTGATCCACAGGTGACAGTTGCACGCGCTGCACTTCCTGCAGAACGGACCAGCCACCATAGCCAAGTGCGCCGATCAGCGCGACCAGCACAGCAATCGAGCCGATTGCCCCCGGTTCAACGCGCGCCATAAAGCTTTCGCCACGTGGAATGAAGGTGGCGTTCGGATCAGCGAAGGGATCGCGCATCTCGCCCCCGGCGCGTGACCGGACAGCCGTGATGGCCGGCGATGAGGCCGCAGCCGACATGCCATGCGCCACTTCGAAATTCGCCTCGCGGCAGAATTTGGCAAAAGCCTCATCCGGGTTCATGCCCAGATAGCGCGCATAGGACCGCACATAGCCTGCCACGAACCCTTGGGTTTCAAACGCGCTGATATCGGCGTTTTCGATGGCCGCAATATAGGTGGCCTTGATCTTCAGCTCGCGCTGCACATCCAGCAGAGATTTGCCCAACGTCGCGCGCTCTCCGCGCATGACATCGCCAAGACGCAAATCAAAGTCGTCAAAGCCCTTTGGCTTGTCCGTGTCTGCGGCCGCTGGCCGTGACTTCCACCCGATCATGCGCCTGCTTGTCCCCGATCACCCATGCCGCAGTCGTTCAAGGCGACTCAGCGGCGTTCGTATTGCGGGAAAGCTAGCATAGGGCAATCGGATTCGCATCCGCAGAAAGGCTTAGGCAGCGCCTTCGGCACGATTCAGCGCACAGTGCCGCCAAAGGGAATCCAAAGCGGAAACAAGGGCATCCAGATCGGCAGCACTGTGCACGGGTGACGGGGTAAAGCGCAGCCTTTCGGTGCCGCGCGGGACGGTCGGATAGTTGATCGGCTGGACATAAATCCCGTGATTTTCCAGCAGAAGGTCAGACAGCATCTTGCAATGGATGGGGTCGCCCACGTGCAAAGGCACAATATGTGACCCATGGTCAACAAATGGCAGCCCCAACCCTTTCAGTCGCAGTTTCAAAGCCTTGGCCTTGGCCTGATGCGCATCGCGCAAATGTTGCGATTTCTTCAACACTGCAACCGACGCTTGCGCGCCCGCTGCAACCGCAGGCGGCAAGGACGTGGTGAAAATGAAACCGGGGGCATAGCTGCGGATGGCATCGACCATCTTTGCACTTGCAGCAATGTAACCACCGAAAACGCCGTAAGCCTTGGCCAAAGTGCCGTTGATGATGTCGATGTGGCGCGACAATCCGTCGCGCCCCGCAACGCCCTCGCCGCGCGCGCCATACATGCCCACCGCGTGCACCTCATCAATGTAGGTCAGCGCGCCAAACTCTTGCGCCAGTGCGACAATCCCAGCGATATCGCCAAAATCGCCATCCATCGAATAGACGCTTTCAAACGCAATCAGCTTGGGCGCTGCCGGGTCATCCGCCGCCAGCAAGCTGCGCAGATGGTCCATGTCATTGTGCCGGAACACCCGCTTGGCCCCACCGTTCCTGCGCACGCCTTCGATCATCGAGGCATGATTCAGCGCATCCGAATAGATGATCAGCCCCGGAAATATCTTGGGCAAAGTCGACAGCGTGGCGTCATTCGCAATATATGCGCTGGTAAAGATCAGTGCCGCTTCCTTGCCATGCAGATCGGCAATCTCTGCCTCCAGCGCATTGTGATAGACCGTCGTTCCGCTGATATTCCGCGTGCCCCCTGACCCCGCCCCCGTTGCATCCAACGCCGCATGCATCGCCGCAAGCACATCTGCGTGCTGGCCCATTCCCAGATAATCATTGCCACACCACACCGTGATTTCGCGCATTGTCCCATCAGCCCTGCGCCATGTGGCGCGCGGATAGTGGCCTTGCTTGCGCTCGATATCAATGAAGGTGCGATAGCGCCCTTCGTCTTTCAGCACCTGCAACGCCCGATCAAGACCTGCGTCAAAGTTCATCATGCGGCTCCATTCCAACGGCCCGCCCACAATCTGCAGCACCGTAGCGCGCATGTGGCGTCATTCAGCCTGATTTCCAGCGGGGCAGATTGCCGCCCCCATTCCAGCCTAGGGCGCAGGTGCCACTTCCAGCACCAGCACACAGCCCGCCTCTCCCTTGCGCGCGGCTTCGCACGCTGCCAGCACATCGGCCTTGGCCGTGTCGGCATCTGCCAACCCCGACAGCGCCACCGCCGAAGCCACCGGCGCACCGTCACGGATAAAGCCGTCATCCGGGCTTACAGCCATCGCCGCAAAGCCCTCACCCTCTGGCACAAACAACGCCAGCGCATTCGTATCCTTGGCCACAAGGCGCAGCACCGTCAGCTCATCTTCCGCCAGAAAGCCATGCAGATGCAGCGTCACCTGTGATGTGCCCAGCGTGGTCACCTCAACCGGCACGTCCTGCGCGAAAACCCCGCTTGCCGCCAGACCCCACGCTGCCACCCCTGCCAACATCACCTTCATCTGCGTGCCCTTTCACCGAATCGCGCCGCCGTTCTAGCCCGTTGCACGCAGCCTTGCCACCCGCCCCCCACCTGCTACCCTGCCCCAAACAGGAGCCTTCCATGACCCTAGACGCCACCCTTGCCCGCATTGACGCCGATCTGCCCGCAGCCCTTGACCGCCTGCTTGATCTGTTGCGCATCCCCTCCATCTCGACCGACCCCGCCTATCAGGCCGATTGCGCCCGCGCCGCTGACTGGCTGGTCACCGATCTGCAATCCCTGGGCTTTGCCGCCAGCAGCCGCCCCACACCCGGCCACCCCATGGTCGTCGCCCATGCCGATGGCACCGGCCCGCATCTTCTGTTCTACGGCCACTATGATGTGCAGCCGGTTGACCCGCTGAACCTCTGGCACCGTGATCCGTTTGATCCTGCCATCGAGGAAACCCCGAAAGGCCCGGTCATCCGCGCCCGTGGTGCCGCAGATGACAAAGGCCAGTTGATGACGTTCCTTGAGGCCTGCCGCGCATGGCGGGCCGTGCATGGTACCCTGCCCTGCAAACTCACGATCTTTCTGGAAGGCGAAGAGGAATCAGGCTCGCCTTCCCTTATCCCTTTCATGCAGCAAAACGCTGATGAACTCCGCGCCGACATCGCACTTATCTGCGATACCGGCATGTTTGATGCCCGCACACCTGCCATCACCACCATGCTGCGCGGCCTGACCAAATCGGAATTCACCCTGCACGCCGCCAATCGCGATCTGCATTCCGGCATGTATGGCGGCCTTGCCCGCAACCCCATTCATGTGCTGACGCGCATCCTTGCAAACCTGCATGATGATGCGGGCCGCGTGCAGGTGCCCGGCTTTTATGATGACGTGGCCGAACTGCCCGATACCCTGCGCCAGCAATGGCAGGGCCTGCCGTTTGATCACGCAGCCTTCCTGGGTGACGTCGGCCTGTCGGTTCCAGCGGGCGAGGCTGACCGCACGCCACTGGAAATGGTCTGGTCGCGGCCAACAGCCGAGGTGAACGGCATCTGGGGCGGCTATACCGGCGCCGGATTCAAGACCGTGCTCCCGGCCGAGGCTAATGCCAAGGTCAGCTTCCGCCTTGTGTCCGAACAAGACCCCGCCAGGATCATCCCCGCCTTCCGCGC
>JBJOQW010000087.1:0-25566 GCA_046049665.1 Pseudomonadota bacterium | reverse complement strand
CCGCGCGGTGGTGGGCCTGTGGCCCGTCGCCCTGCTGGCGGTGGCGCTTGGTGGCCTTGCCTTTGCGATGCAGACAGGGCGCTCGGCGCTTGGGCCGATTGGCGTGATGCTGGGGGCCGATAACGGCAACCTTGATAAGGCCCGCCGCCTGCTGTGGCCGATCAAGCAGAAATACGGCAACGCCATTTCCTGGGCTGACCTGATGGTGCTGACAGGTAACGTTGCGCTGGAATCCATGGGCTTGAAGACCTTTGGCTTTGCTGGTGGCCGCGCCGATATCTGGGAGCCGGAAGAAGATATCTATTGGGGCACCGAGGATACCTGGCTGGGTGACACCCGCTATGCCGAAGGCCGCACGCTGGAAAACCCGCTGGCCGCCGTGCAGATGGGCCTGATCTACGTGAACCCCCAAGGGCCAAACGGTGTGCCTGATCCGGTCGCATCGGGCGCAGACATCCGCGAAACCTTTGCCCGCATGGCTATGAATGACGAAGAAACCGTCGCACTCGTGGCTGGTGGTCACACCTTCGGCAAGGCGCATGGCGCTGGGCCCGAACACCATGTCGGCCGCGAACCCGAAGGCGAAGGCATTGCCGCGCAGGGCCTTGGCTGGCTGTCCACCTACAAATCCGGCAAGGGCGTGGATACCATCACCAGCGGCATCGAAGGGCCATGGACTGCAAACCCGACGAAATGGGACATGGGCTATTTCGACGTGCTGTTCGGCTATGACTGGCAGCTGACCAAAAGCCCCGCAGGCGCGCATATCTGGGAAGCGATCGGTCTGGCCGATAAAGACCACGCGCCGCAGGTGGATGGTTCCGGCCAGCCCGTCAAGCTGATGATGACGACAGCCGACATGGCCATGCGCATGGACCCGGCCTATGAGAAGATCTCGCGCCATTTCCACGCCAACCCAGATGTCTTTGCCGATGCCTTTGCACGCGCATGGTTCAAGCTGACCCACCGCGATATGGGGCCGAAGGTGCGCTATCTGGGGCCCGAAGTGCCTGCTGAAGACTTGATTTGGCAAGATCCCGTGCCGGACGTTGATCATGCCCTGATTGACGCCGCCGATATTGCTGCGTTGAAGGCGCAAATCCTTGGGTCTGGCCTGACCATCTCGCAACTGGTCAGCACGGCATGGGCATCGGCCTCAACCTTCCGTGGATCAGACAAGCGCGGCGGTGCAAACGGTGCACGAATCCGCCTTGCCCCCCAAAAGGACTGGGAGGTGAACAACCCGGCCCAATTGCAAATGGTACTGGCAAAACTGGACTCCATCCGCGAGGGATTCAACGCAGCCCAAACCACCGGCAAGCGCATTTCGCTGGCCGATCTGATTGTGCTTGGTGGCACAGCTGCGGTCGAGGCTGCAGCCAAGGCCGCAGGGCATACGGTTGATCTGCCGTTTGTGCCCGGCCGCACGGATGCCAGCCAGGAGCAGACCGACGTCGAAAGCTTTGCTGTACTCGAGCCCGAGGCAGACGGTTTCCGCAACTACCTCAAGGCCGATTACACCGTTTCAGCCGAAGAACTGCTGATCGACAAAGCCCAGCTCATGACGCTGACCGCGCCGGAAATGACTGTGCTGATCGGTGGTCTGCGGGTGCTTGGCGCAAATGCGGGTGGTTCGGCCCATGGCGTGTTCACTCATCAGCCCGGCAAACTGACGAATGATTTCTTCGTCAATCTGCTGAACATGGACACGGTCTGGTCAGCAACCGACGCAACCGATACCGCGTTCACCGGGCGTAACCGCGCTACGGGCACGGCCAAGTGGACAGGCACACGGGTCGATCTTGTTTTCGGGTCCAATTCGCAACTGCGCGCGATTGCCGAAGTGTATGGCGTGCCAGCGAATGCCGCCGCTTTCGCGCGTGACTTTGCCGCCGCCTGGACCAAGGTGATGAACCTTGACCGTTTCGATCTGAACTGATCGCAACAAACTCCGGTTGGCGCAGTGCCCCTGCATTGTGCCAACCAGCAGCCTTACCCCGGAAGAAGCACGCCAAAGCACAGTCCCTGCCCCGCGATGTTGCGCTGCAAGGTGACAACCGCCCCGACAGCATCGGCAATTTCGCGCACGATATGCAGCCCAAGGCCATGCTGACCCGCACGTACAAAGCTGTTCTGATCACCGGATGTCACAAATGATCGCAGCTTTTCAAACTGCGCATCGGGCAGGCCCGGCCCATTATCAAGAACCGATATCAGCGCACCCGTTTCCAACTTTTGCAGCCGAATTGTAATGCTGCTGCCTGCAGGGCAATGGCGCAAGGCATTGTTGACCAGATTGCGCAGCAACTCTCCCAGCAGGATTTCTTCACTGACCGCTTCCAGGCGGGCAGGGCCCTCATATCCAAGGTCCTGATCTTTCTGCAAAGCTGCAGAAAGCTCTTCTTCCGCTATCGTGCGCGCCAAAGCCGCCACATCGACATTTGCAAGTGCCGGACGTGCGCCCGACGCTTCGACCCGTGCCAGCAGCAGCAACTGCTCCAGCACCCGCTCGGTTCTGATCAAGGCCGCATCAGCCTTTCCCAATGCCACCGCGGCCTGATCTGTCAACCCTGTCTTCTTCGCAAGCTCGATCTGTGTGCGTGCCACGGTCAACGGCGTTCTGATCTGGTGGTTTGCGTTGCTGGAAAAGTTCGCAATGGCCGACATAGACCTTTGCAGTCGCGAAAGGAAACTGTTCAGCGCGCCCAACACCGGCAAAAGCTCTTTTGGTGCAGGCCCTTCGATCGGGCTCAGGTCATGAGGCGCGCGCAGTGCAATGCGCTGTGACATACGGTCAAGCGGCCGCAAGGCCAGGGTCGCCGCCGCCCATGCCACAAGTGCCGCTACCGCAATCAGGCCCGCGATGCGCGCAGCCGACCTTTGCAAGATCGCGCTTGAAAGCTGATCTCGCGCCAGCGTTGTTTCGGCCACAGTCACAGCAAAAGGCAGAATATCCGCGCCTGTGGTCACTTCGCGCAGGACTGTTGCCTTGCGGATGGCAGCCCCACGAAAGGCATCATCGGCCACATCGGCCACCACCAAAGGATCAAGCGGTGCGCGTGACAGATCGCTGTAACCGGTCAAAAACCCATCTGGCCCGTCAACGCGGTAAAACACCCGGTCCTGCGCGGTCGAGCTCACCATATCCAGCGCAGAAAACGGAATCGCCACCGACAGGCCACCGTTGGCATCAACGGTCACGCCTTCTGCAATCGCCATCGCTGCGCCAACCAGCACCCTGTCAGACACCTGTTGCGCTGTCAGAACCGCTTCGGCCCGCGTGTCAACCAAGGCAAGCGCACCAATGCCAACCGTTGCAATGATCAGCCAGACCACCAGCCTGCGCCGCAACGATATGATCCTGTCAGTCATTGTGTGGCGGTACTTCCAGCATATATCCCAACCCGCGCGCAGTGCGCAGGTTCAGCCCAAGCGGCTGCAACCGCCGGCGCAACCGGCTGACATATTGTTCAATCGCGTTGTCCGACAGGCTGTCATCCAGCGATGTCAAGGACTGAACGATACTGTCTTTGGCCACAACGCGGCCGGCGCGCAGGAAAAACAGTTCAAGCAACGCCAGTTCACGTGCTGGCAGATCATGCACCTGCCCCGACGCCGTGGTCAGCCGACGTGCGATCGTGTCAAATCCCACCGCGCCAAGCCAGATCACCGCGCTGCGGGCTCCGGCCTGTCTGCGCAGAATCAGCCGTACGCGCGCCTCAAACTCACGCACGTCAAACGGCTTGACCATGTAGTCATCCGCACCCAGGTCCAGCCCGCGGACGCGTTCATCAGGCGCACCCCGTGCTGTCAGGATCAAGATCGCAACCGGGTTCTTGCGCGCCCGCAATGACCGCAACACGGAAAGGCCATCCTTTTCGGGCAGGTTCAGATCAAGGATCACCAGATCAAACGTCTCGCTTTGCGCAAGCAGCTCTGCCGACAATCCGTCATGTACACAGTCGACGGCATAGCCCGCCCCCGACAAAAGCGCTGTCAGTGCGTCGGCAAGGGGCAGGTCGTCTTCTACAAGCAGAATGCGCATCAGCGCACCTTAAGGGCTGTCCTGCGTGTTGTGAACCATGTCATCTTGGGGCAGGGTTCATGCATGACGCGCCTTATCGCATCCCTTCTCTGGTTTTGCATGTTTGCGGCGGCATCCTATGCAGAGGGTGTAACTTTTGCCGCACCAGACACAGCACAACGCAGTCTGACCATCTATTCATCGCTCGATGTGCCATTGGCTGCCCCATTGATTTCGGCTTTTCAGGCGCAAAATCCGGATGTGACCATTCACTATATTGACCTGTTGACCGGCGAGATCGCGGCCCGCGTTGTCGCCGAAACCGATAGCACAGGGCCAACAGCCGACCTGATCTTTTCATCTGCCATGGACCTGACTGTAAAGCTGGCCAATGATGGCTATGCGCGCGCCGTTGATCTGCCGGGCGTTTCTGCTTGGCCGCGCTGGGCCAACTGGCGCGATACAGTCTTTGCCCTGACATTTGAACCGGCTGTGATCGTGTATCACAAACCAGCCTTTCCTGATGGCCCGCCCGACACGCGCGCCGCGCTGATCGATTGGCTGAAGACGGCGCCGGAAGGGCGGATCGGCACCTATGATATTGCGCGTTCTGCCGTGGGCTACCTGTTCCTGTCGCGCGATATTGAACACTTCGCTGATTTTTGGCCCATGATGGATGCAATGGGTCAGGCTGGCGTGCAGACCTTTCCAACCAGTCAGGATGTGATCGCCCGCGTGGATCGTGGCGAATTGCTGATCGGATACAATATCCTTGGATCCTATGCGGCCGATCAGGCCCTGCTGCTGCCCAACCTCGGCCTTGTACTTCCGCGCGATTACGTTGTCGTTGTCAGCCGTGTGGCCATGGTGCCCACAGCCGCTGCAAACCCCGATCTGGCCCAGGATTTTCTGGCCTTTCTGATGTCGCGCGAAGGCCAGACCGTATTGGCCGAACGTTTGCGCCTGCCCGCTGTCAGCCTTGAGGTTTCCGGCAAGGCAAGCGCCACGGCGATGCAGGACGCGCTGGGTGCGCGGCTGCGTCCCGTGCCTGTATCTCCTGGCCTGTTGGCCTATCTTGACCCGGCCAATCGCGCGCGGGTGCTGACGCGTTGGAATGCAGCCCTTGAAGGGGGCGAGTGACAGCCCCCAACATGTCAGGTTCATGACAGGTAACCATGCTTTGATACACCCG
Source organism: Pseudomonadota bacterium (assembly GCA_046049665.1). Taxonomy (GTDB): domain Bacteria; phylum Pseudomonadota; class Alphaproteobacteria; order Rhodobacterales; family Rhodobacteraceae; genus JAAFHS01. The sequence goes on along the minus strand of JBJOQW010000087.1, from coordinate 20,350 downwards.
TCCGGGCGCAAGAGGAGTTGTGCCTGACATCACACGCGGCCTGACCGCACTCTGGGAGGAGAAATCATGAAGCACGCCATTTTTGGCGCGGCACTTGCCGTTGCCTTTGCCGTTCCCGCATTCGCACAGAACTATACCATCATGGCCCCGGCAAACCCGGGCGGCGGATGGGATGCAACGGCCCGTTCCATGCAGGAAGTGATGCAGGCCGAAGGCATTGCAGCCTCGGTCGAAGTGATCAATGTGCCGGGTGCCGGTGGCACGGTTGGTCTGGCGCAGTTTGCCGCAGACAGCGCAGGCGATGACACCAAGCTTATCGTTGGCGGCTATGTGATGGTTGGCGCCATTCTGACAAACGCCTCACCCGTAACGCTGAAGGACGTAACACCTATTGCCCGCCTCACCGGCGATACCCAGGCGATCGTTGTTCCTGCAGCGTCCGACATCCAGACACTTGCTGATCTGGTTGCGAAATTGCAGGCAGACCCCGGTGCAGTCAGCTGGGCTGGCGGTTCGGCTGGTGGGACTGACCACATCACCGTTGGCCTGCTTGCCAAGGCGGCTGGTGTTGATCCGACCAAGATCAACTATGTTGCATTCTCGGGTGGTGGCGAAGCCATGGCCGCCATTCTGGGCAATCAGGTCACTGCCGGCGTGTCATCAATCGGCGAATTCTCTGAGCAGGTGGCCGCAGGCACAATGCGCCTTCTGGCCGTATCATCGGCTGATCGGCTGCCCAACGTCGACGCTCCGACGATCAAGGAATCCGGCTATGATGTGGTCGTGCAGAACTGGCGCATGGTTGCCGCTGCACCGGGCCTGTCAGATGAACAGAAAGCCAAGATCGCAGCCGATATTGAAAAGCTGAATGCTTCGGCTGGCTGGACAACGATGCTGGAAACCAAGGGCTGGGCCAATACCTACCTTGCCGGAGCTGATTTTGACGCACAGCTTGACGCTGACATTGCTGCAACAGAAGCAGTGCTGCGCGACATCGGCCTTGTTCAATGACCAAGGGGCTTTCCCCAGAACGCCGCCCCCAGCGGGCGGCGTTCATCATTGCAGCCGGGCTTGCAACCCTTGCCGGATTGCTGTTGTGGGATGCGGCAGGGCTGCGTCAGGATGGCGGCTATGCCGGTGTTGGCCCGGCTGACGTCCCACGCATCATTGCATTTGGCCTTCTGCTTCTGGCCGCACTGACCGTTATTGCAGGCCTGCGCGGCAGCCTGCCCAGCCCGCCCCGCCAAGACCCCAAGCCCATCTTGTGGATCCTCGGTGGCCTTGGCCTGCAACTGACCCTTCTGCATCTGATCGGGTTTGCCCTTTCGGGCGCCCTGCTCTTTGGCTTTACAGCCCGTGCCTTTGGCCGAAAGCCATTATGGCTTACCATTATGGTCGGCTTTTTTATTTCGTTGCTGATTTACGGAATCTTTGATCGTTTGCTGCGGCTGAACCTGCCGGGCGGACCCCTGGAAATGCTGATCTTCGGAGGCTGAGGCAAAATGGACAGCTTTTATCTGCTGCTGAACGGCCTTTCCGCAGCCATGGATCCGATGATCCTGCTGTATGCGCTGATCGGTGTGACATTGGGCACTGCTGTCGGCGTTTTGCCCGGCATTGGTCCTGCGCTGACCGTTGCCTTGCTGCTGCCCGTCACCTATGGCCTTGATCCTGCCGGATCGCTGATCATGTTTGCGGGCATCTACTATGGCGGCATGTATGGCGGCTCGACCACCTCAATCCTGCTCAATACGCCCGGCGAAAGCGCATCTATCGTCACGGCAATCGAAGGCAACAAGATGGCTCGTGCCGGCCGGGGAGGGCCAGCCCTTGCGACCGCCGCCATCGGCAGTTTTGTTGCGGGCCTGATTGCCACGCTGCTTTTGGCCTTTCTTGCGCCGCAGGTTGTAAAGCTGGCACTTACACTTGGCCCTCGCGAATATTTTGCCCTGATGGTTCTGGCATTTGTCACCGTATCGGCCACTTTTGGTGACAGCGCCTTGCGCGGCCTGACATCGCTTTTCATCGGCCTCGCCCTTGCCTGCGTCGGGATTGATGGCCTGACCGGCGCCGCCCGGCTGAGCTTTGGCGTTCCCCAGCTGCTGGATGGAATCGAAACAACCACGCTGGCTGTTGCCCTGTTCGCCCTGGGTGAGGCGCTTGCGGTTGCAGGCTTGATGGGCCCACCCGAAGGCATGCACAAAGTCGCAGGCAGTATTGACATGACCCGCACCGATTGGGCGCGGTCCTGGAAAGCATGGCTGCGCGGAACCTTTATTGGCTTTCCCATCGGCTCGATGCCCGCAGGTGGGGCCGATGTCGCATCGTTCCTGTCTTACGCGACTGAACGCAAACTCACCAAACACCCCGAAGAATTCGGCAATGGCGCAATCGAAGGCGTTGCCGGCCCCGAGGCGGCAAACAACGCAGCCGCCGCCGGAACCCTGGTACCGCTTCTGACGCTGGGTCTGCCAACAACCGCAACAGCCGCCATCATGCTGGCCGGATTTCAGCAGTTTGGCTTGCAGCCGGGCCCATTGCTGTTTGTGATGAATGCCGAACTGGTGTGGACGCTGATCGCATCGCTGCTGATTGCCAACATCATGCTTGTGGTGCTTAACCTGCCCTTGATTGGCCTTTGGATCAGATTGCTGTCCATCCCGCGCCCATGGCTTTATGCGGGCATTCTGCTGTTTGCAACGCTGGGCACAATCGGCGTCAACCCTTCACCTGTTGAGCTGGGCATGCTTATCCTGTTTGGCCTTATGGGCTATGGCATGCGCCTCTATGGCTATCCCGTTGCCCCGGTGGTGGTCGGGCTGATCCTTGGTCCCATGGCAGAACAACAGCTGCGCCGCGCCCTGGCGATTGCCCAGGGTGATTGGACGACGCTGATCTCAACACCAGTCTCGGCCGTACTTCTGGCCGTTGCCGCATTGTTTTTGGTGTTGCCAATCGTCTTGCGCATGCGTGGAAAAGGCCGGATCTTTACAGAATCCGGTGCAGATTCTGACTGACGTCAGAAGGCAACACAGGCACGCGGTCCGGGTTTGCATCGTCCTGCACAAAGGTCAATCGCCGCGTTTTCTGGGCAGATGCTTGGCAAGGCGGCTGATTCTTAAAAACTTCCGGCACATACACCTTAAAATCCTGAGCGCACCCATAAAATCAACTTCCGGTTGTTTCATACCAGCATGCGATTCGCAAAATTTACAACCAAAAGTTGCAATATACAGCTGAGAGAGTAAACAATTGACTATATAAAGGGTCTTGTCGGTGAAATTAACCAATAGATGGCATAAATAAGGCAAATCATTGACAAATTTTATGCGTTAAGCGAAGATTAAGGTGTTATAACAGGTTGGGCCGGTTTCAGGTTCTGCACTAAAGGTTAGAATGCTTTCGGTACTTTCCGGAACATTCTGGCCGGAATACTTGGAAATGATGATGCTGGATACCCTTGGTCAGCGATCTGAATTTGGAAAACGTCATTACGCTTCGCGCACAGTGCTTGTCGCCGGTGGTGCAGGCTTTCTGGGGTCGGCGCTTTCGAAGCGCCTGCTGGCAGAAGGTCACAATGTGATCTGCGTTGATAATCTTCTGACCGGCAGCATGGAAAATATCCAGCCGCTGATCGGGCAGAAGGGTTTCATGTTTCTGCGCCACGACATCATCAAACCATTGGCCATCGAAGGACCGGTGGATGAGATTTACAACCTCGCCTGCCCGGCCTCGCCCCCGCGTTATCAGATTGATCCGATCCACACGTTCCGGACATGTGTTGACGGTACGATGAACCTGCTGCTGCTGGCCGAGGCCAAGGGTGCCCGCATCCTGCAGTCATCCACGTCCGAGGTGTATGGCGACCCCGAAATATCCCTGCAGGATGAAACCTATCGTGGCAACGTCAACACCTGCGGTCCCCGCGCCTGCTATGACGAAGGCAAACGCGCAGGCGAGACGCTGTTTTGGGAATTTGGTGCCCATCGTGGCGTGCAAACCCGCATTGCCCGTATTTTCAACACCTATGGCCCACATATGCACCCCGATGATGGCCGTGTGGTTTCAAACTTCATCGTGCAGGCTTTGCGTGGCCAGCCCCTGACAATTTATGGTGATGGCACGCAAACGCGGTCGTTCTGCTATGTTGATGACTTGGTCGAAGGTCTGGTGCGCCTTATGGCCTCTGATGAAAAGATGCCGGTCAATCTGGGCAACCCGGGCGAATTCACAATGCTTTCGCTGGCTGAACAGGTATTGGCCAAGGTCGGCTCAGATCTTCCCATCAGCTTTCATCCCTTGCCTCAGGATGATCCGCGCCAGCGTCGCCCCGATATAGCGCGGGCAAAACAAATCTTGGCTTGGGCCCCAACTGTTTCGCTCGACCGCGGGCTTGACCTGACGATTGCTTGGTTCTCACAAAGACTGCACCAAGAAAGCAAAAAGGACCTGTTGGTATCTTGAAAACCAAGGCCGCCGTTCTGGTGACGGGGGGAGCAGGGTTCATCGGATCGCACACCTGCAAAGCGCTGCGAAAGAATGGCTTTTTACCCGTCACCCTAGATAACCTGTCCACAGGGAACGAAGGCGCTGTGCGCTATGGACCTTTGGTCAGGGCCGATGTGCGTGATGCGTCTGCTGTTGCAGACGCTATTCAGGCACATGGTGCCGTTGCAGTGATGCACTTTGCAGCCTCGGCCTATGTCGGAGAAAGTGTCCGCGATCCGGCCAGTTATTACGACAATAACGTTGGTGGCATGACAGGCCTTCTGCGCGGGTGTCGCGCGGGCGGGGTCAACACCGTTGTCTTTTCATCAAGCTGTGCAACCTATGGTGTGCCAGACCGCCTTCCCATTGACGAGGACACGGCTCAGGTGCCGATCAACCCTTACGGCCGCACAAAGCTGATTTGTGAACATATGCTGCAGGATTATGCCGCCGCATATGGTTTACGGTTTGCGGCCTTACGGTATTTCAACGCTGCAGGCGCCGACCCGGAAGGCGACCTTGGCGAACAGCATGATCCCGAAACCCATCTGATCCCGCTTGCCTTGCGCGCGGCCGCAGGAACCGGCCCGGCCCTGTCCATCTTCGGCACTGATTATCCCACCGCCGATGGTACCTGTGTGCGCGACTATATTCATGTCGCCGATCTTGCGCGTGCCCATGTTCTCGCGCTGCAGCACCTGCTGGCTGATGGCGCTTCCATTGCGGTCAACCTTGGCACCGGCACCGGTCTTTCCATCCACCAGATCATGCAGGAAATTGAACGTCTGACGGGTCATGCTGTGCCAGTGGTGCATGCCTCCCGGCGTGAAGGTGACCCTGCATCACTGGTCGCTGATCCCAGCCGGGCCAAGGCCATTCTGGGCTTTCAGACTGAATGTTCTGATCTGTCCACAATCCTGCGCGATGCTGCACCGTGGTTTGGTCTGCACCTGGCCGGGGTGCATAAATGACCGATGTCACATCCTCCACGCGTGGTCAGTACAAACCTGCACAACGCAGGTTGCTGACCAGCATGTATACGCCGCGCCAGATGCGCCGCTACATCGTCCTTTCCCTGCTGTGGGCCGCCAGCGTCACTTGGTTCTGGATATGGTGGCTTGATCCGGATCACTTCATTGGCTGGGTTCCATTCCTGTTCGCGACCATTCCGTTGCTCTGGATTCACGGCCTGCAACTGTTCTTTGTCTATGTGATGCTTCAGGCGTCACGCAGCAGCGCGCCAGACCCGCAGCCTGGCCAATGGCGCGTCGCAATGGTGGTCACCAAGGCCCCGTCTGAACCATTCGATGTGCTGCAAAAGACCCTGCTTGCCATGCTGGAACAGGACTATCCGCATGACACATGGCTTGCGGACGAAGACCCCACCCCTGAAACGCTGGATTGGTGCCGCCGTCATGGCGTAAAGGTCAGCTGCCGCAAGGGTATTGACGCCTATCATCAAACGGTTTGGCCCCGCCGCACCCGCTGCAAGGAAGGCAACCTCGCGTATTTCTACGATATGTGGGGCTATCGCGACTATGATATCGTCAGCCAGCTGGACGCAGACCATGTGCCCCAGCCCGGCTATCTGCGTGAAATTGTGCGCCCCTTCGCCGACCCAGCCGTCGGCTATGTCAGCGCGCCATCCATCTGTGCCGCCAATGCCGCAAACAGTTGGGCCGCCCGCACCCGCCTGCATACCGAAGCCGCCTTTCATGGCCTGTTCCAAACCGGCTATAGTCGCGCCTTCACCCCGATGTGTATCGGTTCACATTACGCCGTGCGCACCGCCGCATTACAGCAGGCAGGCGGGCTTGGGCCTGAACTGGCCGAAGATCATTCAACCACCATGATCCTGGCAGCCTCGGGCTGGTATGGCGTGCATGCCATTGATGCTATCGCCATCGGTGACGGGCCGGTTACCGTGGCCGATATGGTCACGCAGGAATTTCAATGGTCGCGCAGCCTTGTTTCCCTGCTGTTGCAGCACACCGGCCGCTACTTTGCGCGCCTTCCCTTGCGTCTGCGGTTTCTGTTTGTGTTCTGCCAGCTTTGGTATCCACTTTTTGCAGCGACGTCGGCCATGCTGTATCTTGCGCCGATCTTTGCCCTTGCCTTTGATCTGCGCTACGCCGACGTCACTTATCCTGAATTCATCCTGCACGGTGTCCCTAGTGTGATCGCCCTTACGGCCATCGCTTATTGCTTCCGCGCGGATGGGTTCCTCAGACCCCACGACGCACCCATCATCAGTTGGGAAAAAGCACTGTTCCTGTCACTGCAATGGCCTTGGGTCTTGTGGGGTTGCACCATGGCTCTGCGTGACAAATTGACCGGCAAGTTTGTTGATTTCCGCATCACGCCCAAAGGTCAAAATGCCACGCAGGTCTTGCCTGCAAAGATCGTGCTGCTTTACGCCACACTTGCGCTTTTTGCGACACTTCCGGTGATCTTCAGCGATGATCTGGGAAATGCGCGCGGGTTCTTGCTGCTCGCCCTGCTGAACGCCGTGCTTTATGGTGGCCTTGTTGCAGTGATCGTGTGGCGGCACATTGCTGACAACAACGCCTTTCGGTTCCAAACATTCAGCACAAGCGCCTTTCAACTTGGCGCAGCCGTCTGTGTCGTAGCTTCCGTCATTCTTGGGTTTCTTTGGCGCGGAGTCGAAAGCGTTCACGCCCTCGCCTTCGGAATCGAACCGCTTCAGCTTGTCCGTGTTGAATACGGCCTTGCCGGCGCCGGGCGGAAACCCAAGGACCTTGTCACTTTTGTCTGGGATCCAGGTTGGGTTCCAGAACGCGAACTGGTCTCGAATTGATTGCCATGCACGCACAACCATACACAGGAGCTATCACATGACACATAAGGTCCAAGCCAATCAGACCGTCACCCGTGGTGCTAAACGGGCGGCCGCACTTGTGATGCTGGGCGCCAGCTGGGGCAGCCTTGCCCTTGCCGCCCCTCCGGGCGAACTGCCGTTCGGCGCATATGACCCGGCTGGTGAATACATCGACGAACCCGTCGTGACCATCGAACACGTGTTCCTGCCCTGGGAAGACGTGGCGCTTGGGTCTTTGCTGGATGCAGATACCTACGCACTGGAACGCAACCGCGCGCTGCTGATCACGATCGAACCCTGGACCTGGACCCGTGATCAGCGCAACACGGCCGAATTCCTGCGCAGCGGCATTGCACAGGGGTATTATGATGCCAACATGCGCAACATCTGCGCCGTCATCGGCACGCTGCAAAGCCCCGTATCCATCCGCTGGGCGCATGAGATGGAAACATCAGAAGGCCAGTTCATCTGGTCCGAATGGAACCCTGATGACTACATTTCCGCGTATCGGCGCATGATCGACATCTGCCGCGCCGAAGCACCGGATGCCAATTTTATCTGGTCGCCCATCGGGCTTGAAGGGTCAGAGGCCTATTATCCTGGCGATGAATACGTCGATCTGGTTGGACTTTCGATCTTTGGCTTTCAGCCCTACGAAGAGGCCACGCTTGGCCGTTCACAAACTTTTTCCGAGGTGCTGACCGAACGGTATGACCGCGTAAAGGGCTTTGGCAAACCTGTTGTCGTGGCAGAGGTCGGCTATTCCGGCAGCGCCGAATATGTGGCCGACTGGGAAAACAGCCTGCGCGCCCCACGCCCCGAAATGCCCCAGCTTGTGGGCGTTGTCTATTTCAATCAGGCAGAGGTCTATCCGTGGCCAGACAACTTTGGTCTGCCGGACTGGACCCCGGCAAACCGCGTAATCGAATAAAATCCGACACATTTCCAGAAGTCTGGCCAAGGAAATACCGCTTTTGTAACCTGATTTGGTCAGACTTTGTCGGCCTACTGAAATGGCCGCCTGACACAGCGTTGGGCGCCATGGGGGCCGTCCAATGCTTAGACCACTGCTTGTTGCTGCCGCGTTGTTTTCCTTGCCGATGGCGGGTCATGCCCAGAACGGCGCGTCCTCGTCGTCTGCCTCGGGGTTCAGCTGGTTTGCCAATGCACCGTCTGCCGCAACAGCCCAAAGCCGTGCCCAGCAGCGCGCTAACCTGGTGATCAATTCATCGCGCACTTGGATCTGCTCACCCGCCGGTTTCGGCAAGCGTTCCACCTGTTTTTCCGGCTAGTCTGCTTTGGCCACTGGCGCCGCCCGGTTCTGGGTGCGCGGCAGCGCTGGCCTAGTGCACCTGATCCTGATGTTCGCCAAGCCTCGGTGCGGGCCGGTCAAGTGAAAGCTCTGCATCCGAAAACCGGAACGGAGAACGCACACCCGGCACCCCGCCCAGATCAAGGCGCATCTTGCGTGCCACGATCTGCGGATCGGAAAACACATCTGACAGATCGTTGATCGGGCCTGCCGGAACGCCTTCGGCCTCACACAGCGCCAGCAGGTCTGCCCGTGAAAAGCGCCGCGTTGCCTCTGTCAGCCTCTCCGTCAGCGCCTGCCGGTTTGCCACACGATCAGCATTCGTCAGGTAATCAGCCGCCTCTGCAAGGTCTGGCAAACCCAGCAAGCCGCACAACCGGCGATACTGCGCATCATTCCCCGTCGCCAGAATGATCCAGCCATCCGCGCAGTCAAACACTGCATAGGGCGCAAGGTTCGGATGCGCATTGCCAAGCTTGACCGGCGCCTGCTGGGTGGTCAGAAAGTTCATCGCCTGATTGGCCATCACCGATGTCGCGACATCCAGCAATGCCATATCAATGTGCTGACCCAGCCCTGTCGTGCCTCGCTGATGCACCGCCGCCAGAATGGCCGTTGCCGCATAGATGCCGGTAAACACATCAGTGACCGCCACACCCACCTTTTGCGGCTGACCATCGGGCTCGCCCGTCACGCTCATCAGGCCCGACATGCCCTGAATAATGAAATCATACCCCGCCCGATGCGCATAAGGCCCGTCTTGCCCGAATCCTGTGATCGAACAATAGATAAGGCGCGGATTGACCGTCTTCAGGCTGGCATAGTCCAATCCGTACTTCCCAAGGCCACCCACCTTGAAATTTTCGATAACCACATCCGCGTCGGCCACCAACTGCCTGACCAACGCCTGACCTTCCGGCGTGCGAAAATCGCAGACCACAGACCGCTTGCCCCGGTTGGTTGCGTGGAAATAGGCCGCCGTCCGTTCGCCATCACGCTCAATGAAGGGTGGCCCCCAGCGGCGGGTATCGTCGCCTTCGGGCGCCTCAACTTTGATGACATCCGCCCCAAGATCGGCCAGCGTCTGGCCAGCCCACGGCCCGGCCAGAATGCGCGCCAGTTCAATAACCTTCAGCCCCGCAAGTGGCGTCATTCGGCCAGCAAGGGGTCAATGATCGCCTTAAGGTCGGCGTAGGCCATGTTCGAATGCTTTTCGCCGTTGATCAGCAGTGTCGGCGTACCTTCCACGCCATCGCGCGTCGCGTTTTCCTGATACTGTGCCACCAGCGCTTCTGCCATTGCACCATCCGCCATGCAGGCATCCAGCGCCGCATCATCCATGCCCGCCGTCCGCCCGATGCGCTTCAGGTTTTCCACCACCGCGGCCGGGTCTTCCGTCCCCGCCCATTCCTGCTGGGTCGAGAACAGGATATCCGTGATCCCGAAATACCGTACCTCACCGCCGCAGCGCGCCATCATCGCCGCCCACAGCCCGTAACGGTCAAAATACACCTCGCGGTACTCGAACCGCACTTTGCCCGTATCGATGTAATCTTTCTTCAAGTCCTTGAAGACATTGGTGTGAAACGTCGCGCAATGCGGGCAGGTGAATGACGCGTATTCCACGATCGTCACCTTCGCTTCTGCCGGCCCGATTGCCATATAGCTCAGCGCCGGGGCCTCCGTCGTGGTCTCAGTCGTGGCCTCTTGCGCCATCACCGGCGTTGCCAGACCGATAGCCAGCGCAACGGCCGGCAGGAAAGCCTTGAAAGAAAACGTCATGGTTCATGCACCTTTATCGTGGTCTGCCCCGAGATAGAACGTTCTGCGCCAGGGTTTCAAGCGCTGCACGCAAAGTTGTATCCTGCACGCCTGCCGCCGTTTCGCGCGCCGCCTGTTGCACCACAGGGTCAGCCTTCGGTTTTTCGGCAGGTTTGGCCACAAATTCTGCCTGACCTTCCGCAAAACCCGTGGGCGCTGTCTGCGTGACCGCGATCCGCGAGATCGCCGCATAACCGTAGCAGGCATTCACCCGGTCCTTGATGCGCGGCAGCTCCATCTGCACCATCGGGGCCTGCGCTGATGTGGTCAAGATCGTCAGCGTCGCACCAAAACCTTCGCGCCCATAGCCCACTTTCACCGGCCGTGTGCTGCCAGCCAGCCCTTCGCCCACAATCGCCGCCCAGTTTGTCAGCAGCGTTGTCACCGCAAATCCGCGCGATTCCCCCACTGCGCGAATGGGGTCTTTCACCAGCCCCGCAGCCGGTTCAAACCCGCGCATTCGGCGGCTGGGGTTGGGGTGCGAAAGGGGTGTTCGGGCCATCTTTAACCTGCAGGATTCGCCGCTATCTTACCTGACCAGACGCAAGCTGCCACAGCGGTCTTGGCAAACATGGGGGAATTGCGCGTGCCGCTGATGAATGATGCCGCCGAAAGCCTGCTTGACTGGTATGACCATCACGCCCGCACCATGCCTTGGCGCACCCCGCCCGCAGATCGCAAGGCCGGTGTGCGCCCAGATCCCTACCGCGTCTGGCTGTCCGAGGTGATGCTGCAGCAAACCACCGTTGCCGCCGTGCGCGCCTATTTCCTGCGCTTCACCGCCCGTTGGCCCAGCGTCCTTGCCCTTGCCAACGCTGCTGATGCCGATGTCATGGCTGAATGGGCGGGCCTTGGCTATTACGCGCGTGCCCGCAATCTGCTTGCCTGTGCCCGCGCTGTGGCCAGCCTGCATAACGGCACCTTCCCCACCACCCGCGATGGCCTGCTCACGCTTCCCGGCATTGGCCCCTATACCGCCGCCGCCATTGCCGCCATCGCCTATGATGAACCTGCCACCGTGGTTGATGGCAATGTCGAACGCGTCATGTCCCGCATCCACGCCGTTCAAACCCCATTGCCCGCCGCCAAGGCCGAACTGACCACCCTCGCCGCCGCCCTGACCCCCAGCCATCGCCCCGGCGATTATGCCCAGGCCGTGATGGACCTTGGCGCCACCATCTGCACCCCCCGCAACCCCGCCTGCGCCATCTGCCCATGGACCGACCGCTGCCTTGCCCGCCAACAGGGTATCCAATCAGACCTCCCGCGCAAATCCCCAAAGGCACAAACCCCAACGCGCCACGGCACCATGTGGGTCGCCCGCCGGACCGATGGCCTGTTCCTGCTGGAACGCCGCCCTGCCAAGGGCCTTCTTGGCGGTATGCTTGGCTGGCCCGGGTCTGATTGGGATGGCGCAGGCGGCCCCGAACCCCTGCCAGTTACATGGCAAAGCGCCGGTCAGGCCCGCCATACATTCACCCATTTCCACCTGCATGTGGATGTGCAGGTCGCCACCCTGGCAACCAACCTGAACCCGCAAAGGGGAGAGTTCATGCCCATGCGCCCCGCCGATCTGCCCACGCTGATGCAAAAGGTCTATGACGTTGCTTCCGGCGCGTTTTCGTCACGTTGACCCTGTCGCGCGATCCGGCGCATGATACGGCATCGCCGAAAAAGGAAGCACATGACCACCCTGACCCAAAGCGAGGTTACGCGCCCACAGGCTGCCCTGCCATTCTGGCTGTCGCTTGGCATGGTCCCTGTTGCCGTGCTTGCAGCACTTGTTGGCGGCTGGACCGTGTTGCTGCTTCCGCTTTATTCCTGGGGCATGTTTTCCATACTCGATGCCTTTATCGGCCAGAACGAAGACAACGCTGATCTTGAAACGCCCGAAGCCGGCCTGTTCTGGTATCGCCTTATCACCCTGATCTGGTTCCCGGTTCAGTTCACTTTGCTGATGTGGCTTTTATGGTATGTGCCCACCGCCACCCACCTTGGCCTGACCGAAATCCTGATGCTGTTCTTCGGCATGGGCATTGTCTCTGGCACCATCGGCATCAACTATGCCCATGAACTGATGCACCAGAAACCCGCCGTTGAACGCTGGATGGCCGATCTGCTGCTGGCGTCCGTCCTGTACAGCCATTTCCGGTCCGAACATCTGCGCGTACATCACCTGTATGTCGGCACCTCGCGTGATCCTGTCACCGCCCGCTATAACGAAGGCTTCCACCGCTTTTTCCCCCGCGTCCTGCGCGAATCCTTCCAGTCGGCCTTCAAGGCCGAAGCCGCCATGCTTGCCCGCAAGGGGCTTGGCCCCGAACACATCAGTAACCCCTTCTGGCGCTACCTGATCCTGCAGCTTGGCATGCTTGTCCTTGCCTTCATCATTGGCGGCCCCATGGGCCCCTTGCTGTTCATCTTTCAGGCTTTTGTCGCCATCTGGCAGCTGGAACTGGTCAACTACATCGAACATTACGGCCTGACCCGCCGCCACATGGGTGATGGCCGTTATGAACATGTCCTGCCCCGCCATTCATGGAACGCCTCGCACCGCGCATCGAACTGGCTGCTGATCAACCTGCAGCGCCATTCCGACCACCACTACAAACCCGATCGCCGCTTCCCCCTGCTGCAAACCTATACCGCAGATGAGGCCCCTCAACTGCCCTACGGCTATCCCGTGATGACCACGCTTGCCCTGATCCCGCCCCTGTGGAAGCGCGTAATGAACAAGCGGGTCAAGGAATGGCGGCGCACCTATTACCCCGATATCGAAGACTGGCACCCCTATAACAAGGGGCTGCACCCCCTGCCGCGCGGGGCCTGAGGCGCGCCGTGACCGCGAAACTGATGATTCAGGGCGCCGGCTCCAACGTTGGCAAATCCATGCTGGTTGCCGGCCTTTGCCGCGTCTTTGCACGCCAGGGTTTGCGCGTCCGTCCGTTCAAGCCGCAGAATATGTCCAACAATGCCGCCGTCGCCGTGGGCGGTGAAATTGGCCGCGCTCAGGCCCTTCAGGCGCGTGCCTGTGGTGTGGTGCCATCGGTGGACATGAATCCCATCCTGCTGAAGCCCGAATCCGAAACCGGCAGTCAGGTCATCGTGCAGGGCCGCCGCCTGACCACCGTCAAGGCGCGCGACTATGCCGCCCTGAAGCCTAGCCTCATGGCCCCCGTGCTGGACAGCTTCACCCGCCTTTGCGCCGAGGCTGATCTTGTCATCGTCGAAGGCGCGGGCAGCCCGGCCGAGGTAAACCTGCGCGCGGGCGACATTGCCAACATGGGTTTTGCCCATGCCGCGGGCGTGCCTGTGGTGCTGGTGGGTGATATTGACCGTGGCGGGGTAATTGCCCAACTGGTGGGCACGCAAGCCGTGATTGACCCCGCCGATGCCGCCCTGATCCGTGGCTTCATGGTCAACAAATTTCGCGGCGATCCGCGCCTGTTTGACGATGGCTATGACTTCGTCAAACAGCGCACTGGCTGGCCCGGCTTTGGCGTGGTGCCGTGGTTTATGTATGCACATAATCTTCCAGCCGAGGATGCCGCCGATATTCGCCGCACCTCTGGCACGGGCAGTTTCCTGATCACCGTCCCCCAACTTTCGCGCATCGCGAACTTTGATGATCTTGATCCCTTGGCGCAAGAACCCGGTGTCACCTTGCATATGGTCCCCCCCGGCCAGCCCCTGCCAGTTGAGGCTGACCTGATCATCATCCCCGGTTCCAAGGCCACCGTTGCCGACCTTGCCTTCTTCCGCGCCCAAGGCTGGGATGTTGATCTGGCCGCCGCCCTGCGCCGTGGCGCGCATGTGCTGGGCCTGTGCGGCGGCTATCAGATGCTGGGGCAAACCATTGCCGACCCTGACGGTATCGAAGGTGCTGCCGGCAGCGTTCCAGGCCTTGGCCATCTGAACATCACCACCACCATGACCGCAGACAAACGCGTGACCGAGGTGTCGGCCCATCACCCCGCCTCTGGGCAGGATGTGCGCGGCTATGAAATCCATCTGGGCCGCAGTGATGGCCCCGATTGCGCGCGGCCCTTGTTCCATGTGGCAGGTCAGCCCGAAGGTGCCACGCGCGCCGATGGCCGTGTCATGGGCAGCTATCTGCACGGCATGTTTGCCGCTGATGGTTTTCGCCGCGCCTTTCTGGCGGGTCTGGGCGCAGCGCCGGGCAATGAAAGCTATGATGCCGGGGTTGATGCCACGCTCAATGCACTGGCCGATCATCTTGAGGCACACGTCGATTGCGCCGGTCTGCTGGCCTTGGCACGGGCCGGACTGGCCTGAAACAGCGTAGGGTGCGCTACACCGCACCGCACCTTGGCTCATCAGCAAAACCGCCCACCATTGCCGCAGTCGCGCCGCGCATGGCCAACATAGCTGATCTAACCCTGCCGCACCGCCATACGCCATGCCTCTGCATAGCCAGCCAGCGCCGCATCAGCCTTGGCCGCGGACACTGCACCCCCTGTCGTACCCCGCCCCGAAAACAGCATTGCCGCCCCGATTGCTGTGCCAGTCCGTGCCGCAGAACGTTCGACCGCTCGCCCTGTCGCTGCTGCCAACATCTTGCAATACCACGGGTTTTCGCCAAATGGCCCTTCCAGCAGCACCGGCCCCTGCGCCCCGATGGCCGCCAGACACTCTGCCGTCATCAGCGCCAGATAGTAGCCCAGCGCCACTTCGGTTTCTGCGTCCGTCCGCATATCATGGCTCCACCCATGCGCCCGCCCCTGAAACGGCCCGCTGTCCGACACCACCGACGGCCACAGCATCACCCCCCGTGCCAGCACGCTGGCTGCATCAACTGCACCTGCCACCGCATCACGCCCCGCGCGGATCACCTCATACTCGCGCCCGCCCATGAACCGCGCCGATGGCACCGCATCACCCAAGGCATTGACATTCATCAACAAATCCCGCGCCGGGTTCAGCGCCACCCCCGTGCCGCCCATCGCCATCGCAATCACCCAGGTGCCTGTCGAGACAACGGAAAATGCCCCCTCGCGCACCAGCAGATGTGGGTAAAGCGATGCGTTGCTATCGTGAATCCCCACCAGAACCGGCACCGCCCCAAGGCCCAACTCTGCCTGCAATGCCGGCGTCAGATGGCCTAGAACCTCTCCCGGCCGCTGCGCAGGCGCGAACTTACCATCCAGCCCAAGTGCCTGAACCAATGGCGAAAATCGTCCCGCCTCTGGTTCCCATAGATCCGTATGGCATCCCAGCGAGCAGACATCGCAGGCCATCTGCCCCGTCAGCAAATAACCCCAATACTGCGGCCACGTCACCACCTGCGCCACCCGCGCCCGCAGCCCTGCATCCCGCCCCAACAACCAATGCAACTGCGCCCCAAGGTTCAGCCCATACGGAAGCGCGGGTGACCCCGTTACTGCGAAATCCGGCCGCAAACCCTCATACGCTGCCCGCACCCCATCTGGCCCGTCATGTTCGTAATCCAGCACCGGGCAGGCCAGCGCACCATCCGCCGCAAGCAGCGCTGCACAGGCCCCGTGTGTTGTAACGGAAATCCCCTCAATCACCTGTTCCCGCCCTAACTGGCGCAGGCCACCGCGGATGAACCGCCACAGGCCATCGGTGTCAAAATGCGGATAGTCGCCATCCCGAACCACCACATTTGGCTGCGTCAGCACCGCAACCTCAATCCCTAGTGTCAGGTCAACCACCGCCACTTTGGCATTCGTCTTGCCAATATCAATGACTGCAACCCACCTCATGGCATGTGGAACATCGGCACCAGCGGCACGGCCACTGGTTCATTCGCTGCATTCGTCTCCATGATATCCGCCATATGCACCCACCAGCGCTGCATCACCGCTGTCGCTGGCAAACCGTCCATCCCATGGTCATCGCGCCGCCACAGCACCCCGAACAGCGTCAGCGTGTCCGGGTCCAAGTGGATGGAATAGTCACTGATCCCCGCATCCCGCAGCAGTGCCACCAGCTCTGGCCAGATTGCATCATGCCGCCGCTTGTATTCCGCCTCGCACCCCGCATTCAGCCGCATCTTGAAGGCATATTTCTCCATCATCCCCTCCGCAGCAGACGTGGCACCGCGATCACGCCAATCAGCAAAAGCCCAAGGAAAATGCTCATCACAATCCCCGGCACATTCAGCAATCCAAAGCCGAACGTCACGCAACCCATGATGAACGCCGCCAGCACCACCCCCGGCATCCGCCCCGAGCCACCCAGAATGCTGACGCCGCCCAGCACGACCATTGTGACCACCTCCAGCTCCATCCCCGTCGCAATGGATGGCCGCGTGGACCCCAGGCGTGATGTCAGACACACCGCCGCAATCCCGCTCATCAACCCCGTCAGCAGGAACAGCATGAAGCGCACTCGCGCCACCCGGATGCCGGAAAACTGCGCCGCAACGGGGTTATTGCCAATTGCGTAACATGCCCGGCCAAAGCCTGTGCGGTGCAACAGCAAAGTAAAGATCACCGCGCAAACCGCAAACAGCGCCAGCTCGAACGAGATTACCCACCACACATATCCCTGCCCGAAGAATGCAAAGGACTTGGGGTAGCCGTTGAACGCCTGATCGCCAAGAATGATGAAGGAAATGCCGCGAAACAGGCTCATCGTGCCAATCGTCACCACAATCGACGGCAGCCCCAGCCGCGCTACCAGCACACCGTTGAACGCCCCGCACAGCACGCCCACGCACAAACCTGTCAACACAATCAACGGTGTATCCGCCCCCGCCGCCATCACCATGCCCATGGCTGTGGATGCCAGCGCAATGATCGCGGCGACCGAAAGGTCAATCTCGCCCGCGATGATCAGCATCGCCATGGCAAAGGCGATCAGCGCCTTTTCGGTAAAGTTGAAGGTGGCGTCCGACAGGTTCCAGACGTTCAGAAAATAGGGCGAGGCGAAGGAGTTGATGGCAAAAACGCCAATGAACACGATCACCAGCAGCGCCTCCCATGACCGCAGTTCGCGGGCAAGGCTGGTGGTGCTGCGGTCCGGAATGATGCGCGCGGTCATGGGTTCACCTTCAGGATCAGCCGGCCCTTTGTGCGGCTTTGACGCGCGTTGAAGGCCACGGCGGCAATGATCGCAACGCCCGAAATCGCCATCTGCCAAAAGGGTGATACGCCCACCACCGGCAGCGCATTCTTGATCACACCAATAAACATCGCGCCCAGCACCGCCCCACCAACCGAACCTATACCACCTGCAATCGACACCCCGCCAATCACACAGGCCGCCACCACATCCAGCTCGAACCCGCCAGCGATATCGACATAGGCCACGGCATAGCGGGCCACCCACAGATACCCCACCAACCCCGCAAGCGCCCCCGAGATCACGAAAGCAGCGCATTGCGTGCGCCCCACGTCGATGCCCGTATAAACCGCCGCATGCGGGTTACCCCCTACCGCAAAGAAAGCACGGCCCAGGGCGGTTCGGCGCAGGATGATGGCAAAGAGAATGATGATGGCAATGGCCACCCAGCTCATCACTGGCAGGCCAAGCCACTGCAGGCGGGGCAGGGCCTTGAACCCGTCGGTCATCTCATGCGCGTTGACCCATTTGCCATCGGTCATCAGGAAAATCACGCCGCGGTAGATGGTCATCGTGCCCAGTGTCACCACGATTGACGGGATGCCCACCTTCCATACCAAAAGCCCATTGAACGTGCCCAAAGCCGCACCCATGGCGATGGTTGTCAGAATGATCACTGGCAGGGGCACACCCGCACCATTCATCAGCGCCGCTGTCATGCCCGTCAGCGCCAGCGTGGCGGCCACCGAAAGGTCAATGCATTTTGTCAGGATCACGATCATCTGGCCAATGGCCAGAATGATCAGCGGTGAGGTGTCGTTGAACACCCCGGCAAGGTTTGACGGGGCCACAAAGGCCGGAAAACGCGTGGTGATCAGCGCGATCAGGGCAAGGGTGGCCAGCGCCAGCTGCGCCTCGCGGGATTTCAGCAAGGTCATCTGCGCCCCCGATGCAGGGAGAGAATTTCTTTCACAAAGAAATTCGCAAAATTCTTCAAAAGAATTTTTCGCGCCCCGCTCATGCCGCTGCCTCCTCAATTCCTGCCGCCGCACGCACCAGGCGTTCCGGTGTCATCTCGGCCCCCGCCACTTCTGCCACGATCCGTCCCTCACGCATCACAATCACCCGGTCCGACATGCCCAGCACTTCGGGTATTTCCGAACTGACCATGATCACTGCCAGTCCCTGCGCCGCCAGTTCCGCCATGAAGCCATGCACCGCTGCCTTTGACCCGATGTCGATGCCCTTGGTCGGCTCGTCCAGAATGATGATGCGTGGCTTCGTCGCCAGCCATTTCGCGATCACCACCTTTTGCTGGTTGCCGCCCGAAAGGTTGCCCACATCCTGATCCAGACTTGCCGCCCGCAGGTCCAGCCGCTGGGTGTATTCGCGCGCCAAAGCAAATTCCTCGGCCATCTGCAGGAACCCGCGCCGTGACACGGTGGGCAATTGCGGCAGCGTCACATTCTGGAAAATCGGCAGACCCTTCACAGCACCCTGCCGCCCCCGGTCTTCGGGCACATAGACAATCCCTGCCGCCACCGCCTGATCCGTTGACCGAATCACCGCTGCATGTCCGTCAATCATGCAGGCACCCTTGCTGGGCGTGGTGATGCCGAACAGTGATTGCATCACCTCTGACCTGCCTGCTCCGACAAGGCCGTAGAACCCCAGAATCTCACCTTTGTGCAGCGTAAAGCCGATATCGGCAAATTCTGTCGGGTGGCTGTAGCCTGCCACTTTCAGCACGGGTGCGCCCACATTGTGCACCCGTTGCGGGAAAATCTGGTCCACCGGGCGGCCCACCATCATCTGCACCAGCGCGCCTTCCGTGACATCGGCAATCGCGCCTTCGCCCACGAACTGCCCGTCACGGAACACGGTATAGCGGTCCGCAATGCGGAAAATCTCATCAAACTTGTGGCTGATGAACAGGATCGCCTTGCCTTGGCGCTTCAGCGTTTCCACTAGCGCATACAGTTCCTGAATTTCCTTGTGTGACAGCGCCGCCGTGGGCTCATCCATGATGACCACCCGCGCATCAATCGACAGCGCCCGCGCAATGGCCACCAGATGTTTCGAGGCAATCCCCAACTCGCGCAGCCGCTGATCCGCGTCCAGCTTTGCACCTATGCTGTCAAGCAGGCGCTTGGCCCCATCGCGCATCGCCGCCCAATCAATCAGCCCGAACCGCCCGCGCGGCGCATGGCCAAGCCAGATGTTTTCTGCCACCGTCAATTCATCAAACAGCACGGTTTCCTGATGGATTGCCGTCACGCCGGCCTGCGCCGCCGCATCAGGGCTGTCAAAGCGCGTAACTGTACCATCAACCGCAATCGTGCCTGCATCCGGCTGGTAAATCCCTGTCAGCACCTTGACGATAGTTGATTTGCCGGCGCCGTTTTCGCCGACAAGGGCGGTCACAGTGCCGGGAAACAGGTCCAGCCGCACGCCTGACAGCGCCTTGACCGCCGGGAATGACTTGGAAATGTCGCGCAGCGACAGGACGGGATTCATGGGGGTGCCTTTGGGGGAAATAAAGATGGCCCGG
The DNA here is from genome assembly GCA_046049665.1 of Pseudomonadota bacterium. Taxonomy (GTDB): domain Bacteria; phylum Pseudomonadota; class Alphaproteobacteria; order Rhodobacterales; family Rhodobacteraceae; genus JAAFHS01. The sequence goes on along the minus strand of JBJOQW010000087.1, from coordinate 289 downwards.
CAGGAACGTTCTGCCGGGCCAGTGTCAGATCAGAAGATCGACTTGAACTCGGCAATGTTGCTGGCGTCATAGGTGAAGGGGTCAGACATGGCCGCCTCACCATTCGCGTCCAGCGTTGCCGTGCCCATGCGGCCCATCGGCACCGCAGCACCTTCGCCCACAGCCGCACCCTTGTTGATGTTGTAGGCCAGCATGGTGGCTGCATAGCCAAGATCAATCGGGTTCCAGATTGCGAAGGACTTGGTCGCGCCCGATTCAACAGCGCCCGCCATTTCGGACGGCAGACCCA
>JBJOQW010000086.1:0-16581 GCA_046049665.1 Pseudomonadota bacterium | reverse complement strand
CCAGGCATCATCCACCTGTGCCAACCCCGCAATCTCGCCCGAGCGGATCTTGGCAATCGTTTCCTCCAGCATTTGCTGGTACAGCTCATACCCCACTTCCTTGATATGGCCCGATTGTTCTTCGCCCAGCAGGTTGCCAGCCCCGCGCAGGTCAAGGTCATGACTGGCAAGGTTGAAGCCTGCCCCAAGGTTATCCAAAGACCCAAGCAGGCGCAGGCGTTTGGTGGCCTGCGGTGTAAGCGGCGCGCGGGGTTTGGTCGTAAGGTAACAATAGGCGCGCGTCTTGGCGCGGCCTACCCTCCCCCGGATCTGGTAAAGCTGTGACAGGCCGAACATATCGGCCCGGTGGATGATCATCGTGTTGGCCGTAGGGATATCCAGCCCCGATTCAACGATGGTGGTGGCCAGCAGCACATCGAACTTGCCATCATAGAACTGGTTCATCCGGTCATCCAGATCACCGGCCGCCATCTGGCCGTGGGCCACTGTATAGGTCACCTCTGGCACATGGGTTTTCAGAAAATCCTCAACCTCGTGCAGATCGCTGATGCGCGGCACGACATAGAACGACTGCCCCCCCCGGAAGCGTTCACGCAGCAGCGCCTCGCGTATGGTGACCGTGTCAAATTCACTGACATAGGTGCGGATCGCCAAGCGGTCTACCGGTGGGGTGGCGATGATGGACAGGTCGCGCACGCCGGTCAAGGACAGTTGCAGGGTACGCGGAATGGGCGTGGCGGTCAGGGTCAGCACATGCACTTCGCTGCGCATTTCCTTCAGGCGTTCCTTGTGCTGCACGCCAAAGTGCTGTTCTTCGTCAATCACGATCAGTCCAAGGTTCTTAATCTTTATCCCCTTGGCCAGCAGCGCATGGGTGCCCACGCAAATATCAACGCTGCCATCGGCCAACCCTTCACGTGTGGCATTCGCGTCCTTTGTGCTAACAAAGCGCGACAAGGGTTTGACATTGATGGGAAATCCGCGAAACCGTTCGGCAAAGCTGCGGTAGTGCTGGCGCGCCAGCAGCGTGGTCGGGCAGATCACCGCCACCTGTTTGCCCGACAGCGCCGCCACAAATGCCGCGCGCATGGCAACCTCGGTCTTGCCAAAGCCGACATCGCCCACGATCAGGCGGTCCATCGGGCTGCCCTTTTCAAGGTCGGCAATCACATCGGCAATCGCTGCCAGCTGATCATCGGTTTCCTGATAGGGAAAGCGCGCAGCAAACGCCTCCCATATCGAATGCGGGGCCTCGAACACCGGCGCGCTGCGCAAGGCGCGCTCGGCCGCGATGCGCATCAGACGGTCGGCAATCTCGCGGATGCGGTCCTTGAGTTTGGCCTTCTTGGCCTGCCATGCCCCGCCACCAAGGCGGTCAAGCAGACCTTCTTCATGGCCATAGCGTGACAGCAGTTCAATATTTTCAACCGGCAGGTAAAGCTTTGCACTTTCAGCATATTCCAGCGCCACGCAGGCATGTGGCGCCCCCAGAGCCGTGATGGTTTCCAGCCCCAGATAGCGCCCCACCCCATGTTCGACATGCACCACCAGATCGCCCGGTGTCAGCGTATCAACCTCACGCAGGAAATTCTCGGCCTTGCGTTTGCGTTTGGGTTTGGCCACCAGCCTGTCACCCAGCACATCCTGTTCCGATATCACCGCCAGACCGGGGGCCACAAAGCCCGCCTCCAGCGACCAGACCATCAGGAACAGCCCACCCTTGCCGTCGGGCACCGCGCGAAAATCGCGCACGGTTTCTGCCCCGCGCACACCTTGATCGGCCAAAAGGCCCTGCAGACGTTCGCGCGCGCCGTCAGACCAGCTGGCAATCACCACCTGACCCTGTTCACGCAATGCTTGAACATGATCCGACAAAGCACCGAAAAGGCTGATCTTTTCCTGCTGGCGTTCCGGCGCGAAATTCCGCCCGATCCGCCCTTGGGCATCCAGAACACCCGGCCCCGGCGACTGCGGCAAAGGCGACAGCTGGATCACCCGATGCCCCGCCGTGGCCGTGCCCCAGGCGGCATCATCCAGATACAAAAGGCCCGGCTCGACCGGTTTATACACCGTGTCCAGCCGCCCGCGTGCCGTCATCGCCTCGCGCCGTGCATCATACTGATCGGCAATGCTGTCCCACCGTGCAAGGCGCGTGGGCGTGACCGCATCATCCAGCATCACGGCCGCATCCGGCAGAAAATCAAAGATCGTCTCCAGCTGCGCGTGAAAGAACGGCAGCCAATGCTCCATCCCCTGATGCTTGCGGCCCGCACTGACCGCCTCGTACAGCGGGTCATCTGCCCCGCCCACGCCGAATTCCGCGCGGTAGTTCTGCCGGAACCGCGTGATGGCAGCGGGGTCCAGAATAACCTCGCTCATCGGCGCAAATTCGATGGCTGTCAGCTTTTCCACCGTGCGCTGCGTTTCCGCATCAAACCGCCGCGCGCCATCCAGCACATCGCCAAAGAAATCAAGCCGCACCGGCCCCTTTTGCCCCGGCGGCCACAGATCAATGATGCCGCCCCGAATGGCATAATCGCCCGGTTCCGCCACCGTTGACACAGGCGAAAAGCCCATGCGCACAAGGAACCCCTTCAGCGCATCCACATCCGTCCGATCACCCACTCGCGCCGAAAACGCGGCTGACCGCAGCACATCGCGCGCAGGCACGCGCTGCATGGCCGCCGACAGCGTGGTCAGCAGCACAAAGTTCCCCGGCACCGCCCCTTGCGCCAGTGCGGCCAGCGTTGCCATGCGGCGCGCTGAAATGGCCGGGTTTGGCGAGGAACGGTCATATGGCAGGCAATCCCACGCGGGCAGGTCGATCACCACGGTTTCCGGCGCCAGAACCGCCAGGGCCGCGCGCATGGCAGCGGCGCGCTTGTCATCGCGCGCCACATGAATGACGGGCGCACCCTTGGCCAGTTCACGCGCCAGCAGGCGGGCGTCAAAACCTTCGGGCGCACCGCCAAGGATGATCTTCTGGCCTGTCATGTATGCCTGCGGTCAATAGCCGGGAAAGGTCAGGGTATTCAGGTTTTGCCACATGCCGAACATCGACGTGAGCAGAATGGAAAACATGCCGATCACCTGAACCACCATCCTGCAGCGGGTGATCCTGCGCACAAGGGCGGCCCCCCGGCTGTCTTCGGCGGCCACGGCAAGGGCGGTGCGGTAAGAGACATATCCCACCAGCGTCATCGGCGCCGCCATGAAGAGCACGGCCTGGGCAAATTCGATGTCATACACAAAGCCAAGAATGCCAAGCATCACAAGGAAAAAGGCGATAATCCCCACCAGCCACGTACCTGCCGTGCGCGCGATGTACAAAAGCCGGTTCACGTTGATATGGGCCAGCGTCTCCATATCGGTGGACAGGGTCCCTCCGGCGCGGCGCGCACGCGTGACCATGTCAAACGGCACGCCCAGCACCCAATGGCTGGTTGTTGACCACAGTACCGCAAGCCCGATCCAGTACCACAGGTTCGAAAACGACCGCATGTCGATCACTTCGAAAAGGGTATCATACCATTGCAACGCGACAGCTCCTTGTTCGGCCCGCGCCATGGTAACTCTTGCAGGCGCGGTTCTTTCCATGGCAGGCAAGGGCAGGCTCTGCAAGCCCCCGTTTCGCCAGACATGCCAGCTGAAAGTCCACCCTATGCGCCCGATTTCTGCCCCGACACCTGCTGCACGCTTTCGCCGCATGCGGCGTACCCCTGCCCTGCGCAGCCTGACGCAGCAGCACAGCCTGAGCGTGGGCGATCTGATCTGGCCCTTGTTCGTGCGCGATGGCGTGGGTGTTCGTGAATCTGTGGCATCCATGCCAGGGGTGGAACGGCTGTCGATTGACCTGATCGTGCAGGCGGCCACAGAGGCGGTCACGTTGGGTATTCCGGCCATTTGCCTGTTTCCATACACCGACCCTGCCCTGAAGACGGTCGATTGTGCCGAGGCGTGGAATCCCGAAAACCTGGCCAATCGTGCTATCCGGGCCATCAAGGCGGCTGTGCCCGAGGTCGCAGTGATGACAGACGTCGCACTGGACCCCTATAATGCGCTTGGTCATGACGGGTTGGTGCGGGATGGCGTGATCCTGAATGACGAAACCATTGAGGCATTGGTAAAGATGTCGCTGGCGCAGGCCCAGGCCGGGGCCGATATTCTTGGCCCGTCCGATATGATGGATGGCCGGATCGGCGCCATGCGCACAGCGCTGGAGGCGGCGGGCCACAAGGATGTGGCGATCCTGTCTTACGCGGCAAAGTATGCTTCTGCGTTCTACGGGCCATTCCGCGATGCGGTTGGGGCCTCGGGGGCGTTGAAAGGTGACAAGCTGACCTATCAGATGCATCCGGGCAATTCGGACGAGGCGCTTCGCCTGATCGAGCGTGACCTGCGCGAAGGTGCGGACATGGTGATGGTCAAGCCGGGCATGCCTTATCTTGATATCTGCCGCCGGGTTAAAGATGCCTTTGGTGCGCCGACCTTTGCCTATCAGGTGTCCGGCGAATATGCGATGATCCAGGCCGCGGCGCAGAACGGCTGGATCGACGGGGATCGCACCATGATGGAAAGCCTGCTTGGTTTCAAACGCGCCGGCTGTGACGGCATTCTGACCTATTTTGCCCCGCGCGCAGCGCGATTGCTAACGCAACGCTGACCCCTTGGCGCGGCAGCATCGCCTTGTCATGGGCAGTGCCCCGCGCAGGGCTGGCAGGACAGGTGACAAGGCGGCAAAAGCAGTTTAATCTGTACCTCAACGGGCCCGCATGAGAGGCCCATGGCAGAGGCAAAGGGCGGACGATGATACCCCATTCAAGGCGGCAATTTCTGATTGGCGGCGGTGCAGCGGCGTTGCTGGCCGGGTGTGGCAATGGCGTGGGCAGTGACGGCGCTCAGCGGCTGGATGCCCGCGTCGATGCAACGCGCGACTTTCTGCAAACCCAGTATCCGGGCACAAGGGATCTGGCCACGCGCGCAGCGGGTGTGCTGTACATGCCGCTGGTAACCGAAGCAGGCTTTGGGGTCGGCGGGGCCTTTGGCAGGGGTGCCCTGCGCATTCGGGATGTCACGGTTGATTATTATTCTTCGGCCAAGGCCACGGTGGGCTTGCAGATCGGGGCGCAGCAATATGCCCATGCGCTGTTCTTCATGACCGAGCAGGCCTTGGGCGATTTCCGCCGATCGCAAGGCTGGGCGGCCAGCGCGGACATCCGCTATGCGACGCCAGAACAGGGCGCAACGATCGGCAAGGAAACTACCGAGATTGACCCGGTCATCGCGCTTGTCTTTGGCCAGCAGGGGCTGATTGCAGGGGCCACGCTGGGTGGCACGAAATACACGCGGATCATTCCCTGACCGGATAAAGCGGGGCGGGGATTGTAACGGATACAGCTTTGCCCCTTGCTCCGCCGATCTGCGCCCCCTAAGCCTGTGGCATGAGCAATCCCGCCATTCAGCAGCAAAATGACAGCGTCGCGCGGCGCAATGTTCTTGTGCTTGTGGCAGCGCAAGCCATCATCGGCGCGCAATTGCCTATGGTCTTCACGATTGCCGGTCTTGCAGGATCAACCCTGGCCACAAATCCATGCTGGGCCACGCTGCCGATCACGGCCATGGTGCTGGGGTCAATGTTGGCCGCCAACCCGCTGTCGGCTTTCATGGCGCGGTTCGGACGGCGCGCGGGCTTTGTGGCGGGCACAATGGGCGGTGCCCTTGGCGCTGTGATCAGCGCCTATGGGCTGTATATCCGCAGCTTTGAATTGTTCGTGCTTGGCGCGCTGTTTACCGGCATCTACATGTCTGCCCAAGGTTTTTTCCGCTTTGCCGCCACGGATAGCGCGTCAGATGCCTTCCGGCCAAAGGCGATTTCCTATGTCATGGCGGGTGGGCTGCTTTCAGCCGTGGTGGGGCCACAACTGGTCAAGGTCACGGCCGAGGCGATGGTGATCCCGTTTCTGGGAACCTACCTGACGGTGATCGCGCTGAACGCACTTGGCGTGTTCCTGTTTGCCTTCCTGCAGACCCCTGCCCCGGTCGCGGCAAAGGCCAGTGACGGCCCGGCGCGCACGCGGTGGGAACTGCTGACCACGCCGCGCATTGCTGTGGCGGTGATCTGTGCCACGGTCAGCTATGCGCTGATGAACCTGATGATGACATCATCGCCCATCGCCGTGGTGGGCTGCGGCTTTACCAAGGGCAATGCCGCCGATGTGGTGATGTTCCACGTGCTGGCCATGTATGCGCCCAGCTTTTTCACCGGGCATCTGATTGCGCGCTTTGGCGCGGAACGCGTCGTGGGCGTGGGCCTTGCCATCCTGACGCTGTCTGGCGTTGTGGCCTTTGTCGGCGTGGACCTGATCAATTTCTTTGGCGCGCTGATCCTTTTGGGTCTGGGCTGGAATTTCGGCTTTATCGGCGCCACGGCCATGCTGACGGCCAGCCATACGCCGGCCGAACGCGGGCGCATGCAGGGGATGAACGATTTCATCGTGTTCGGCGGGGTGACGCTGGCCAGCCTGTCCTCGGGCGGGTTGATGAATTGCTCTGGCAGCTCGGTCGTAGATGGCTGGCACGCGGTCAACATGGCGATGATCCCGTTTCTGGTGCTGGCGGGTGCGTCACTGATCTGGCTGTCGCTGCGCCCGCGCAACGCCTGATTTCATCAGATATTCACATCTTCGCCCCGCGGGCTGTGCTAGGCTTTGGCCAGCATCTGCCAGAAAAGGGGAACGCCATGCGCCTTGCCAGTTTCAACGTGGAAAACCTGTTCAACCGCGCAAGTGTGATGAACCTTGATGACTGGAACGAAGGCCGCCCGGTGCTGGATGCAGTGGCCACGCTGACCGATCTGCTGGAGCAACCGGTCTATTCTGCAGCTGACAAAACCCGCATCATCACCCTTCTGACGACCCTTGGCCTGTCAGCCAGCGATACCGGGCCCTACGTGATCTTGCGGCGCAATCGCGGATCCCTTGTGGCGCGGCGCAACAGCGGGCTTGAGGTTGTGGCGGACGGGCGGGATGACTGGATTGGCTGGGTCGAGCTGCGCAAGGCGGCGGTGAACGAAACAGCCATGCTGAACACCGGCCGGGTGATCCGCGACATGGATGCCGATATTCTGGCCGTGGTCGAGGCGGAAGACCGCATCGCCCTGAGCCATTTCAGCACACAGGTCCTGGGCGCAGTGGGCGGTGCCCCCTACCCCAACATCATGCTGATCGACGGCAATGATGCGCGCGGCATTGATGTGGGTCTGATGACCAAGGCGGGCTATGACATCGGGGCAATGCGCAGCCATGTGGCTGACGGGGGCCCGGATGCGCCGATCTTCAGCCGGGATTGCCCGGAATATGCTGTGACCACGCCGGGTGGTGAGGTGATCTGGGTGCTGGTCAACCATTTCAAGTCCAAGGGTTTTGGTAACCCGGCCGACAATAATCGCCGCAGGCGGGCGCAGGCGCAGGCGGTTGCGGGGTATGTCGCGCGCCTGCAGGCCGAAGGGTTTGCCAACATCACCGTCATGGGCGATTTGAACGACACACCGGATTCGGCCCCGCTGGCGCCGCTGTTTCAGGCCGGTTTGCGCGATGTGTCCGAACATCCGACCTTTGATACAGGGGCCTTTGCCGGTCAGGGCACCTATGCTTTGGGCAATGATGATGACAAGATCGACTATATCCTGCTGACCCAACCCCTGTTTGACCGGATCACCGGTGCGGGACTGTTCCGCATGGGGGCATGGCCGGGATCGCGCCCCAAACGCTGGCCGGTGTACCCCGAACTGCAGCGAAAAATCCATGCGGCGTCAGACCATCACGCGATCTGGGTTGATATCGCCTAGGGATTGCGGTTCTACCTTGCCTGCGACAGGCGTCAGGCCACAGGCCCGCGCTGACCCAGCGAAAGGTGCCCCATGGCCATCACGATTATCGACCTTGCACCCGATCATCATGCGGCTTTCCTGCCGCTGTGGCAGGCCTATCTGCACTACTACAACGTCAGCCTTGCAGAGGAGGTGACCAAGGCCACTTGGACAAGGCTGATGTCACCCGACAGCCCGATGACCGGCCGTCTTGCCCTGCTGGACGGGGTGCCCATGGGCTTTGCCTTGCATCTGCATCACCCCTCCACTTGGGTCGCAGGCTATGACTGCTATCTGGAAGACCTGTTCGTGGATGACCGGGCACGTGGGCAGGGGCTGGGGCGTGCCTTGATTGACGATCTCGTGGCGATTGCGCGCGCCAAAGGCTGGCATAGGCTTTACTGGCACACCGACGAAGGCAACACTCGTGCCCGCGCGCTCCATGACAGTTATGTGCCGTCAGACGGGCATATCCGCTATCGGCTGAAACTATGATCCGCCCAAGGCGGCATCCAGCGCGGGTAGAAAGCGTTGTTCGTAATCGCTGCCAACCAGCGGCCCCTGAAAGCGAAACAGCACCGTGCCGTCACCGCCGATGATGAAGGTTTCCGGTGGTGCCGTCACACCCCAATCAATCGCCGTGCGTCCGCGCGGATCAAAGGCCATGGCAAAGAACGGATTGCCGTCTTCGGCCAGATAGGCCGCAGCCGTATCAGCCTGATCCTTGATGTTCACGCCCGCCACGCGCAAACCATCTGCCGTCATCTGCTTCAGCACCGGGTGTTCCGCGCGGCAAGGCGGGCACCAGCTGGCCCAGAAATTCACAATCGTCACCTGCCCCGTCTGCAGATCGGCCGCCGTCAGGCCCGGAATATCGTTCAGGCGTTCTTCGGTGATGGGCGGGGCCATTTGTCCCACGCGGGTAGATGGCAGATCATTCGGGTTCTGGCGCTGCATGCCCACGTAGAACGCAAGCGCCAAGGCGGCAAACAGCACCGGCGGCAATAGCATCAGCAGGCGGTTCATGGTGCCTTGCCCGCCCGCGCTTCAGCTTCGGCCAAGGCGCGGCGCATGCGGGCCGCGCGCCACAGGGTCAGCCCGACAAGTGCTGCCAGCAGCAGCAGTGTGGCCGCATAAGACCCCAGCACGGGCACGGCATATTTTCCCAGATCAGGTGTCATGCGGCCATCCGTTCGCGCATGAGCAACGCCTGCAACCGGCGGGCACGAATTTCGGTGCGGGTGCGCAGCAGCACAAGGGCCACGAACAACAGCACAAAGCCCGCGATGCACACCAGAAGCGGCACCCAGAACACATCGGCCACGTTCTCTTCCTTGTCCAGGCTGAGCGACGCACCCTGATGCAGGCCCTGATTCCAGAAGTTCACCGCATAGCGTGACAGCAGCGCAAAGACCGACCCCACAAGGCACAGCACCGATGTCAGGTCAGCGGCGGCGTCAGCATCCTCGATGGCTGACCACAGCGCGATGTAGCCCAGATAGAACAGAAACAGGATCAGGAACGAGGTCAGGCGCGGATCCCACGCCCACCATGTTCCCCACATGGGCTGGCCCCAGAGGGCACCCGTGATCAGCGCGATCAGCGTGAATGTCAGGCCAACGGGGGCAGCAGCACGGGCGGCAAGGGCCGATACATGGTGGCGGCGGATCAGCCAGATCAGGCTGGCGACCAGCATCATGACCCATGCATTGATGGCCATCATGGCGGCAGGCACATGCAGATAGATGATGCGCACCGTGCTGCCCTGCTTGTAATCATCTGGCGTGAAGAAAAACCCCCAGATCAAGCCTACGGTCAGGCACAGCGCGGCGAAGGCGGCAATCCAGGGCAGCACCTTTGCAGAGGTGTCCATGAAGCGTTTCGGATTGGCATATTCCCAGACTGACATGGGCGTTACCTAGAAGGCGGGATGCGCACAGACAAGCCCCCTCACCGCAGATTGACCCGTATTGCCATGGCCGCGGCAAAGGGCAACAGCGCCAGCGCGCCCGCAGTGATACCTGCCAGCAGCAGAACCGGCGTTTGCAACGGCGCGCCCTGCCCTGCGCGCTGCACAACCTCGGCCCCGAAGATGAGCGTTGGCACGTATAATGGCAGCACGAGGAGCGACAGCAAAAGCCCACCGCGCTTGATCCCCACGGTCAACGCCGCGCCAAACGCGCCGATCATCGACAAGGCGGGGGTGCCGATCAGCAGGCTAAGCGTCAACCAGCCAAAGGCAGGACCCGGCAGTTGCAACAGCACGCCAAGCACGGGGGCAAGCAGGGCAAGTGGCAGGCCAGTCGTCACCCAATGCGCTGCAGCCTTGGCCAGCACGACGCCTTCCATGGGGATGGGGGCCGTGGCCAGCAGATCAAGGCTGCCATCTTCGAAATCCGTGGCGAACAGGCGGTCCAGTGTCAGAAGGCAGGCCAGCATGGCCCCCACCCACAGAATGCCAGGGGCGATCAGCGCCAGCGTGGCGGCTTGCGGGCCCACACCAAGGGGCACCAGCACGGCCACCAGCAGAAAGAACGCCAGCGCCAAACCAAAGCCACCGCCCGCACGAAAGGCAAGGCGCAGATCGCGCAGGAACAGGGTCATCATGGCAGTGCCCCAAGCCGCGCCTTGAACGGCGCGAGGTCCAGCGTTTGGGCATCCGGCAGGCCAAGGTCGATATGCGTGGCAATCACGGCAAGCCCGCCAGCAGCCAGATGCGCGCTGATCACCTGCACGAACAGGGCAACCGAAGCTGCATCCAGCGACACGGTGGGTTCATCCAGAAGCCAGATCTTGCGCCCCGTCACCAAAAGCCGCGCCAGGCCCAAACGCCGCCGTTGCCCGGCAGACAACTGGCCCGCAGGCCGCGTTTGCAGTGCCGTCAGGTTCATGGCGTCTGCAGCCGGTGCCGTGTCGCGCTGGCCATGGACCGCCGCCCAAAAGCGCAGATTCTCGGCCACTGTCAGGGCCGCTTTCACGCCATCGGCATGGGTCGCCAGCGCCACGTCATCCGGGTTGGCCGATACACTTCCGCCCAAGGCGGGCTGCAACCCCGCCAACGTGCGCAAAAGCGTGGTCTTGCCCGCACCGTTCGGCCCGCGCAGGATCAGCGCCTTCCCTGCCTCCACGGCAAAGCTCACGCCCGCCAGCACCGGCACGCCCCCCCGCGCGCATGACAGATTGTTGACCTGCAATTCCATGCGCACAGCCCTATCGCATGGTACTCGGTCGCGAAAGCCCATAGGATGGGCGCGCATCATTGAAGGGGATCACCATGCTGTCCACACGCGCTTTCGGCTCAACCGGCGTTACCACGACCACCATCGGCTTTGGCGCATGGGCCATCGGCGGCACCTGGGGCGAGGTGACGGAAACCGCAGCCAAAGATACCCTGAACGCAGCCCTTGATGCCGGCATGACCTTTATCGACACGGCGGATGTCTACGGTGATGGCCGGTCCGAACGCCTGATAGCCGAAGTGCTGGGCACCCGCACCGGCCCGCGCCCCTTTGTGGCCACCAAGGCCGGTCGCCGCCTGTCGCCACATGTGGCCGAAGGTTACCGCGATCTGACCGCGTTCATTGATCGGTCGCGCCACAACTTGCAGATGGATTGCCTTGATCTTTTGCAAATTCACTGCCCGCCGACGATGGCCTACCACGACACGGCCGTGTTCGACGCGCTGGATGATCTGCAATCGCGGGGCATCATCGCGCGCTACGGCGTCAGCGTCGAAACCGTGGCCGAGGCGATGGCCGCCATTGCGCGCCCCGGCGTGGCCTCGGTTCAGATCATCTACAACATGTTCCGTCCGCGCCCGGCAGAGCGGTTCTTCCGCGCGGCTGAAAAGCTGGGCGTGGCAGTCATTGCGCGGGTGCCGCTGGCCTCGGGTCTGCTGACAGGCAAGATGACGGCGACGAGCACCTTTGCCGCCGATGACCACCGCAGCTTCAACCGCAACGGTGAGGCGTTCGATATGGGCGAGACGTTTTCCGGCGTGCCTTATGATGTGGGGCTTGCCGCGGTAGAGGAGTTGCGCGCGCTGGTGCCCGCTGGGGCGACGATGGCGCAGATGGCCCTGCGCTGGATCATGATGGACCCGGCCTTATCCGTGGTCATACCAGGGGCCAAGACGCCCGAACAGGCACGCGCCAATGCCGCCGCAGATGCACTGGCACCCCTGTCAGCCGATGCGATGCAGGCCGCGCAAGATGTCTACACCCGCCTGATTGCACCCCATGTGCACCACCGCTGGTAGAACCGGGCGCCAAAAATTTTCGTCGAAAATTTTTGGTCCCTACACCGGCAGCAGTGCCACAGCCACCCGCCGCCCTTCGCCCAGCAGCACGTTATAGGTGCGGCAGGCGGCGGGTGAGTTCATCACCTCAACCCCGATCCCCGCCGCCTCGATCAACACACGAAAGGCCGGCGGCGCATGGGCAATTTCTGCGCCTGTGCCGACGAACAGCACATCTATCCGCCCCGCAAGTGACAAGGGCCCGTCGGTATCTTCATACCCACCCCATGGCCCCGCATCCCATGGCGAAATAAGGCAAGCACCGCGCAGCACATGTTCGCCAATGCGAAAGAAACCCGGCCCGTAACCGGCAATCGGCAGAGCGGTATCATATGTGACCGGGGTCAGCCTCATGCGTCGATATTGGCGTATTTGCCCGCCGCCCCGCCCCGCGGTTTTTCGCTGCGGTCCAGCCCGATGAACAGCACGATGTTCTTGGCCACGAACACCGATGAATAGGTGCCAAGGATAATGCCCAGCAGGATCGCCCCCACAAAGCCCCGGATCACATCGCCGCCAAAGATCAGCATGGCCACCAGCGCAATAATTGTCGTGACCGATGTCTGCAAGGTGCGCGACAGCGTTTCGTTCACCGACAGGTTCATGACATCACGCAGCGGCATGGTTTTGTACTTCTGCAAATTCTCGCGCAGACGGTCAAACACCACCACCGTATCGTTGATCGAATAGCCAAGGATCGTCAGCAAGGCTGCAATGATCGACAGGTCAAACTTGAACTGGAACAGCGCCCAGACGCCGATCGTCAGAAAGATATCATGGATCAGCGCCAGAACCGCGCCCACAGCATACTGCCATTCGAATCGCATCCAGATGTAAATCAGGATGCAGGCCGTGGCCGCCACCATGGCCATGATGGCCGACCAGATCAGTTCTCCCGATACCTTTGGCCCCACCGATTCCACCGATGGAAAGGTGATGGCCGGGTCCAGAGCGCGCAATGCCTCTTCCACTGTCAGGATCACCTCGGGCGTCACCGCCTCGAACCCATCCTGTGGTGCGATGCGGATTTGCGCCACATGCTGATCATCGCGGAATGACGGATCAAACACCTCGGTGATCGAGATATCGCCCAGATCAAGCGCACCAAGGGCCTGCCGGTAGGCCCCCACATCCACCTCTTGGGTCGATTCCGTGCGAATGGTCGTGCCGCCCTGAAAATCAATCCCGTAGTTCAGGCCCATGATGGCCCAAAGCGCAATGGCCAGAACCGTCGCCACAACCGAGCCACCAAAGGTCAGCTTCGCATTGGCGAAAAAGTCGATGTTGGTGTGTTCTTTTGCTAATCTCAGACGCCAAGGCATGATCCGCTCCTATACATAAACGGTCTTGGGCTTGCGCCAGTTGAACCACAATTCCACCAGAAGGCGTGTCACGAACAGCGCCGTGAACACCGATGTGATGATGCCGATACCAAGCGTGATGGCAAAGCCGCGCACCGGCCCGGCACCTACGGCCCACAGCACCACAGCCGTGATGAAGGTGGTGATGTTTGCATCGATGATCGCCGACAGGGCCTTTTCGTAACCAATCTCAATTGCCCGCGCCGGCGATTTCTGCGTGCGCAGTTCCTCGCGGATGCGTTCAAAGACCAGCACATTGGCATCCACCGCCATACCGATGGTCAGCACGATGCCCGCAATTCCCGGCAAGGTCAGCGTACCGCCGACGGCTGACAGCGCGGCAAAGATTAGCGCCATGTTCACCGCCAGCGCAATATTGGCAAAAATGCCGAACAGTCCATACGACGCCCACATGTACAGCACGACCGCCAGCATGGCGATCATGGCCGCCGTCTTGCCCGCATCGATGCTGTCCTGCCCCAGTTCCGGGCCAACAGTGCGTTCTTCCAGAAAGGTCAGCTCTGCCGGCAAGGCGCCTGCGCGCAGAAGCACAGCCAGTTCGGTGCTTTCTTCAAGGCTAAAGCGGCCGGTAATAATGCCAGAACCGCCCGGAATGTGACTTTGGATCGTCGGGGCCGAAATGACCTCTTCGTCCAGCACAATGGCAAAGGGCTGTCCGATATTGGCGGCGGTGTAATCACCAAACACCTGGGCTGCACTTGAATTGAAGCGAAAATTTACCGCCGGAGCGTTGTTGGTATCAAAGGCGGGCTGGGCGTCGGTCAGATCTTCGCCCGAGACGACAGGTGTGGTTTCGACCACATAGTAGGCACCCGGTTCATCGCGTGACGGCAGCAGCGCCTCACCAATGCCAACCGGTGTCGCAGCATCATTCGTGCGGCTGAGCACCCTGTTGAACGTGAGTTGTGCCGTTTGACCAATCAGTGATTTCAGCTCGGCCGCGGACCCGATGCCCGGCACCTGAATCAGCACGCGGTCTTCGCCTTGCCGCTGGATCGTGGGTTCGCGCGTGCCAACCTCATCCACACGGCGGCGGATGATTTCCAGTGATTGTTGCAGCGTGCGGTCATCGGTTGCTTCTCGTTCCGCCTCGGACAGTTGCACAACCAGTTCACTGCCCTCAACCGTCACCTCGATATCGCTGCTGCCTGCCCCTGTCAGCGTCACAACCGGGGTTGCCAGCGCCTCGATCGCCGCAATGGCAGTTTGCAAGCCAGCCGGATTTTCGATCCTGACACGCAAGATACCGTCCGGCGAGGGCTGGCGGCGCACTGCGCCCACCTGATCGCGCACATCGCGCAGGGCATCGCGGATGCGCGGCCAATAGGCATCCATCCGCGTCTTGTAGACATCTTCAACCTGCACTTCGGCCAGCAAATGCGCACCACCGCGCAGATCAAGCCCAAGGTTGACCAAGGCCGATGGCAGGAAACCTGGCCAAAGTGCCTTGTCTGCCTGCTGTTCCGGCGTCAGACGTTCCGTCGCCTCGGCGGTCGTCAGGTCAGCGTTCTGTGCGCTGACAGCTTCCAGCGCCACCAGCGCATCATTGTGCTTTTCGACATCCGTATAGAACAGGTTGGGCAAGGCCCCCGCTATTCCAAGCGCCACAACGCCCCAGATCAGAATGCGCTTCCAGAGCGGCGTAAACAACATCGTGGATCAGCCCTTTTGGTTCTTGCGGTCAGCTTGCGGCTGGTTCGGTCTTGTTCATGACGCTGACAATCGTCTGGCGTATCACCTTGACCTTGACGTTATCGGCGATTTCCACCTCGACCACGCCATCTTCCTGCACCTTGGTCACCTTGCCGATGATGCCACCCTGCGTCAGCACCTGATCACCCCGGCGCAGCGCTTCGATCATCGCTTTGTGTTCTTTCATCTTTTTCTGCTGCGGACGGATCAGCAGGAAATACATGATCAGAAAGATCAGGATCAATGGCATGAAAGTGCCAATCACGGCCCCGGCCCCAGCCTGGCCTCCGGCAGCTTGCGCATAAGCGGCAGTCGCGAACATGTGGTCATCCCTGTTTTGCGGGGCCGCCATGATGGCCTGACCCCGGAATTGGCGCGCAACCTAGTCGGACCTGCCTTGATGTGCAAGGCGGCCCTGCGGTCAGCTTGGCAGGTAAGTGCGCGTCGCAGGAATTGCTAGGGTCAGACGATGCTGCGCAGGTAAGGCAGGCGCAAAAGAAGCGCAGTCGCGGCCCAGGCAGTGGCCATGGTGAAAAGGGCGGCAAGGCCCCGGTCAACGCCTGCGCCGAACAGTTTGAACGCCACCAGCATGAAAAACGGGTGCAGCACGTAGATGCCAAAGGCAAAGCCTGCAAGCCATGTAGGCCAGGTGCCACGGATGCGGATGCGCCAGACAATTTCGAAGACGAGGGCCGCAAGGAACATCTGCACCGATGCAAAACCGGGGCCGGTTACATGGGTAGACAAACGGTCAGGGTCTGAAAATTCGGCAATGAAGGCCGCAAAGCCGGGCTCAACAGCAACGGTGGCAATGCTTGCGATCAATGCGGTGACCAAGGGCAGCCAAGGCATGCCATTGCGCCGCCCAAGCGCCACGAACAGACCGTACAGAAACAAGGGGATTGAAAACCACCACTGCGGCCATGGTTCCGGCCAGCCCAGATGGCGGTGCAACCAACCGCAGCTGGCACTGACCACAACAAGCACCGCAGCAAAGGCATACATCGTGGCAGGTGTGCGTACATCGCGCGCAACCATGGGCACGATTCCCAACGCCAGCATCACAAACGGCAGAAACCACAGATGGATCCATGATCCCAGCAGCAGGCTGGACCATTCGGAAATCAGTGGCACGGCCCATGGATCATCGGCCATGTAGTATTGCAAGGCCTTGTAGAACACGCACCACGCCAGCCACGGGATCAGGATGCGCTGCGCACGCGCGGCCCAGAACCCCTGCGCCTGCCCTTTGGCTGCCGCCCGGTCATAGGAACCAACGGCAAAGTAGCTGGTCAACATCAGAAACAGCGCAAGTGACAGATAGCCGATATCGGCAAGCGGCG
>JBJOQW010000085.1:0-14067 GCA_046049665.1 Pseudomonadota bacterium | reverse complement strand
GCCCTTCGCCCCCGTAGAATACCACGCCCGCCTCGCCGGTCTGCGTGACATCATGGAGATGCACGGCCTTGATGCCGTCGTGCTGACCTCCATGCACAACGTCGCCTACTATTCCGGCTTTCTGTATTGCACCTTCGGCCGCCCCTACGCCTGCGTTGTCACCCCCACCCAATGCGTCACCATCAGTGCCGGCATTGACGCAGGCCAGCCATGGCGCCGCAGCATTGAGGACAACATCACCTACACCGACTGGACGCGTGACAATTTCTGGCGCGCTGTCGTATCCGTCATCGGCACCGGCAAATCCGTCGGCTGCGAAGCTGACCACCTCACCATGGACCGCGCCGAAAAGTTCAACGCCTTCCTGCAGCCCAAGCGCGGCATGGACATCGCACCCGCCACCATGGCCCAGCGCATGGTCAAATCCCCCGCCGAAATCGCCCTCATCAAACATGGCTCCAACGTCGCCGATATTGGCGGCTATGCCATCCGCGATGCCATCCGCGAAGGCGTGACCGAGCTTGAGGTCTCGATCGCTGGCCGCGATGCCATGGAGCGTGAGATCGCCAAGCGTTTCCCCGATGCCGAATACCGCGATACCTGGGTCTGGTTCCAGTCCGGCCTCAACACCGACGGCGCGCATAACCCCGTCACCAACCGCAAACTGCAGCGCGGCGATATCCTGTCGCTGAACTGCTTTCCCATGATCTCGGGCTACTACACCGCCCTTGAACGCACCCTCTTCGTGGGTGAGGTTGACCCGGCCTCCATGCGCGTCTGGCAGCACAACATCGACGCCCATGAATATGGCATGACCCTGCTGCGCCCCGGCGCCTCCTGTGCCGAGATCACTGCCAAGATCAACACCTTCCTTGCTGAACGCCAGATGCTGCAATACCGCACCTTCGGCTACGGCCATTCGTTCGGCATCCTGTCGCACTACTATGGCCGCGAGGCCGCACTTGAGCTGCGCGAAGATATCGACACGGTGCTTGAACCCGGCATGGTCATCTCGATGGAACCCATGCTCACCATCCCCGATGGTCAACCCGGTGCTGGCGGCTACCGCGAACACGATATCTTCATCGTCACCGAAGACGCGCCCGAGGATATCACCCACTACCCCTACGGCCCCGATTTCAACGTCGTCGGCTAGCACGGACCAAACCTTGGCCGGGGGTGCGCATCCCCCGGCCACCAAACGATGACCCTGTCATCAAACCGTTACCCCCCTGTCACACGCGCGTAACCCCCCAGGGCCATCCCTGCGGCTGATCTTTCAGCTCAAGGAACCCCCATGCGCCTGTCACGCCTCGGCCTTTGCTCCACCCTCGCCCTGACTGCCGCCCTGCCTGCATTGGCCGAGCCTGTGTTCAACCGCATCGCCACCTTTGCCACGCCGCTGAACATGGCCGCTGGCGAAGACCTGGCCCGCGAAACCAGCGCCGAAATCATTTCCGCATCGCCCGATGGCATGACCCTGATCTACACCGACAGCCCGCTAGGCGTGGTTGGCCTGATCGACATCACCGATCCCGCCGCACCAAAGCCGCTGGGCAATATCGACGTGAGCGGCGAACCCACCACTGCCCAGATCATCGGCGCGACCGCTTTTGTCGGCGTGAACACGTCAGAATCCTTCACTGCCCCGTCGGGCAATGTCACCACGGTTGATCTTGCCACACGCGCCATTACCGCCACCTGCGATATCGGCGGCCAGCCCGATTCCGTCGCCAAAGCCCCCGATGGCAGCTTTATCGCCGTTGCCGTAGAAAATGAGCGTGACGAAGACCTGAACGATGGCGCCCTGCCCCAGATGCCCGCAGGCTATGTGGTGAAACTGCCCGTCGCCAACGGTGCACTTGACTGCGCCGCCATGCAGAAAATCGAACTCACTGGCCTTGCCGCCGTGGGTGGTGATGATCCCGAACCCGAATTTCTGGATATCAACGCCGCAGGCGAAATCGTTGTGACCTTGCAGGAAAACAACCATATCGCCATGATCGCCGCCGACGGCACCATCGCCAGCCATTTCAGCGCCGGTTCCGTTGCGCTGGAAGGCATTGATACCAAGCGTGACGGCGCGCTGAACGCCACGGGCAGCAAGGACGCCCTGCGCGAACCTGATGCCGTAAAGTGGATTGACGCCGATCATTTCGCCACCGCCAATGAGGGCGATTACGAAGGTGGCTCGCGCAGCTGGACCATCTTCAACCGTGACGGAACCGTTGTTTACGAATCCGGCGCATCGCTGGAACAGGCCATCGCCGCCAT
This sequence comes from Pseudomonadota bacterium, assembly GCA_046049665.1. Taxonomy (GTDB): domain Bacteria; phylum Pseudomonadota; class Alphaproteobacteria; order Rhodobacterales; family Rhodobacteraceae; genus JAAFHS01. The sequence continues at coordinate 11,793 of JBJOQW010000085.1, read as the reverse complement.
CGGCCACTACCCGGAATCGCGCAGCGGCTCCAAGGGCGTGGAACTGGAGTCGGTCGAATTTGCCACCTTTGGCACCACGCCCATGGCTTTTATCGCCTCGGAACGCGGATCGGTGATCGGCGTTTATGATCTGACCACCCCCACCGCCCCCGTGCTGAAACAACTGCTGCCATCGGGCATCAGCCCCGAAGGCATGGTCGCCATCCCCGCGCGCAACCTGCTTGTGTCGGCCAATGAGGTTGACCTGCGCGAAGATGGGCTCGCCCCGGCCCATGTCATGATCTATGCGCTGGCCGAAGGCACGCCCGCCTATCCGATGATCACCTCTGCCGGGGCGGAACCTGCCATTGGCTGGGGTGCGATGTCGGGCCTTGCCGCTGACCCTGCCACCGCAGGCACGCTTTATGCCGTGTCGGACAGCGTCTATGCCATGGCCCCCACGATCTATACCATCGACGCCACGCAAACCCCCGCCCGCATCACCGCCGCCCTGCCCGTGACGCGCTTTGGCCAACCCGCCCAGAAGCTGGATCTCGAAGGTATCGCCCCCGATGGGGAAGGTGGCTTTTGGCTGGCCTCCGAAGGGCGGTCTGACCGGATCACGCCACATGCGATTTTCCATGTGGACGCAGAAGGCGAGATTGATCAGGAAATCGCCCTGCCGCCGGAACTCTTGGCCCATGAAGTGCGCTTTGGCTTTGAAGGCATCACCGTTCAGGGTGACACGCTGTGGATGGCCGTGCAGCGCGAATGGGGCGATGATCCCGCAGGCATGGTCAAACTGCTGGCCTACAACACCGCCGAGGAAACATGGGGTGCCGTGCACTACCCATTGGAGACCCCGGCTGAAGGTGCCTGGGTTGGCCTTTCGGAAATCACATGGGCTGGTGACTGGGTCTATCTGATCGAACGTGACAATCAGGTCGCCTCTGCCGCCGCGATCAAGCACATCACCCGCGTGCCCGCCGCCCAGATGGTGCCCGCGCCCATCGGTGGCCCGCTGCCGGTGGTCACCAAGGAACTGGTGCGTGATCTGATCCCCGATCTGGCCGTGCTGAACGGCTATACCGCCGAAAAGGTTGAAGGACTGGCCATTGATGCCGCAGGCGCGGCTTGGGTCATCACCGACAATGACGGTGTATCCGACAACTCTGGCGAAACCCTGTTCTGGACCATCGGCACCTTGCCCTGATCCGCAATCCCATTTCCCATCACCTACCAGCCCCGGCCGCAATGCCGGGGCTTTTTCATGCGGGCAAACCTGAATGTCTTAACCGATCATGAATCGGCGCGACTAACCCATTGATTTCATAGGGGGCAGAATCTGTCCCATCATGGGACGCTTTCTTTTCGCCACGCTGCGGCGGTTTCTGATGCGGAAACAATGGCAGGGCTTGACGCCGCCGCCCCTGACAGGCTTTCTGCAGCCCAGTATACATGCCTGAAAGTGACCCTTCCGTGACACGCCTTCTCTCTGCCTTTGCCAGTCTTCTTTTGCTTGCCGCCTGCGCCGGGGCCCCACCCGAAGACACGCCGCCCGTCGAAGTGCCAGGTTATGAAGGCGTGCAGGATGGCGAGTTCTTCATCCAGCCCGTCGAGGCGCGCTATCTGGATGACATGACCGTCCGCCAAGAAGTGGATTATGCCGGCACCGAACGGCCCGGCACGATTGTTGTCGATCCCTTTGCGCGGCGCCTGTATCTGGTCATGGAGAACGGCCGCGCCATGCGCTACGCGGTGGCTGTCGGGCGGCAGGGGCTTGCGTTCCGTGGCAACGGCACGATCCGCCGCAAGGAAGAATGGCCCGCCTGGACACCCACGGCCAACATGATCCGCACCTTCCCGGAAACCTATGCCGAATATCGTGGCGGCCTGCCGGGTGGACTGGAAAACCCCTTGGGCGCGCGGGCGCTGTATCTGTATCGCGGCGGGCGCGATACGTTCTTCCGCATTCACGGCACTGTGCAGAACGCCAGCATCGGGCATGCCACATCAGCCGGCTGTATCCGCCTGTTCAACCAGGATGCGATTGACCTGTTCAACCGCGTTGACCTTGGCACGCAGGTCACGGTGCGCACGCTGTCAGAAAGCGTGGCAATCGAGGGCCCGTTCATGGATGATGCCTTTGGTCGCGCCGTGCCGGAAACGCCCGAGAACATCGCCAAGAAAGAGGCTGATCTTGCCCGCATCGCCAGCGAAGAGGCTGACGCAGCAGCAACACCAGAGGCCGCTGAGGCCGAACCCTTAAACGATGGCGACACCGAAGGCAGCGCAGGCTGAGGCAGGCCCATCATCATTCAAAGAGGGCCGGTCCTTTGCGACCGGCCCTCTTTGCTGTGTAGGCTACAATCACCAGTCGATGTGCTGGTGGAAATCAGCCAGCACCTGGTCCCAGATTGCCAATGAATCCATAAAGTTGTCCGAGCTGATTCCGTAGGACATGTTCACGTCCATGTTCACGAACGGATCGCTTTCATTATCCAGATAGGCATAGCCAAACCGCTGAGAGCTGTTCCAGTCATTCATTGCCTGAAAAGACGTGCCGCGCTCCAGGTCGTAACCGGATGAAAACTGCAGCGATTGGCAGTCGCGCGCATTCTCGCAGCCGTAAAAGTAGATCGAGAAATCAACTCCGGCTGTCGAAGATTCGATCTTCGGGTCACCGATATTGTCCACCCCTACAACCGCCCGATACCCGGCATTCTGCATCAGCTGCGCAATCACATCAGGGGACGTTGCATCAACCATATTGCCGCCCAAGACGGCCCCACCCCCACTGTTGCCAGCGGGTGGTGCCTCTACCCCCTGCTGCGCCCGCCCTAAAAGCCGCGCCAACCCTTCCGACACGGCGTCGTTCGATTGCTGCGCCTCTGCGGCAAAGGGAACCAAAAAGCTGAGGGCAATCATTGAAAATGAAACTGCACGCATCGAAGTTCTCCTGAAAGCTATCTCTGAATCGTGCCTGCCTTCGTGCCCTGCGTCAATGCCATTAGGGGTCAGGATTTCCCTGCTGCGCCCCTATCCCCTGATCACATAGTCCTTCAGCGTGGTTTCCAGCACCTCCCAGGTGCCTTTGAACCCGACGCGGATGATATGGCTGTCGCCCGCGCGCAGCGTCACCTCTGTGCCATCCTCACCCGTCAGAACGTTCACCCCCGCATGGATATGCACATATTCCCATTCCGTGAAATCCACCCGCCACTTGCCCGGCGTGCTTTGCCACAGGCCACAGTACAGCCCACCCACTTCTTCGACGTTCCATGTTGTATGCACCGGATCGCCCGAGATCACTTTCGCCGCATCCGGCCGTTCGACCACGGGTTCAATGCCTTCGCGTGCCACACGTGCCAGATACGTCATTTCCCACCTCCTGTGCTTTGTCCTGTCCAGTTCATCCGCAACGTCACGCCCGTCAAGACCCCCTTTGGCAAAAGTCATCTGGCGCAGACTGGCCCCCACCGATATAACCCCGCCATCACGTTGGGAGGGGCAAAGCATGAGCGCCACGTCAGTCATTCGCCGCCCGATGCCCGGGAACATCACGGCAATGAAGGGCCAGTCCCCCATTGTGGTGCTGACCGCCTACACAACCCCCATGGCGCGCATCGTTGATGCCCATTGTGATGTCACACTGGTGGGTGACAGCCTTGCCATGGTCATACATGGCCTGCCCACCACCATTGGCGTAACGATGGAGATGATGATCCTGCACGGCAAGGCGGTGATGCGCGGCCTGGAAAAATCCTTGCCCGTCATAGACATGCCCTTTGGCAGCTATGAGGAAAGCCCCGAACAAGCCTTTCGCAATGCCAGCCGCCTGATGGGCGAAACGGGCATTCCCTGCGTGAAAATCGAAGGGGGACAGCATATGGCCGAAACCATCGCCTTCCTTGTCGCCCGTGGCGTGCCTGTCATGGCGCATATCGGCCTGACGCCCCAATCCGTGAATACGCTTGGCGGATTCCGTGTGGTGGGCCGCGATGCCGAGGGCGACAAGCTGATGGCCGATGCCCGCGCCGTGGCCGATGCCGGGGCCTTTGCCGTGGTGTTGGAAAAGCTGCCCGAGGGGCTGGCCCGCCGCATTACCGATGCCATCAGCATCCCCACCATTGGCATTGGTGCGGGTGTCAACTGTGACGGGCAGGTGTTGGTGATTGACGATATGCTGGGCCTGTTCACCGAATTTCACCCGAAGTTCGTGAAACGCTATGCGCAGCTGGGTGATGATGCCCACACTGCTGTGGCTGCCTATGCCGCTGACGTGCGCGCGCGCAGCTTTCCCGGCCCCGAACACAGCTTTCCTGATGTTCTGCCAGCAAAGGCCCCCAAAGCATGACGCCAGTTCTGCGGTCCGTGGCCGCCATGCAGGCCCAGTCGCGCGAATGGCGCGCTGCAGGCCATACTGTTGGCTTGGTGCCGACCATGGGTGCCTTGCACCGTGGCCATACCGCCCTTGTGCAGGCCGCCAAGCGCGGGGCTGACAAGGTGGTTGTCAGCATTTTCGTGAACCCCAAACAATTCAACAACCCCGACGATCTGCGCAAATACCCACGCACTGAAGGCGCGGATGTCGGCATGCTTGCCACCGTGGGTGTCGATGCCATCTACATTCCCACCCCGCTGGAGGTTTATCCCAACGGCTTTGCCACAACGGTTTCGGTTGCCGGCGTTGCAGCCCCGCTGGAAGGCGAACGCCGCCCCGGCCATTTTGCTGGCGTGGCCACCGTTGTGACCAAACTGTTCGGCATGACGCTGGCGGATTATGCGTGGTTCGGCCAGAAAGACTGGCAGCAGCTTGCCGTCATCCGCCGCATGGTCACCGATCTGAACCTGCCCACGCAGGTCATTGGTGTTGAAACCATCCGTGATGCCGATGGGCTTGCCCTGTCATCTCGCAATGCCCGCCTGTCGCCGCAGGGCCGCTCTGTTGCCCCCACCATGCACGCCGCCATGCAGGCCGCCGCTGAGGCCATTCAGGCTGGCATGCCCGTGCCCGAAGCGATTGCCCTGGCAACTGAAGCCATTCTTGCCGCCGGGTTCGAGCAGGTTGAATACCTTGATCTGCGCGATGCCGAGATGCTGGAACCGATCGAGGCCGCAGACCGCCCCGCCCGCCTGCTTGCCGCCGCCTGGATTGATGGCGTGCGGCTGATCGACAATATCCCCGTCTGATTCGCCGCTTTGGTGAACATGGCGCAGCCCTAGTGCGCGGATAGGCTGATGCCGCATCTGTCGCGGCCCTTTTCCACGGCTTTCATCTTTCGCTGCCTTGGCCAATTAACACAACATTCGCAAGGCCTTGATCGCAACTTTCTGCCCCGCCCCGCCGATCAATGCTTGCTTGCGGGGACACATCACCGCAAAGATGGCACGGACGTAAAATTTTCATCCGTGGCCGATGTAATTCGCTGTTACATCACCATGTCATACCCGTTGTCTGTCAGGAGGTTCACATGGCCGATTTTGAAACCCAGATCCAGGAAAGCCAGCGCCAGGTTGCTGATGCGCAGGCCAAGATTTCGGCAATTACCAGCCGCATTGAAACCGCCCGCGCCAAGATCGGCACGGCGGAAGCCAATATTGATATCGAGAATGCCACCTTGGACGATGTGCATAAGCACACCGATCTGATGAACGCCAACATCGCAGAACTGATCATGGGTCTGGATGATGTCACCGCCGGATTTTCCAAAGATTTTGATGAGATGCGGTCCAAGACGGGCATGGAAAGCCTGATCGGCTTTTTCTCATCGGCCAAGTCGGAAGCCATGCGGCAGGAACGCCTGCGCACGGCGTCAATTGATGACAAGCTGCAAGACCTGATCGCAAAATCCGATGTGATCGTAAAGCTGCTGCAGGGCCAGTTGGACCTGTTGAATACGCAGAAAACAAAGGTCGAGGGCAACCTTGCCGCCACCCTGACCGACCGCGAAACCACGGTGGGTGAACTGGAGGCCCTGCGCGCGAAAATCGCTGCGATGGACCCGAAGATCATTGAGCTTGAGAACAAGATCAGCGTCGAACAGGACGCCGCGGCGCGGACAAAGCTTGAATCCGAACTGGCCATGGTGAACGCGGAATTCAACGCTTACGTACAGGACGAACAGGTGAAACTGGCCAAAAGCCAGACCTTGGAGCGTTACATCGAAAAGGGCAAAACCTGGGTGGACAGCCTGCAAAATCAGGCGGCCACGCAGATGGTGCTGATCAACAAACTGCAGACGGACACGAAGCAGCGCGTGGTGCTGTATGATGCGCTGACCAGCAGCTTGAAAACAGCGCAACAGCAGGACGTGGCCCACCGCATCAACGAGATTGGCGTGAAGACCGATCAGGAAGCACAGGCCGCCATGGCGGGTATTGGTGCGGCAACGAATGCCAAAATGGCCGACATGCTGGAAGCGCACGAAGACCACATGGTCTTTGCCCGTGAAGTGCTTGAACAGAAAGCAAAAGCCGACGAACGCTTTGCCCGTCGTTTTGCTGCGATCGTCGAAAAGCACGACAAGAACGCGTATGGGGAATAAGGTTTGCGCGGTCTAGGACGGGCCCTTTGGAGGGTGGTTGATACCTTTCTGGGTCTACTCCTTGGACGACCTGACCAGTGGTGGGCTTGGGCGTTTGCCTCGGCTGTTCGCCTTGGCATCATTGCATGGCTTGCGTCTGAGATTGGAGCGCCGGTTGCTGACCGCGTATTGAATATATGGGTGGCGACAGAAATTCTGATTGCGGCAGTTCTGGTGCCTCTGCGCAAAAGGTGGGGAGGAGTAAGTGGCTGATAACAAAGTCAAAGACCAACTTACAAACGACCATGCCGAGCTTTACGATACCCTCGTCGCAAGGCGCTATTTCGCCAAGTTCGATACAATCACGGGCCATCTGGCCCGTGTTGCGGCTGAATTGGAGAAAGAGGGCGCGCTTTCCCGGCTGGAGGCACGCCTTCTGGGCGGCTATATCGGCAAGGTGACCGCCACATTCCGCGCACTAAGCCACAAATACCTGATGACCGGCCGCGCGGACGGCGCGCCGCGTATCACCTTTGACCGGCACGAAAGCGGCTTTCCGGTTGCGCAGGAACTGATGCTGATGGCCGTTGATGCCCAGCAGGCCGACAAGCACCTAGCCGGGCCGTCTGAGGCTGAAATCAAGGATCGCATGATCCGCCAGATCCTTGGTGATCTGACCATCCCCACCGCCCTGCAATATGCCCTGTCACAGCGCATGTATTACAACACGTTGAAAGAAGGCGGCATTTTCTGGGCCCGCAATGACCCTGATGCGCAGTGGATTGAAACCGTGGGCGACCGTCGCCGCTATCTGGTGCATTGGGCCGTCTGGGATACGCAGGCCAACCTGCCCATCGTCTACCTGTTGGACCTTGAAGACAGCGGCAAGAAACCCCTGCCCACCGATGACCGGCGCTGGCCCTTGGCGCAATCCGCCCTGATGGCGCAATCCTTGGGCGGGCTGAAACTGCTGACGATTGCCCAGGGGTTTGACAAGGATTTCCCCGATCTGCACCCCAAACGCCTGCGCCGCATCCACCTTGGCCCGATGTATTCCAGCAGCTTTACCCTGCAGTCCGGCCCCATATCGAACGTCCTGAAATCCGCCAATGCCGGGCCGGGAGAGGATTGGGCGCTGGTCTGGACGGTGGAGGATCTGCTGTCAGACCGTGAGGAAGATGGCGAGGCCGGCTGGTTCTCTACCCCGCCCAAGCGGCAGATTTTCAAGCTGAACCCGATGAACGGCGCAGATACCGGCAGCACGCGGATGCAGCGGATGATCATCCTGCCCGAAGTACCGTTTCAGGTGCTCGTGGAACAAGATCCGCCCGGATTCCGCGATGTGCGCAAGTTCGTGGTGGGCCTCGGCGGCCGCATCATTCCACAACGTTAAGGGGGCCATCCCATGACCACACGCGACACGATGGAACTGCGCGAAGACACCATCCGCGCCCAGTATGAGGCCGCCCTTGGCCTGCTGACCGGGTTCGACCATGCCCCCCGCATTGGCAAGCCAATAGAGGCGGCCAAGGCCGAGCTTTCCCCCGGTATTGCCGCCCGCCCCCGCCTACGGTCAACCATCCCCGGCCTTGCCACGCGTTCTACCGCGCGTGCAGGCGGTGTGCGCATCATTGACCGGGTGGAAGGGCTGGCTGATGGCCTGCTGTCACCCATGCAGGCATCGGCCCTGCACGCCCTGCGGCGCGGGGTGGCCATTGCCCTTGCCATGGGTGAAACCTTTGCCGCGCAATCGGGTCTGGGTGAGTTGAAGAAGGCCAACCTCGAAGGCCGCCTGCCGGAACCCAGCCGCGCCCAGTTCACCGAACTGCTGACGGCCGAGGCGCTGCTGACCCTGTTCACCTTTGCCAATGCGACGGCCTTCCTGCTGGCCCCGCATCTGGGTTCCACCACCGTAGATGTCGGCACCGTTGATGAAATCCTGACAGAAAACGCGCCCCTCGCCCTGCAGGGTGCGCTGTGGGAACTGGATCAAGATATCGGCGCGCGGGCCACGGATGAGGCGCATCTGGTGGCCACGATTGCCGCCTTCTGCGAAATGCTGATGGAAAAGGTCGCCCTGCGGGCCCAAACCGCCCCCCGCCTTGATGCCTTTACCGCCGCCAGCTGGAAGGTTGAGGCGGATGGTTTCGCCATTGCTGGTTTCAAGCCCGCCAAGGCCGCCAAGGGTGGCGCCTTGACGATGCAGTTCAAGAAACCCACCGATGTCGTGGGCAACCACATCGCCAAGTATCAGGCCCTGCGCCTGTCTAAAATGCTGATGGCCTATGACTTTGACCGCAAGCTGAACCCCTTTGCCGAACTGGGCGGGTTCATCTTTACCTTCATGGGCGATGGCAAACCCGGCACGGGCAAAACGACGCTGATCCAGATGATGGCGGGCCTGATCAACGATTACTGCAAGGTCGCAGGCTACCCCTTCCGCTATCAGAATTTCTCGATTGACCAGATCGACAGCTATCAGGGCAAATCCGGCCAGAACGCCAAGGCGTTTATCGACAATATCATCGACCCTGGCGTGATCGCCTTTGGCACGATTGACGACATCGATCAGGTCGCAGGCAAACGCGGCGACCGCCAGTCATCCGCTGGCCAGCAAGAGGTGACGGCGGTGTTCATGGGCGCTTTCGCCGGGGCCAACACGGTCGTGCGCGGCAACTGCACCTTCGGGATGTTTTCCAACTACCCCGAGAATGTGGATGACGCGCTCCGCCAACGCGCCGGCGCGCGGTTTCTGGTGGACGGGCCGCAAACGCGCGAGGATTACATTGATATCCTGTCGCTGCTTTTGGGCAAGAACCACGCCATCCCCCTGGGCGACCATGATTTGTTTGCAGCACAAGAGATCAAGAAGGCCGTTGCTGCCAGTTTCGAAGGGCACGGGAAACCGCATGAGGATGGGTTGCTGAAGGTCTGGGATAAGGTTGCGGCTGACCTTGGCCCCTTGGATACGATTGCCAAGATCGGGGCCTACCTCAAGGCGATCCAGCAGGCGGATGAACGGTTCACGGGCCGCGCGATCAAGAACATCACCGATGCGGTCAAGGTGCGGGCGATGGATTTCGAACTGCCGGATGAATGGATGGAAAACCCCGACCTGTTCCTGTTCAAACCCTATGATGACAAACTAGCCATGATCCGCGGCCTGATGCAGCCCATCACGGTGGACATGGTGATTCAAGAGGTCAACCGCTACGCGGACAGCGAATTCCGCTATGCCGACAAGTCTGACGAGGTGGCGATCACGACCATGGTGCGGGACTTTGGCCGTCAGGAAGAGGCGAAACGGCGGTATCTGGAGGGGAAGGGGTGAGCGAAAGCTTCGCTTCTGTGCTAATAACCGCCGGGATTGGCTTTCTCTTGCCGCTCCTTGGTGGGTACTTCATGAGAAAAACCAAAATGGTTTGGGTCTTCGGGTACTCAGTTTTGGGCGTCTTCGTGTACGGGTCGATTTACCACGCCATTCAAGGATCAAGAAAGATGTCTGAGCCGTTATTGGACGCTTTCCTCGGGCCTGATGTTTTCATAGTGGCATTTCTCTTTATCATTTTCGCGCTACCGGGCTTGGCAATATCAACTTGGGTTGCGTCACGATTGATCCGAAGGGGACCATATCGGTGATTGAAGGATCAATGACTACATGAAACGCCTCATCCAGCACGGCCTCATGTTCGGCAACCTCATCGAGGTCGCCTCGCCCCAACTCATTGACCGTTACAACCGCGCCCTCAAGCACCTGACGGGCAAGCAAACCAAACTTACCGAGTTTCACATTGATATCTCTGGCTACTCGCCCGAGATCGGCGATGAGTTGGGCGATGATCACTACCTCAACCCCAATGGCATGAACCGCCAGTTCATTCTGCTGACGCTGAAACAGAAAACCGCCCCCCTGCTGAACATCAAATTCTCCACCTCCTGGGGCATCCTGCAGCAGTTCTACACCCAGAACGAGGCGCAGCTTTTTGCGCTGACCGCGCGCGATGCCGTGGCGGGGGAATTGCAGAATTCGGTTTATGAGGTCACCACCGCCGCCAAACTGCTGGATATCCGCCAGATCACGGTCGAGGCGGATACGATTGGCGGGCATGTGGCCGATGCGGGCAAGCTGGCAAAGCTGATCGAGCGGTTCAAGGCGGAACCCGATGGCTGGCGCGATGATGTGCTGATTGCCGAGATGATCGGGCTGGCCAAGACCACGGGCGATATCAGCCGCGTGCCGATCCACCTGCCATCCATGACCTTTGCGCAAGCGAACTACTGGACCAGCCTTTTTGGCGGCCTGTACGTGTTCCGCGAGGCGCGCTTGCCGGGGGTGATTGCGGCCACGGACAAGGCCGCTTTGGGGCCGATGCCGATTTCGCCCATCATGTCGCTGACCGACCGCAACATGATTGCCGAATGGCTGGAGCGTAACGGGCTGGTTGAACCCATCGTGCAGGCGCGCGGCATGGATGCGGCGGCAGTGCTGCGCCAGAAGATGGATTTCATTCTGGTCGAGGCGGCAGATACGCTGAACCTGGATATCGGCGATGCAAGCCGGGTGGAATTGCGCAAGGTGGCCCACCGCATTGGTGCGGCACTGCCGGAAGAATTCCTTGGGCTTGCGGCGCTGTTGCGATGGGTGGAACGCGCGGGCGACTGGCCAACGATCACATCGGAACATCCGGCTTATTTCTACACGCTGCGGGCCAAGGCGGGGCCTGACCGTGATCTGGTGAACATGCTGCTGGCGGAGCTGGCGCCCTTGGACGTGCGGCAGTTGTTCATCATGCACAAGGAGCTGTTCTACCGGCTGTATGCGGGCTGGTCAGAGCGCAAGAAAGGCTATGTGGCAGATTTCCTTGCGCGCGAGTACAAGGTGGATACGACAGGTGCGCGTGAAGCCTTGTTCGGGCCAGAACCGGGTATGGATGACAAACCGCGCGTGGCCCCGGCAGAGGGCCCATGGGGCCGGGTAGGGAGAGGGCGATGATCGGCATCTTGCGACTGGTGGTCTGCGGGTTCATCGCACTGTCGGTGATCTACCTGCTGGTCACGATCTACGCGCGGTCAGTGCGGCGCGAGGCGCTGGAAAAAGAATTTGACGCAGGCGGGATCGAAGGATCACGCGATGCGTTTATCGAGGCCGGGATGAAGGAATATCATGGCAGCCTGCGGCGCAAATTGCTGTTGCTGGTCTATGTCGTGCCGATGGTCGTGGTGGGCCTGACGATCTATTTTGTGAACTACCAATGAAAGGAATGTGCCCATGCTGACAAAATTCAAA
>JBJOQW010000084.1:0-26128 GCA_046049665.1 Pseudomonadota bacterium | reverse complement strand
ATTCCGATCACAAATCCACGTTCACCCCGGTCGTGCAGGATATTCAGCGCTTTCTGGCACGCGACCTGGGTCGCGCGGTGCGGCTGGACCTGCGTCAGGTGCGGCAGAATTCGTTTATTGCTGAAGTGGCAGACCGAAACCTGTTCCGCGAAGCGACCTTCGTGGTCGAGGTCGAATCGGCCAAACCGCTGGGTCAGGTGCAGCAACAGTTCCCACAACTGTGCAAGGTTGGCCCGAACACGCGCATGAGCGAGATCGTCAAGAACAACCTGCCGGGTATTTCATTGGTGCACTTGCCGAACCCGCCACGGCAGATCAGGGTAGTATCCACGAATGTGTATTTCCTGTTGGACAAGAAAACTCCGTTCTGGGCAGAGTTTTCGACAGCACCGGCGATCGGGATGCATTTTGCAGGTGATTGGCCAGAACTGAAGATGGAGCTGTGGGCGATACCGGAGAAAGCCTGAGATGAGCGGCAACGACAAGGACAAGACGGTATTCGGCGGTGCGCTTCCCGGCTTCGGGGCTCAGCCCCAGCGTCCTGCGTCGGGTGGCTTTGGCCAGCCACCAGCCGAAGGCGGGGACCGCACGGTCATTGGTGGGGCCTTGCCTGTGCAGCCGCGCCCGGCTCCCGGAGGATTTGGCCAATCGGGCGGTTTTCAACCCACGGCACCCACGCCACAGCAGCCGTTCGGGGCGCCGCCGCCGGGGGGGAATACGTGGCTGGGCGGGGCCTTGCCGCCGCAGCCTGCTTACCCTGCTCAGCAGCCTTACCAGCAACCCTATCAACCGCCATACCAGCCCTCGCCGCAACCACCGCAGGGCTACCAGCCGCCGCCCGCTTACGGTGCACCCGGCTTTGGTGTTCAGGGCGGCATCGGGCAGGCGGCGGGTGCGCCCGAAGGGTTTTTTCCGACCATGCCGTCGCAGCGCCCGCAAGCGCCCGTTCAGATGCAGCAACCGCGCATCAGCCTTGACGCGGCCTTGCGCGCGACTGGGCTGGGGCGTGGTGGATCATCGAACCCACTGGTGGCCGCGGCAGCAAACCTGCTGATCCTGTTCGGGCGTTTGCGCACGGGTCTGGTGGAAATGCAGGCCATGCCGCTGATGGACCATGTAACGCGCGAAATTGACCTGTTTGAACGCAATGCCGTGGCATCGGGCTGTGACCCGCATGAGGCGCAGGTGGGCAAGTATGTGCTCTGCGGCACGGCGGATGACATTGTGCAGAACCTGCCGGGGTCAGACCGGGGCGTGTGGGAACAGTATTCCATGGTCGCGCGGTTCTTTCAGCAGCGCAATTCGGGCGTGGGTTTCTTCATGGAGGCGGAGAAGGCCATGCAGGCGCCGGGGCAGCGCTTTCAGTTGCTGGAACTGATGCTGACCTGCCTGTCGCTGGGCTTTGAAGGGCAGTACCGCACACAACAGAACGGCGCGGTTGATCTGGCGCGCATCCGGGCGGCCATTTACGAAACCCTGCGCCGGGTGAAACCGCGCCCGGATGAAGATGTGTCTGTGGCCTGGACGGCCGTTCCCATGGGCGGGCGGCGCAAGTTTGGCGGCATTCCGATCTGGATTGTGGCGGCCTTGGCGATGGCGGCGGTGGTGGGCACCTATGCGGGGCTCAGCACCTTGCTTGCGCGCGATGGCGGCGAGGTTGCCCGTACGTTGAACCTGATGCACCCGAATTCGGCGGCGATCACGCTGGTGCGCAGCGCCGCCGCGATCGAGGCTTTTGTCGCCCCGCAAGACAACACGCAGCTTGACCGGATCAGCGCGTCGCTGGCGGCGCGGATAGCGGATGGCAGCATTTCGGTTGGCACCAAGGGTGATTACATTTTTGTCAGCATCAGCAACCTGTTGTTGTTCGATAGCGGCAAGGCCGTGGTGAAGGAAGATTTCAAGGCGTTGGCTGGTGAACTGGCCGCCATGCTGACCGCTGAAGCCGGACCTATCCGCATTCTGGGCTTTACCGACAATGTGCCGATGTCAGGCCGGGGTGCCTTCAAAAGCAATGATGAGTTGTCACTGGCCCGTGCCGAAGGCGTGCGCGACGTGCTGCTGGAATCCCTGTCCGACGCAACGCGCGTTACCGTCGAGGGCAAGGGTGAGGCAGATCCGATTGCTGACAATGCAACCGAGGAAGGGCGCACGCAGAACCGCCGTGTCGAAATCTTGCTGGCCAAGGAGGGCACGTTTTGAACCTGTTTGGCTTGTTGTGGCGCTATCGGCCGCGCGTTAAGTGGCAATCCTGGATGCGCTGGCCCTTCTACTTTATCGGCTTTCTGGCCTTTGCCGGGGCAGTCTGGCTGGGTGGCCCGATGACGGGGATCGAGTTGTTCGGCACCGTCTGGTTCCGGGCGACGGTCATTGGGTCGGTCGTCGGCATTTTCGTGCTGGTTGCGCTGATCAAATGGCGCAGACGTGTGAAAAAGGCAGCCGCACTTGAGGCGGTGCTGATTGCAGAACCCGTGGGCGACGGCAAAGTGCTGGCCGAAAAGATGAGTACTGCGCTGGCGACACTGAAAAAGTCGGGTGGCAAGACATATCTTTACGATCTGCCGTGGTATGTGATCATTGGCCCTCCGGGTGCCGGCAAGACCACGGCTTTGAAGAATTCGGGCATCGAATTTCCGCTGGCCACCAACGAAGGCGGCGGCGTGGAAGGGTTTGGCGGCACGCGCTATTGCGACTGGTGGTTTGCCGAAGATGCGGTGCTGATAGATACGGCAGGGCGCTATACCACACAGGACAGCGACAAGGGCGCTGATGAGGCAAGCTGGAATTCCTTCCTTGATCTGTTGAAGAAAAGCCGCCCGAACCAGCCGATCAACGGCGTGATCCTGGCCTTTTCGGTGCAGGACATGATGAACGCGACGGAGGAGACGCTTGCGCGGAACTCGGAAATCGTGCGGCAGCGGCTGGGCGAAATTCACGAACAACTGAAGATTGATTTCCCGGTCTATGTGCTGTTCACGAAGGCCGATCTGATTTCCGGCTTCCGTGAGTTCTTTAGCAGTTTCAGTCTGAACCGGCGCAAGCTGGTCTGGGGGGCAACGTTCCAGACCAAGGACCGCAAGGCCGAAACCTGGCAGATGGTGCCGCAGGAGTATGACCGGTTGGTTGCGCGCCTGTCGGATGAGGTGATTGACCGTTTGTCGGAAGAACCCGATGGCGTCAGCCGGATCTCCATTTTCGGCCTGCCGGGGCAGTTGGCCCTGCTGCGCGACAACGTAGCCGATTTCATGCGTCGGGTGTTTGAACCCACGCGCTACAAGACCAACGCCATCTTGCGCGGGTTCTATTTTACGTCAGGCACGCAGGAAGGCACGCCGATTGACCAGGTGCTTGGCGCGATGGCGCAGAACACCGGTGGTGGCTTTGCGCCTGCGTTCATGTCAGGGCAGGGCAAAAGCTTTTTCCTGCATGATCTGCTGCGCAAGGTGATCTTTGCCGAACGTGACTGGGTTTCGCATGACATGAAGGCGGTGCGGCGCACGGCGCTGATGCGCGGCCTTGCGCTTTCCAGCATTGCGGTTCTGACGGTGGGTGCGCTTGGCGCGCTTGGGCTTAGCTTCTGGAACAACCGCAACCTTGTGAACACAGCCAGCGCCGAGGCGGCGACGTACCAGCGTGCTGCACAGGTGGAAATCGAACGCACGCAGATTGATAACCCCGATCTGCTGACAGTGCTGCCCTATCTTGAACAGCTGCGCATGCAGCCTGCGGGCTTTGGCACATCGGCCGAACCGAAGTGGAACGAAGGGTTCGGCCTGTCGCAGCGCGAAAGGCTGGAGAATGCCGCGACCGAGGCCTATGGCGATGCCTTGGAACAAATGCTGCGTCCAAGGCTTATTCTTGATACCGAATTGCGCCTGCCCCGGTTTGAAGCGGCAGGTGATACGACGAACATCTACCGCGCGTTGAAAGTGTACATGCTGCTGGGCAAGCAGGGCGGGCGCACCGACGATGATGCAATCAAGGCCTGGTTTGATGAGGTCTGGCGCGAAGACCTGACGGGACTTGATGGCCTGACACAGCGTGAACAGCTTGCGCGGCACCTGGATGCCATGCTGACGCTGGGCAAAGATCGGGATGTCACGATTGCCATTGATCAGGCGGCGGTCACATCCGCCCGCAGCGCGATTGTGGAAATGTCGGTGGCCGACCAGGCGTGGTCTGTCATCCAGGACCGCGCGGCTGCGTCATCGTTGCCTGAATTCGTGCTCATGGATCAGTTGGGGCCAGAGGCCGAAATCGTGCTGACCACAAATGACGGCAGTCCGTTGTCTGACGTGAAAGTTCCGGGCCTTTTCACTTATGAGGGGTTCTGGTCTTTCTTTGTGGATCAGCTGGCAGATGTGAAAACCGCGCTTGAAAATGACAAGTGGGTTTTGGGTGATCAGGCCGATCTGGTGGATTTTGACAATCAGCTGGCCGGTCTGGACGTGGCGCTGCAAACGCGTTACGGGCGCGAATTCCGCGATGCATGGCAGGCCATGCTTGATCGCGTTGCCCTGCAAAGCATGTCGGCTGACAAGCCCGCCTATGACGCGCTTGGTGCCGCTTCCGCCCCCTTTGCTTCGCCCATTCTGCAGCTGGTCATCACGGTCAAGGCCGAAACCCAACTGACGCGTGAATACAAGCAGTACGAAGGCCTGTCGCCCGAAGAGGTGGCTGTGATGCTTGCAGGCGGGGGTGGTGGCGAAGAGGGCGTTGCAGAAGGCACTGCCGAAGATGTTGGTACAGCCTTGCAACGGCGCTTCATCTTGCGGTCGTCAGGTGTGCAGCGCATTTTGCTGGATGCGTTTTCATCAAACGTGAAATCTCAGGCCAGGGTCAGCGGCAGCAGTGGTGGTGACGGTATCACCCGACCCATTGAACAAATCGAAGAACAGTTCAAGGATTGGCATGTCTTGTTGGACGGCCCTGATGGGCAGCGCCCGATTGACATCATTTTGGCTGATCTTGAGGCGATCCGTGGCAACCTTCGGCTTGGGGCATCAAATCCTGCTCAGTCTGCAGCGGTGCTGCCACAGCTTTTGTCAAACCTGACACGCAACAATTCACGCCTTCCCGATCAGGTCGCAAAGCTTGTAACTGATGCAGAGGCCGATTTCCGGGGTGAGGCAACAGATGCCACACTGGCCGAAATGAACCGCGCGCTCACCAATACGATCACCTTCCAGTGCCGTGACAACATTACGGCGTTCTTTCCGTTTTCGAACACGCAGCGTCATGTGCCACCCTCCGAATTCGGCAAGTTCTTTGGGCCGGGTGGTGATATGGACACCTACTTTAACACCTATCTTGCCAATATTGTGATCCGTACGGAAAGCGGTCTTGCCTATGATCCGGCATCCGATCTGGCGGGCAAACTGAACCCTGCCACCTTGGCGCAGTTTGACCGGGCCGAAAAAATTCGGCGCGCGTTCTTTGGTGCCGGTGGGAACACGCCCGAAGTGGCGATCACGATCACGCATGTCTCGTCACACCCTACGATCGAGTCTGCCCAGATCGAGATCAACGGGATCAACACACTCACGGCGGCGGGCGATCCGCCAGCTTCGGTCAAATGGCCAGAGACGGGGGCCTCGGCCACATTGCAGATTTTTCCGGGGCTTGACCGGGAAAGTTCAATTCAATTTCGCGAAGGGCCGTGGTCGTTCGTCCGGTTGTTGCGGGCGGCGGCTTCGGTGCAGACCAATGGTTCAATCACGCGGGCTACATTTCAGATTGGCGGACGCCCGATCACGTACGAGTTTGGCTTTAATGCGGCCTCAAACCCTTTCACAATGCCGGAGCTGAGCGATTTCAGCTGTCCGCAAAGTTTGGACTAATGCATGGGGCGATTTGTATATGGCAAACATCCAGTCTTCGGTGATTTTCTGACCGCAGGCCTTTCGGGTGTGGCGCAAGACCGGATTGAGGCGTGGCTGAACGCCAGCCTTTCAACGCTGAAATCGGCATGGGGCGACATGTGGGAGCATGGCTTTGACGCAAGCCCGCCTATCGCTTTCTGGATTGGTGCACGGGTCACGGGGGGCGGGGCTGTGCGGGGGGCAATGATTGCATCGCGTGACAAGGTTGGGCGCCGATTTCCCCTGATTGCAGGGTGGGAAGGGCCGGGGCCCTTGCCGCCAGCCGTTGATCCGACAGACGCCTCTTGTGCGGAAATGGCGGCAGTTCTGGCCGAACTTGCACCGGATCAGGCCAAGGGCGCGCAAGGCATGTTGTATCTTTTGCCCGAAGTTGAAGGCGAGGATGTCGATGCAGATGCTGCGTTCTGGGCGGCGCGTGACGACGGTGATCTGCCGCAGCTTTGGGCTGACGTGGCCTTTGCCGACCACCTGCGCGCTGCGCATGGCCGCAGCTATTGGTGGGTCACGCAGGCACCCACATCCCTTTATGCCAGCGATGGCTTTCCCCCGACCGAGGCTTTGGCATGGCTGATGACAGGTGGCCGCCCGGTCGAGCGCGAGGCAGAGCAGACCGCACAGCCCGAACAGTCAGCTGCGATCGGGGTTGAATGATGTGGGTCGCCTCTGAATACTTTTCGCTTGAAACAGGTGCCGGGTCCGACATGGGCCGGGTGCGCGACCACAACGAAGATGCCTTCATGGCGCGCCCCGATTCTGGCGTCTGGCTGGTGGCTGATGGCATGGGCGGGCATGATGCCGGAGATTTTGCCAGCCGTACGATTGCCGAGGAAATGCTGACTATTGGCACGCCCCATTCTTCGGGCGATCTGCAATCGCAGTTCATGGAACGTTTGCACGCGGCCCATGCGCGTATCCGCCAACATGCGATGGAGCTGGGCGGAGTGACGGTTGGGGCCACGATGGTGGGCCTTTTGGCCTATGAGGCGCATTATGCCTGTATCTGGTCGGGTGACAGCCGCATTTACCTGATGCGCGATGGCGTGCTGATCCAGCAGACGCAGGACCATACCGAAGTGCGTGCCTTGCTTGAAGCGGGCATGATCACCGAACACGAGGCGTTGAACTGGCCCCGGCGCAACGTGATCACAAGGGCGATCGGCGTAAGTGAAGAGCCGCAATGCGATGTGGTCAGCGGTGAATTGCGGGTGGGAGATGCGTTCCTTTTGTGTTCGGATGGTCTGACTGAACATAATGAGGATGATGATATCGCGCGGGCCATGGCCATGAGCAGATCAGCACAAGAGGTGTGCGACACACTGATCGCCCAGACACTGGAACGCGGCGCAAAAGACAATGTGACCGTGATGGTCCTGCGGGTTCATCAGGCGGGAATGGTAACATGAGCGACCAGCAGGTGCCGATCGGCACGCTTATCAACAACAATTACAAGATCGAGCAGTTGATCAGCGCAGGCGGCATGGGCGAAGTGTTCCGTGGCACGAACGTCTTTTCCGGTGATTCCGTGGCGATCAAGATCGTGCTGCAATCCTTGGCGCATGATCCCAAGGTGGCTGCCCTGTTCAAGCGCGAAGCCAAGGTGCTGTGTCAATTGGCCGACCAAGCCATCGTGCGCTATTACAACTTTGTGCACGATGCGGCGCTGGACCGGTTCTGCCTGATCATGGAATTCATCGACGGGATGCCCCTGTCGGACCACGTCAAAGTATCGGGGCCGCTGTCGCTTGCGGAATCCAAGCGATTGCTCAAGCGGCTGGCCCTTGGGTTGGAACGGGCGCACAAGATGGAGGTCGTCCACCGCGATCTTTCGCCTGACAACGTGATGTTGAAGGGTGGCACGATTGATGATGCCGTGCTGATCGACTTTGGCATCGCGAAATCAACGGAAATGTCCGAGGCCACGTTGTTTGGCCAGATGGCGGGCAAGTTCAAATATGTCTCGCCCGAGCAGTTGGGCCATTTCGGCGGGCATATCGGCGCGCGCACCGATATTTACGGTCTGGCATTGTTGATGGCAGCCGCGATCAGGGGTGAGCCGATCGATATGGGCTCGTCGGTGTTCGAGGCTGTGAACGCGCGGCGTGCCATTCCTGATCTTTCAGGCATCTATCCCGAATTGCAGCCGTTGTTTGCCCATATGCTGGAACCTGATCCAGAGATGCGGCCGGAAAACATGGGGCAGGTTATCCGGTTTCTGGAGCGACCGCAGGACCTGCCAGGGCGCTATGGCGTGGCGCAGGCAGGCGGTGATGACCGGACGGTGTTCATGGGCCAGCAGACGGCCATGCCACCGCCGCCGCCGCCACCTGCCACCTATCCACCGGGGTTTGCGCCACCGCCTTATCCGCCACAGCAGCAGACGGGTTACCCTGCCCAACAGCAGACCGGCTATCCGGTCTCTGTTCCGCCGGGTCAGACTGGTGGCATTGGCGTACCAAATGGCCTGTCGCAAGCACCCTTCAGCAGCCCGCTTTTGGGGGTTGGTGCCGCACCGTCTGCCTTGTCGCAGCCACCGGGGGGCAACAGCCTGTTGCGGCCAAGCCCCGGCGCTGTTGCATCGGCCTCGGCCCCGGCCCCTGCAAAATCCGGTGGCGGTGGGTTGGTGATGGCGTTTCTGGTGCTTGCGCTTTTGGGTGCAGGTGGCGGCTTCGCCTGGCAGCAAGGATATTTCGGCGGTGACACGCAAATGGCCGGGGATGACACCATGCCCGAACCGGATGATCCGCCCGCACCTGAGCCTGATCCGTCAGGTGCACCCGATGCCCCGCTGACGCGCGAGGCCTTTCTGGCCGGATTTGGCACGGATGCCTGCAGCTTTGCCGCGCGGATTGATGGGGGCCCGTCGGCCGGGATGGTTGAAGGTTTTGCAACGGCCACCGGCGCCTTTGCCGCGTTGCCCGCCGCCTATGAAGCTGCGTTTGACAGCAAGCCCGATGTGCTGGACCGTGTCGTGAACGATGCACAGTGCCCGGTGTTGGCTGCGGCCCGTGCCGTGCAGGCATTGGGCGCACCCGCCCCGACAGTGACGCTTGACAGTGATAGCCTTGCGCCTGGTGGTTTTGTTGTTGGTCAAATCCGTGAACGGCGTGGCAGGCCTACGTGGATGGCGTTGATCACACCGGATGGGCGTGTATTCAACCTGACAGGACAGCTGACCAACCAGCCCGATGGCTCGGCGACCTTCAGCTTTGGTCTGGCGGCCACCACAGCGACCACACCGCAACCGCATCTGATTGTAGTGATCGCATCAGACGATCCGCTGACAACCGCGATTGCGCAGGATGGCAAATTGTCGGGTGATCTGATGCCACTTATTCAGGCCGAGATCGAGGGCCGTGGCGGGAAGGCGGGCCTGGGACTGGCGTGGTTTGCGCAAAACCCCTGAGCGGAAAAAAGCGGATGGGCAATAATGCCCATCCTACATGCCTTGCCGTTTGACCGAAGCGGTTACGTAATTGCATGACAGATCGCGCGCAGACAGGGACCAGCTCCAACCCAGCGGGTTGAACACCATGCCCTTGCGGTCGACCGGATCAAGGCCGGCACGGCGGATCAGATCGTACAATTCATCCGGCGTGATGAACTTGCGCCAGTCATGCGTGCCTTTGGGCAGCCAGCGCATGACCCATTCCGCACCGACTATCGCCATCGCAAAGGACTTCGGGTTGCGGTTCAAGGTTGAGCAGATCATCAGCCCACCGGGTTTCAGCAATTGCTGGCAGGCCGTGAGGTAGGCCAGCGGATCGGCCACATGCTCGACCACTTCCATGTTCAGCACGACATCGAATCGCTCTCCTGCAGCAGCCATATCTTCGGCGGTGGTGTGGCGGTAATCGATCGAGAGGCCCGATTGTTCGGCATGCAGTTGTGCCACCGGAATGTTGCGCGGTGCCGCATCGGCACCCACCACTGTGGCGCCAAGCCGCGCCATGGGTTCGCTCAGCAACCCCCCGCCACAGCCGATATCCAGAATGCGCAGGCCGGCAAATGGCGTTGGTTTGGTCAGATCTCGGTCAAATTCCGCAGCAATTTGCGTTGTGATGTAATCCAGACGGCAGGGGTTGAGCATATGCAGCGGTTTGAATTTGCCATTCGGGTCCCACCATTCGGCGGCCATGGCCTCAAACTTGGCAACTTCGGTCGGATCAATCGTTGTCATGGGCTGCCCTTGCAAAATCGGATGATAGCGCGCGTCGCTTTTTCGTCTATATAATGCGGCATGGACCAGAGATCAGGGCAAAAACGCGCAGTTGAATTTCTGTATCCGCCGATCGACCCGTTCGATCAGCGTGTGCTGGATGTTGGCGATGGGCATCGGGTCTATGTTGAACAGTGCGGCAACCCGAATGGCGTGCCGGTTCTGGTGGTGCATGGCGGCCCCGGCGGCGGATGCAGCCCTGCAATGCGGCGCTATTTCGATCCCGCCGTCTACCGCATTGTGCTGTTTGATCAGCGCGGCTGCGGGCGGTCGCGCCCGCATGCAAGTGTTGAGGCCAATACCACTTGGCATCTGGTGGCCGATATCGAGATGATCCGCCGGCTGCTGGGGATTGACCGGTTCATCTGCTTTGGCGGCAGCTGGGGTGCGACGCTGGCGTTGATCTATGCAATCAAGCATCCCGACCGTGTCAGCCAACTGGTGCTGCGTGGTGTTTTTCTGATGACCCAGGATGAGCTTGACTGGTTCTACGGTGGCGGTGCGGGCAAGTTTTTCCCCGAGCTTTGGGCGCGTTTTGAAAATGCGATTCCGCCTGCGGAACGCAGCGACATGGTGACCGCCTACCATCAACGATTGTTTTCGGGCAACCTGATGGAGGAAACCCGATTTGGCCGTACTTGGGCAAACTGGGAAAATGCGCTAGCATCGGTGCACAGCGAAGGGCCGATGGGCGAAAGCCCGGCCGATTACGCGCGCGCATTTTCGCGGCTTGAAAACCATTATTTCTACAACGCCGGGTTTCTGGAGGAAGACGGCTGGATCTTGCGTGAACGTCATCGCATTCGGCATGTACCTTGTGTGATCGTGCAAGGCCGGTTTGATATGATCTGCCCCCCGATCTCGGCGCATAAGCTGGCCAAGGGCTGGGATCTTTGCGAATTGCATATGGTGCCTTTGGCCGGCCATGCGCTCAGCGAGCCGGGCATCAGCGCGGAACTCGTGCGGGTGATGGACAGGTTGCGGGGCTAGGGCGGCCCGACACTGTCACCCTCTTGTCATGATGGTTTGTGAAACATCGGCCCTGAAACAATGGGCAGGTGGAGCAAACAATTGGACCGGATGTCAGCTACGATCTGGATGAGGCCTACACGATTGATGGTCCCGAAGAAGCGCGCAAGATGTATGGCAATTGGGCGGCCACCTATGACGCGGGCTTTGGGCAGGCCTGGGGCTATATCGCGCCGCGCGAGATAGCGGCGATCATGCGGGCGGGTTTTGAAGGCGCGGCGATCCTGGATATCGGCGCGGGCACGGGCCTTGTGGCGGAACATCTGGGCGGGCTGGTGGTCGATGCGCTGGATATCACGCCGGAAATGCTGGAAATCGCACGCCCCAAGGGCATTTACCGCAACCTGATGATCGGCGATCTGACGCAACGGCTGGAGATTGCCGACGGCAGTTATGATGCCGTCATTTCCTGTGGCACATTCACGCATGGGCATGTGGGCCCGGTGTGCCTGCCCGAACTTTTGCGCATCACGCGCCCCGGCGCGCTGTTCGTCTGCGGCACGATTGCGCCGGTGCTGGATGGCATGGGATTTGGCTCGGCGCTGGCGCGTCTGGTGGCGCACGGAAAGATCACGCCGGTCATGTGGCATGATATCCCGATCTATGAAGGTGCCAATCATCCGCACGCAAACGACCGGGGTCTGGTGATGGTGTTCCGCAAGGTTTGATACCTCGCAGACGATAGGCCTTGCAGACTCGGGGTGGGTTCCGTATATGGCTGGCAACAGCGGTTTCGGCGTCCACACCCGAAGCTACCGAACCTGACGCGCGGGCCTGTGGGCCCGTTTTGCATTTCTGGAACCTTGATGTCTGATCTTGTCGCCAAAACCGCCATTGACCGCCGCCTTGCCGATATCGTCGGCCCGGTGATCGAAGGCATGGGGTTTGAGCTGGTGCGCATCCGCCTGATGGGCGGCAAGACGCGCACCTTGCAGATCATGGCGGACAAGGCCGAAGGCGGGATCAACGTGGATGACTGCGGCGAGATTTCGACCGCCGTTTCGCTGGTGCTGGATGTGGAAGACCCGGTCGAGGATCAGTATATCCTTGAAGTATCCAGCCCCGGCATTGACCGCCCGCTGACGCGCCTGAAGGATTTCGATATCTGGCAAGGCTGGGAAGCGCGGATCGAGACGACGGAATTGATTGACGGCCGCCGCCGCTTCAAGGGCACGCTGGCAGGTGTTGAAGGCGACGAGGTGCTGATCGAAATCGAGGAAGGCACGGTTGGCCTGAAGTTCGAATGGCTGTCGGATGCCAAGCTGATCCTGACCGAAGAGCTGATCAGCGAAATGCTGCGCCAACGCAAGATTTCGGGGGCAATTGACGAATCCAAGTTTGACGCAATCGAAGATGACACGGCAGGCGACGAAGACGACGCCGCCGAACCCACAAAACACTAAGGGGGAGACGACCCATGGCCATTACATCCGCCAACCAGCTTGAACTGCTGCAAACCGCCGAAGCGGTGGCGCGGGAAAAGATGATCGACCCGGAACTGGTGATCCAGGCGATGGAAGAATCGCTCGCCCGTGCGGCCAAGTCACGCTACGGCGCGGAACTGGACATCCGCGTGCGGATTGACCGCAAGACCGGCCGGGCGACCTTTGCGCGTATCCGCACGGTGGTGGAAGATGAGGCGCTGGAAAATCACCACGCGCAGATGACGGTAAAGCAGGCCAAGGCACATCTGGCTGATCCGCAGATTGGCGATGAAATTATTGATGAGGTGCCGCCGGTTGATCTGGGCCGGATCGCCGCTCAATCGGCCAAGCAGGTGATTCTGCAAAAGGTGCGCGAGGCCGAGCGTGACCGCCAGTTCGAAGAATTCAAGGACCGCAAGGGCACGATCATCAACGGTCAGGTCAAGCGCGAGGAATACGGCAACGTCATCGTCGATATCGGCCGTGGCGAAGGTATCCTGCGCCGCAACGAAAAGATCGGGCGGGAAAGCTATCGCATCGGTGATCGTGTGCGCTGCTATATCAAGGACGTGCGGCGTGAAGCACGTGGTCCGCAGGTTTTCCTGAGCCGGACCGACCCGCAGTTCATGGCAGAACTGTTCAAGATGGAAGTGCCCGAGATTTACGACGGCATCATCGAGATCAAGGCCGTGGCGCGCGATCCGGGCAGCCGCGCCAAGATTGCGGTCATCAGCTATGACAACTCGATTGACCCCGTGGGTGCCTGCGTGGGTATGCGCGGCAGCCGTGTGCAGGCGGTGGTGAACGAGTTGCAGGGCGAAAAGATTGACATCATTCCGTGGAATCAGGATCAGGCAACGTTCCTTGTGAACGCATTGCAGCCAGCGGAAGTGTCGAAGGTTGTGATTGATGAAGAGGCAGGCAAGATCGAGGTGGTCGTGCCGGATGAACAGCTGTCGCTGGCCATTGGTCGGCGCGGGCAGAACGTGCGTCTGGCCAGCCAGCTGACGGCGCTGGACATCGACATCATGACGGAAAGCGAAGAATCAACGCGGCGTCAGGCAGAATTCACGGAACGCACCAAGCTGTTCATGGATACGCTGGATGTGGACGAGATGATGGCGCAGCTTCTGGTATCGGAAGGGTTCACGAACCTGGAAGAAGTGGCCTATGTCGAAGTGGACGAACTGCTGTCGATTGACGGCTTTGACGAAGGCACGGCAGGCGAATTGCAGGCACGGGCGCGTGACTTCCTGGAAGAGCAGGCGAAGAAGGCGCTTGAAGCCGCACGCGCAATGGGTGTGGAAGACAGCCTGATCAACTTTGAAGGGCTGACACCGCAAATGCTCGAGGCGCTGGCCAAGGACGGCATCAAGACGCTGGAAGATTTCGCGACTTGCGCTGACTGGGAACTGGCAGGCGGCTGGACGACCGAAGGTGGCGTGCGCAAGAAGGACGAAGGCGTGCTGGAGCAATTCGAGGTCAGCCTTGAAGAAGCGCAGAATCTGGTGATGACAGCGCGGGTGATGCTGGGTTGGGTTGACCCTGCTGAACTGGAAAAGATGCAGGCCACCGATGATGTCGAAGAAGACGAGGAGGCCGAGGCCTGATTTCAGGTCTCGGATCACGCGATGACGCGGGGCGGACGGGAAAAACTGACGGATGAACCCGAACGCCGTTGCATCGTAACGGGCGAAAGCCAGCCCAAGGCTGGCCTCGTACGGTTCGTGGTGGGCCCAGAGGGGCAGGTGGTGCCAGATGTGCTGGGCCGCTTGCCAGGACGGGGGATGTACGTAGAGGCAGTGGCTGCGTCCATCGACAAGGCCGCCAAGAAGAACCTGTTCACGCGGGCTGCAAAACAGCCAGTCGTGGTGCCGGATGGCCTGGTGGCGTTGATCGAAGGTCAGGTGCTGCGGCGGGTAACGGATCTGCTGTCCATGGCGCGCAAGGCCGGTGATGCAGTGACGGGCTATGAAAAGGTGAAAGACATGCTTGCCAAAGGGCAGGCGCGCGTCTTGATCCAGGCGAGTGACGGGTCGGAACGCGGCAAAACAAAGCTGCGCCCCCCCGAAGGTACAGGCAGTTTCATTGGCTGTCTGACTGCCGGGGAAATGGGTTTGGCTTTCGGACGGGAACGTGCGATACACGCCGCGCTTGCGGCTGGTGGACTCACATCGCGTGTTGTAGAGGAAGCGGCAAGGCTCGCAGGATTGCGCGGGCATATGGGCGGGAATTCCGCCGTGAAGGATACGAAAGACGCATGAGCGATACTGACGGCAAAAAGCCCCTCGGCCTGGGTGGTGTTCCGCGTTCGGGACTGGTGAAGCAAAGCTTCAGCCACGGGCGCACGAAGACAGTTCAGGTGGAAACCAAACGCAAGCGCGTGGTGGTTCCCACGGCGAAACCTGCTGCCACAACGGCAGGGGGTGGCACATCGCAACCCGTGGGTGACCCATCCAAGCGCCCCGCGGGGATTACCGATGCGGAGATGGAACGCCGCATGGCAGCCCTGCGCGCCGCAAAGGCGCGTGAGGCCGAAGACGCGTTGAAGCGCGCGGAAGAAGACCGCATCCGCGAGGAAGATCGCGCGCGTCGCCGCGAAGAGATTGAAGCGAAAGAGCGTGAAGATCGCGCCCGCGAAGAAGCGCTGCGCCAGAAGGCCGAAGAGGAAGCGCGCGCCGCGCGCGCCGAAGCGGCCGCACGGGCCGCCGCCGCCGATGCGCGCAAGGCAGATGTGCTGGGGACGCGGCCACGTTCGGCCACGCCGCCGCCAGAATCGTCGCGCCCTGCAACCAATGACAGGAATACGGGCCCTGCGCCGACACCGGCAACGGCCATTCCGGGCGGTGATCCGCGCGGTCCGGCTTCTGCCAAACCCGGTCTTGCCCCGGCCCGCAAACCCTTGGCCGAGCGCGAGCGCGAAGCAGAGCGTGAGCGCGGTGCCAAGCGCGCCGCAGCGGGTGATGATGCGCGCCGCGCAGGCAAGCTGACGCTGAATGATGCGCTGGCCGGCGAAGGCGGGCGTCAGCGCAGCCTTGCCGCGATGAAGCGCAAGCAGGAAAAGGCCCGCGCCAAGGCGCTTGGGTTGGGCCAGAAGGCCGAAAAGCAGGTGCGCGATGTGCAGCTGCCGGAAACCATTGTCGTGTCTGAACTGGCCAACCGTATGGCGGAACGCGCGGCGGATGTGGTCAAAAGCCTGATGAAGATGGGCATGATGGTGACCATGAACCAGGTCATTGATGCCGACACGGCGGAACTCGTGATCGAGGAATTCGGCCACAAGGCTGTGCGCGTATCCGACGCTGACGTGGAACAGGCCATTGAAACGGTCAAGGATGCGGAAGGTGATCTGATCACCCGACCACCGATTGTCACGATTATGGGCCACGTTGACCATGGCAAGACCAGCCTGCTGGATGCCATCCGTAAGGCCAATGTCGTGTCGGGCGAAGCGGGCGGGATCACCCAGCACATCGGCGCCTATCAGGTGCGGGCCGACAACGGCTCGATGCTGACGTTCCTTGATACGCCGGGCCACGCGGCCTTTACGTCCATGCGGTCACGCGGGGCGCAGGTTACGGATATCGTAGTGCTGGTGGTGGCGGCAGATGATGCCGTGATGCCGCAAACGGTTGAGGCGATTGCCCATGCGAAAGCGGCAAAGGTGCCGATGATTGTGGCGATCAACAAGATCGACAAGCATGACGCGAACCCCACAAAGGTGCGCACGGACCTGTTGCAGCACGAAGTCGTGGTTGAGGCGATGTCGGGCGATGTGCAGGACGTTGAGGTTTCGGCCAAGACGGGGCTTGGTCTTGATAACCTGCTGGAAGCCATCGCGCTGCAGGCAGAAATTCTGGAACTGCGGGCCAATCCGGCACGTGCGGCGCAAGGTGCGGTGATCGAAGCCAAGCTTGATGTGGGCCGTGGGCCTGTGGCGACTGTGCTGGTGCAGAACGGCACATTGCGCAAGGGCGACATCTTTGTTGTGGGCGAGCAGTGGGGCAAGGTCCGCGCGCTGGTCAATGACAAGGGCGAGCGGGTGGATGAAGCGGGGCCATCGGTACCGGTTGAAGTGCTTGGTCTGTCGGGCACACCATCGGCAGGTGATACGCTGAACGTGGTGGAAACCGAAGCGCAGGCACGTGAGATTGCGGCCTACCGCGAGAAAACCATCAAGGACAAGCGCGCAGCCATTGGTGCGGCAACCACGCTGGAACAGCTGATGGCCAAGGCCAAGGCAGATGCCGATGTGGCCGAGTTGCCGGTGATCGTGAAAGCTGACGTGCAGGGCTCTGCCGAGGCGATTGTGCAGGCGCTGGAAAAGGTGGGCAACGAAGAGGTGCGCGTGCGCGTGCTGCATTCGGGCGTGGGGGCAATTACCGACAGCGATGTTGGTCTGGCCGAAGCATCAAATGCGCCGGTCATCGGCTTCAACGTGCGGGCAAATGCCAGCGCGCGTCAGTCTGCCAACCAGAAGGGTGTGGAAATCCGCTATTATTCGATCATTTATGATCTGGTGGATGACATCAAAAAGGCGGCCTCGGGCCTGCTGAAGGCCGAAGTGCGCGAAACCTTCATCGGCTATGCGCAGATCAAGGAAGTGTTCAAGGTTACGGGCGTTGGGCAGGTTGCCGGTTGCCTTGTGACCGAAGGCGTGGCGCGGCGGTCTGCCGGAGTGCGTTTGCTGCGTGACAACGTGGTGATCCATGAAGGCACGCTGAAAACACTGAAGCGCTTCAAGGACGAAGTGAAAGAAGTGATCAGCGGTCAGGAATGTGGCATGGCGTTTGAACGCTATGAAGACATCCGTCAGGGCGATGTGATCGAAATCTTCGAACGCGAAGAAGTGCAGCGTTCGCTGGCCTGATATCTGGGGCCCTACATTGGGCCCCGGTGGTAGAAAAATGTGAAAAGCCGGGCAAATTGCCCGGCTTTTTCACGTCATGGCGTAAGTTTCAGGACGCGCGCTGCTGGACGACCGGATAACCCACAAAGGTCTTTTCATCGACACGGACGATCAGCTTGCCATCATTCTGCTGGCCCACGACCAGCCCTTGCACGGATACACAGCTTCCAATTGCGATTGTTCGCAGCATTCACGTTCTCCCCCCGAATAACGTATCTGTGAGGATAGCCACGATCTGCCCAATTTCCACCACAATCTTGCCACAATTGAAAAGATTTTGGAGGTTTGCGCAGTTTTCGAACCAGTGCCCCACACACATCGTCATGGTTAAGCTGCCACACCATGCGGCGGAGTTGGTTAATATTGACCTAACGGGTAGGATATCCGCCCTGATATTCCTGACTACGAAGTTTGAAGCGGCGTTAAAGCCAGTCTCGCAGGATCGGAATAAGAGGAATGTCTGCCGGGGGCATGGGGTAATCTTTCAGCGCGTCCGCCCGCACCCAAGCCAGCACCTGCCCTTCGCGCGCCTGTGGCGTGCCTTGCCAGCGGCGGCAGGCAAAAAGTGGCATCAGCAGATGAAAATCAGGGTAGGTGTGGCTGGCAAAGGTCAGGGGTGCCAGGCAACTGGCCCAGGTATCTATGCCCAATTCCTCGTGCAGTTCGCGGATCAGCGCCACCTCGGGTGTCTCACCGGGTTCGACCTTGCCACCCGGAAATTCCCACAGGCCGGCCAATGATTTGCCCGGCGGGCGTTGGGCCAGCAGCACGCGGCCATCGGCGTCAATCAAGGCGACAGCAGAAACCAGCAGAACCTTCAAGAACGGTAATCCGCGTTGATGGCGATGTAGCGATCGGTCAGATCACAGGTCCAGACCGTGCGTTTGCCGCGACCAAGGCCAAGGTCAACGGCAATGATCAGATCCTGCCCCTTCATGTAGGCCGCAGCTTTTCCCTCATCATAGCTTGGGCTGCGCCAGCCGTTTTCGGCCAGTACCAGATCACCCAGCTTGATCTTCAGCTTGTCACGTTCAGCCATGGCACCTGATTTGCCTACCGCCATCACGATGCGGCCCCAGTTCGGGTCTTCACCTGCAACAGCCGTCTTGACCAAAGGCGAGTTTGCAATGGCCAGCGCGACCTTGTTCGCATCCTCAGGTGAGGCTGCACCTGTGACCTGCACTTCAACAAACTTTGTCGCACCTTCGCCATCGCGCACCACCTGATGCGCAAGGCTGCGCATGACGCCGTGCAAGGCTGCCTCAAACGCCTTGGCCACTTCGCCCTTGACGGGTGCGGCAGCGGATTGGCCGGTGGCAAAGGCCAGCAGCGTGTCAGAGGTTGAGGTATCGCTGTCCACGGTAATGGCGTTGAACGTGTCGCCAGTATTGCGCGAAACCATGCGCTGCAGTGCTGCGGCAGGGATCTTGGCATCGGTGAAAATATAAACCAGCATCGTCGCCATATCCGGCGCAATCATGCCCGAACCCTTGGCGATTCCCGAGATATTGATCGTGCCGCCTTCACCATGCACCGTCGCAGCGGCACCCTTGGGGAAGGTATCGGTGGTCATGATTGCTTCGGCGGCCCACTGAATGCCGTCTTCAGACAAAGCTGTGACCAGATCGGGCACGACATTTGTGATGCGTTCAAACGGAAGCGGCTCGCCAATGACCCCGGTTGAGGATGAAAACACGCGGGTTTCCGGCACGCCAAGGCCCTTGGCTACGGCGGCGCAGACCTCTGCCACGGCCTTGTCACCCACAGCCCCGGTAAAGGCATTGGAATTGCCGGAATTCACGACCAAGGCCGCGCCTGCAGCACCCACCACCTTTGTTGCCAGCTTCGTCTGACAGTCGCGCACGCAGCCTGACCGGGTGGAAGATGTGGTGAACACCCCGGCCACTGTGGTGCCCTCGGCCAGATGCACCAGCATCACGTCGCGGCGGTTCTTGTAGCGCACCCCGGCCTCGATCGCGGCAAAGGATGCGCCTTTGATGATGGGCAGGGTTGGAAAGCCATCTTTTGGGGCAAGTGGTGACACCGGCTTGGCTGCCTTTGCTACCACTACCGGTGGCAAAATGGCGTCAAGCTTCTTTTTCAACTTCTTGGCCTTGGCTTTCCAATCTGTCTTGCCCATCGTGGTCTTTCCTTACTGATCCAGCAGCGCGCCGTTGCGCAGGGTGGCAGGGTCAATGCCATCGGCAGTTTTTGTGATACCCGCGCCTTCGGTCAAGGTCGCAATATGGGCTGCAATCGCTGCCTGTTCCACTTCGGCGGCCAGTTCATCACGCAGTTCATCAATCGTGGGCTGGGCAGCAAGGCGGGTCTCTTTGACAATCAGCAGGTGCCAGCCAAAATCGGTTTGCACCGGACCCGTCACTTTGCCCACTTCGGCGGACAGCACGGCATCTTCAAACGGTTTGACCATCATGCCAACGCCAAACCAACCCAGATCCCCCCCATTCGCAGCAGCCCCATCCGTGGAATTGGCCTTGGCCACTTCGGCAAAGTCTGCCCCTGCTTCGATTTCGGCTTTCAGCGCGGTGGCCTTTTCTTCGGTATCCACAAGGATGTGGGCGGCGTTGTATTCGGTTTGTGCAACGGCCCCGGCAAACCGTGCGTCATAGGCGGCTTGCAGTGCCGCATCGGTGACAGCGGCTGTAATCACAGCCTGCAGGGCCACACCCGAAAGGTGCTGACGCGCGGCATTTTCGACCACAAGGGCATCCCGTTTGGACGGTGTTCCCAGTGATTGCTGCAGTGCGGTTTGCTGCACCAACTGGTCAAGAATGCCATCGAACAACACATCATCGGGCAGGGACTGATACTGTTCGGGCAGGGTTTCCCGCACGGCAATCATATGGCCAAGGGTGATGGTCGTGCCGTTGACGGTGGCTACGACCGTATCTGCGGTGGGGGCCGCAGCATCCTGTGCAATGGCCGGGCTGGCCACGCCAAGCAGCAGGGCTGCCACAATTCCCATATGTTTCGTCATCTCACAGGCTCCTGATGCGGCACCGGGGCCGCGCGACGTTGACTATCCCCGGCCTGTCCCTTACATCGCAACGGTCGCGTGCGACGGGGCCAGCCGGCCTTATTGGCCCTTCTATGGAAGGCAGTGAGAGCGGGCAAGAGCACAGCCTCACACGATGATGTCAGATAAGACAAGGCTGAGGACATATATGCTGGGTTTTGGCGCGATTGCACGAAAAGTCTTTGGCACACCCAATGACCGAAAGGTCAAATCGGTGCGCCCGCTGTTGGCGCAGATCAACGCGTTAGAGCCGGAATTCACGGCGCTGAGCGATGACGACATCAAGGCCCGCACCGAAGCCATGGCGATGCGCGCGATGAAAGGTGAAAGCCTGGATGCGCTGCTGCCCGAAGCCTTTGCCAACTGCCGCGAGGCGGCGCGGCGTGCGCTTGGCCTGCGGGCATTCGATACGCAGCTGATGGGCGGGATTTTCCTGCATCAGGGCAACATTTCGGAAATGAAGACGGGTGAAGGCAAAACGCTGGTGGCAACCTTCCCGGCCTATCTGAACGCACTTGCGGGCAAGGGCGTGCATGTGGTGACGGTGAACGATTATCTGGCCAAGCGCGATGCGGAATGGATGGGAAAGGTTTTTGCCCAGTTGGGCATGACGACGGGCGTGGTCTATCCTTACCAACCGGATGCCGAGAAAAAGGCCGCTTACAAATGCGACGTGACCTATGCCACGAACAACGAACTGGGGTTTGATTACCTGCGCGACAACATGCGCGGCAGCATTGCGGAAATGTCGCAGCGCGGGCACTTCTTTGCGATTGTCGACGAAGTAGACAGTATTCTGGTTGATGAGGCGCGCACGCCGCTGATCATTTCCGGCCCGTCACAAGACCGGTCTGATCTGTACACGTCCGTAAACGCGCTGATCCCATCGTTAGAGGCAAACCACTTCACGCTGGATGAAAAGACCCGGAACGCGACCTTTACAGAAGAAGGCGACGATTTCATTGAACAGCGCCTGTCGGCAGCAGGCCAGCTGCCCGACGGCCAGTCATTGTACGATCCGGAAAGCACAACGCTGGTGCACCACATCACGCAGGCTTTGCGGGCACACAAGCTGTTCAACAAGGACCAGCATTATATCGTGCGTGATGGCGAGATCATGCTGATTGACGAATTCACAGGCCGCATGATGCGCGGGCGGCGTTTGTCAGATGGCTTGCATCAGGCGATTGAAGCCAAGGAAGGCGTGAAAATTCAGCCGGAAAACGTGACGTTGGCCAGTGTGACGTTCCAGAACTACTTCCGCCTGTACGAAAAGCTGGCCGGCATGACCGGGACTGCCGCCACCGAGGCCGAGGAATTTGCCGAAATCTATGGTCTTGGTGTGGTCGAAGTGCCCACAAACCGCCCTGTACAGCGCAAGGATGAACACGATCAGGTCTATCGCACTGCGCGCGAAAAGTATGACGGCGTGGTCAAATCGATCAAGGCAGCGCATGAAAAGGGCCAGCCAATTCTGGTCGGCACAACCTCGATTGAAAAATCTGAACAGCTATCCACGATGCTGACCGCAGAAGGGGTCAAGCACAACGTCCTGAACGCACGTCAGCACGAGCAGGAAGCGCAGATCGTGGCCGATGCCGGCAAGCTGGGCGCGGTCACAATTGCCACGAACATGGCGGGCCGGGGCACGGACATTCAGCTGGGTGGTAATGTCGAAATGATCGTGATGCAGGCCATTGCCGCCGATCCCGAAGCACACCCCGATGAAATCCGCGCACGTGTGGAAGCGGAACATGCCGATGAGAAGGCCGCAGTCATTGCGGCCGGTGGTCTATACGTTCTGGGCACAGAACGCCACGAAAGCCGCCGGATTGACAACCAGCTGCGTGGCCGGTCTGGCCGTCAGGGTGACCCGGGGCGTTCTTCGTTTTTCCTCAGCCTTGAAGATGATCTGATGCGCATCTTCGGGTCGGAACGTCTTGATGCCGTGCTGTCAAAGCTGGGCATGAAGGAAGGTGAAAGCATTGTTCACCCTTGGGTCAACAAAAGCCTGGAACGTGCGCAGGCCAAGGTTGAAGGCCGTAACTTCGACATTCGCAAACAGCTGCTGAAATACGATGACGTGATGAACGACCAGCGCAAGGCGATCTTTGGCCAGCGCTTGGAAATCATGCAGGCCGAAGATGTGAACGAAATCGCCGAAGACATGCGCCATGAAGTGGTGACTGATCTGGTCGACATGTTCATGCCGCCGCGCAGCTATGCCGATGCATGGGATGCACCGGGGCTGTATGCTGCGGTGATCGAAAAGCTGGGGCTTGATCTGCCGATCATCAAATGGGCAGCAGAAGAGGGCGTGGATCAGGACGTGATGCGCGAGCGCATTGCCGAGGCCAGTGACACGTTCATGGCAGAAAAGACGGCAGCCTTTGGGCCGGATGTGATGCGCGCCATCGAAAAGCAGCTTTTGCTGCAGACGATTGACAGCAAGTGGCGCGACCATTTGCTGCGGCTGGAACATTTGCGCGCCGTGGTGGGTTTCCGTGGCTATGCGCAGCGCGACCCGCTGAACGAATACAAGACCGAAGGGTTCCAGCTGTTTGAAAACATGCTCAACAGCCTGCGCGTTGACGTGACGCAAAAGCTGGGCCAGGTGCGCCCGGTCAGCCCCGAGGAACAGGCGGCAATGCTGGCGCAGGCGCAGGCTCAGGCCCAAACGCAGCCCGGCGTTGCTGTGGCACCAGTGGCCGGCCCCACTGCACCGGAAACCGAAGCCGCACCTGTGCGTCTTGCCGGGTTTGATGAGGCAGACCCAGCAACCTGGGGCAACCCATCGCGCAATGATGCATGCCCATGCGGGTCGGGAAAGAAGTTCAAACACTGCCATGGTCAACTGGCCTGATTGCGGCAAATCCGGGGCCAAGTTGCCCCGGAATGCCCCGATCTGCGGAAACATTCCCTGATTTGGTCATGGCCTTGCCCTGATGCGCCTCTACACCCTTTGCATAAATCCCGGGTGTGGAGGCTGCTATGGAACGGAAACAGCGATTGGCCATGGTGTTCGCAATGGCTGGCGTGGCACTCGGTGCTGGCCATCTGGTGCAGAACGGGGCAGGCGCATCAGCGCCCGCAGCAGCCGCGCCCACCCAGATCACTCAGGTATCAGCCGGACCCGAAGCACTTGCAAAACCGGTTCTCGCTGAAACCGTAGCACCAGGCCCGGCTTCGCCTGTGGTGGTTGTTGATGCAGCGCCTGATGCTGCACCTGCCCCGGCCCAGCCTGCGCCTGATCTGCCCGCGCCCGTTGTTGTGGCTGATCTTAGCCCAAGCCTGATTCCATCCTTGCGTCCGCCCGCACCAGCCGCTGTTGTGGTTCAACCCGCTTTGCAGGCCGACACCTCCCCCTTGCCGCAGATCGTGCCGCCCGAGCCCACGGATGGCCCCGGTGCACTGCCAGCCGCGCCTGTTGCAACAACGGCGCCGGCAACATCCATCACACCTATGCCAACAGTTGCTCCAGCGGTTGCTCCAACAGTTGCTACGGCTCCAGATGCCTGTGCGCCGACGCTGCGCCTTGCAGCGGCCCCCCAAGCCATGATCGGTGTCAGCCTTGTGGCTCCATGCGCCCCGGAAGCGCGGGTGGTGATCGGTCATGAAGGGCTGTCCATCACCGGCAAGACCAATGCAGAAGGCTCGCTGTTTCTGTCACTGCCCGCATTGGCGGTTGAGGCGACGGTAACCGCCCGCCTGCCGCAAGGCCAAGATGTTTCGCAAACCGTGCGTGTGCCTGCGATGGCTACCCTGCGCCGCATGGGCGTGCAGTGGCAAGATGCCGATGCTTTCCAACTGCATGCCTTTGAAGAAGGTGCCGGTTACGGGCAACCGGGCCACGTATCGGCAGACAAGCCGCAGATGCCGACAACCGGTATTGCAGGCACAGGTGGCTTCATGTCTGTGCTGGGGGATAACAGTGTTGATCTGCCACTGTTGGCCGAAGTGTACACTTTCCCCGCCGGAATTGCTGCCAACGCCGACATCGTGATCGAGGCGGCCGTCACCGATGCCACCTGCGGCCGGGAACTGCTGGGCGAAACGATCATGACCTTGGCAGGCGAGGTGTATATCACCGAACTGACCCTTGCGATGCCAGATTGCGATGCGGTGGGCGACATTCTGGTGTTGAAGAATCTTCTTACAGACCTGACTATCGCTGCTGCAAACTAGGTTTCCAGCAGGGGTGACATGGGCCGCAAGGCATGGTGTGCGGCGTTGTTCTTGGCGCTGACGGCGGCAGGAAGTGTTTTCGCGCAGGACGTCACCCTGACCGCGCGCGAAGGCGGGTTGCGTCTGGATGGTGTGTTGCAGGGGTTCGATGGCGAATTCTACCGCATCACCACCAGTTACGGTGCACTGACGGTTGATGCACAGGGCGTGATTTGCGAAGGGCCTGGCTGCCCAGAGCTGACCGCCCCCTTTGCCAGTCTGCGTTTTGTCGGCGCACCAGATGCCGGTGCGGCCCTTGTGCCGCGCCTTATGGCTGCCTTTGCACGGCAGCGGGGCATGGTTTATGCACAAGAGGCAGGCCCGGTATACGAGGCCAGCCTCTCTGACCCTGTCAGCGGCAAACCTTTGGCAGGGATCAGTTTTTCGCCGATGTTGCCCGATGATGCAGCCGCTGCGCTGAATGCGGGCGACGCTGAATTTGCCGTTGCCGCTGCACTGGACCCTGCACTTGGTCATCGTGCAATGGCGATGGATGCGCTGATTCCCGTGATCGCACATGACAATCCGACCCCGGTCATATCTTCGCGTGATCTGGCGGCGGTCCTGTCCGGTGAGGTGACCAACTGGATGGCATTGGGTGGCCCGGATATGCCAATTGTCTTGCACGGGCTGGCTGCGGAAACCGATCTGCAACGCGCCCTTGCGGCGCGATTGGGCCGTGAGGTCCGCGCAGAAGTGCTGCACGAGGACATGGCAAGCCTCGCGGCGGCCGTTGCACGCGATCCTTACGCTCTGGCGATCACGGGTGTGGCACAACAGGGGCCAGCCCGGCGCCTTTCCCTGACGGACAGTTGCGGCTTTCCGCTTTTGCCAACGCCACTTTCGGTGAAGGCCGAAGATTACCCGCTTTCGCTGCCCATCTACTTGCTGACCCCACGTCGCCGTCTGCCTTTGTTGGCCCGTGAGTTTCTGGATTTTCTGTCCAGCCCCCCTGCGCAGGAAGTGATTGCTGCGGCGGGCTATATCGATCGCAGCGCAGAACGTCAGCCAATGACAGCTGATGGGTTGCGCCTGATCAATGCCATTCAAGGGGCGGGCGATGACGTCAGTCTGGACGATCTGAAAACACTGGTCGGAACGATGGCCGGGGCGGACCGGGTATCGCTGACCTTTCGGTTCCAAGATGGCGCAAGCGCGCTGGATGCCAATTCGCAACAGAACCTTGCCGATCTGGCGCAACTGCTTGAAGCAGGACAGTTTTCCGACATGGATGTGATCCTTGCCGGGTTTTCAGATGGGACGGGCGATGCCACGGCCAATCTTGCTCTGGCGCAAGAACGCGCAGAAGCGGTGGCGGCGGCCCTCGCGCAGGCAGCACCGGGCCTGCCGCCTGAACTGTCTCCGCGCGTCATGGCCTTTGGCGAAGTGCTTCCCATGGCCTGTGAC
>JBJOQW010000083.1:0-9726 GCA_046049665.1 Pseudomonadota bacterium | reverse complement strand
CGCATCGCGCTGATCCCCTCCGCCGCAGGCTACCGCAACGAATGGGACAGCCTGCTGCGCGCCACAGGTTCGGCCGATGGCTTTGCCGCCGCCTACAAGGACGCGAGCCAGAAGAACCTTGAATCCTACCTGTTCTTTGACCATGACAACCCCTCCTCCGTGGCCGCCTGCATCACCCGCGCGCGCGAGAACGGGCGCATCGTGCGCACGGCCCTGACCAGTCAGGTCTGGGATGCGTTGAACACCGCCTTTCAGGAACTGCGCGTGATGGAAAAGGCCAAGCGAAGTACGCTGGAACTGTCACGCCTGACAGAATGGACCATGCGCCACACCGCCATGGTGCGCGGCGCCATCGAGGCAACGCTTCTGCGCGATGCAGGCTATGATTTCCTGAATCTTGGCTATCATCTGGAACGCGCAGACAGCACCGCCCGTCTGATGGATGTGAAATACTATGTCCTGCTACCCCGCGCCGATTTTGTGGGCACTGGTCTGGACAATTACCAATGGACAACGCTGCTGCGCGCCATGTCTGCCCACCGTGCGTTTCACTGGGCTTACGGCGGCGAGGTGACTGCCGCCAAGATTGCCGATTTCCTCATCCTCAATCCGCAATGCCCGCGCGCGCTGATCACCTGCGTGCAGGGCCTGAACTTGCATCTTGACCGCCTGACCAAGGCCTACCGGCGCACCAGCACCGCACAAGCTCAGGCCCGGGTGGCGCTGGCAGGGCTTGCAGAAACCCATGTCGATGCGATTTTTGAAGAGGGTCTGCACGAATTCCTGACCCGGTTCATTACCGATATGGCGGGCATTGGCCTGGCCATTCACGACACCTACCTGTCCGGGGATGCACGCTGATGTGGCTGACCGTTGATCATGTCACGCGCTACACCTACGGCCGCCCCGTTCGGTCAGTTGTGCAAAGCCACCGCCTGACGCCATCCGCCTTTGATGGCCAGCGCATCGTTGATTGGCAGGTCACCGTCACTGGCGGCGTGCAAGGCGGCAGTTTCCGCGATGGTGCGGGTGA
This sequence comes from Pseudomonadota bacterium, assembly GCA_046049665.1. GTDB lineage: Bacteria > Pseudomonadota > Alphaproteobacteria > Rhodobacterales > Rhodobacteraceae > JAAFHS01. Next base: position 8,693 of record JBJOQW010000083.1, on the reverse strand, counting down.
CAGGGTGCAAGCCTGGACGGTGCAGGGCCCCGTCAGCGAGGTGGTGGTGCATGTCACGGGCACGGTCGAATGCCTTGATCTTGCGGGCGTTTTGCGCGGCCACCGCGAAACCGTGCAACCCCAAGCCTATTTGCGCATGACTGAACCGACGCGGGCCGATGCGGCCCTTGCTGCGCTGGCTGCAAAAGCGGGGTCCGGCGATGATCTGGCACGCGCACATGCGCTGGCAACAATTGTGGCCGACGCTATCGCCTATCGCCCCGGGGTCACAACGGCACATACAACTGCGGCCCAGGCGCTGGCGCAGGGCCAAGGCGTGTGTCAGGACCATGCCCATGCCCTGATTGCAATGGCCCGCAGCATCGCGATGCCTGCGCGCTATGTGTCGGGCTATCTTCATGCTTCGGCTGACGGATCATTGCATGAGGCCGCCCACGCCTGGGCCGAGATCTGGACCGAAGGCTTGGGCTGGGTCGGTTTTGACGCAGCCAACCGTTGCTGTCCGGACGAACGTTACATCCGGTTGGGGTCGGGGATGGACGCGCAAGATGCAGCACCAATCCGTGGCATCGCACGTGGTGGCGGGCAGGAAGTGATGGATGTGACGGTGGCCGTGCTGGCCGCACAACAGTGACGCGAAGGCAAGAGACCAATCGCATTGCTTTCACAGCGCTGCCCGAATTTCGACCTATTTGCAGTTGAATCCTGTGCAACCTAAGCATGAAACGTGGGGAAGCGGGGCATTGCTGCAATACGACTTTGATATCTTGCGCTCTGATCGCGTGCAGACGTTGGAAAGCCAGCCGCGCGCCGTGTTTCGCAATGCCGAAACGCGCGCGGCAGTACTAACCCTGCCCGAGTCCGCCCGGAACTGGCTGGCGCATGCAGGTTTCGTTGACAGACCAGCAGCAGGCAACCTGCCGCCCGAATTCTATGCGCCGCAGGATGAACCCTATCGATTGCAGATCATGCAGCGCCTGACGGCCAGCATGAAGGAATTTGATCTGGCCAGAGCGGGTGCGGATACATGGTCTGATTTCGTGATCGCCGACTTTGTTGATGCGATTGCACGGTCGCGCCCGACACCCGTGCCGCAGGATCTGGCTGAGGCCACACCGGCACCGCAAATTCCCAGCCCATTTGCTGGACTGCGGGGAAAAGAGGCGAAAGACGCGCTGGCCAAGGCGGCACCGCGACGCTGGCACCCCAAGCCGACCGGCATGCCGTTTGGCATGTTGGCGCTGGCCAGGCGGCAAGGATTTGTGAAGCTGTCGCTTGGCACGATGCTTTTGTACTGTGCCGTGCTGTTGTATCTGAACCGCTGAAGGCAGCTGCTTGCCTTGCGCTTTGTGCTTTCCAAGCTTGCGCGCGGGCGCTAGCAATGCGGCATCGGCACGACGACTGCAGGGGACAGTATGACATATTGCGTAGGCCTTTTGTTGAATGAAGGCATGGTGTTGCTGTCTGATACCCGCACCAACGCGGGGTTGGACAACATTTCCACTTATCGCAAGATGTTCGTGTTCGAAGACCCCGGTGAACGGGTGATTGCCATCATGACGGCAGGCAGCCTTTCGGTGACTCAGACCACGATGGCGCGTCTGCGTGAGGCAATGGAACATCCAGACGATGACGAGACCGACAATATCATGAAGGCGCCAACGATGCTGAAGGTGGCCGATATCGTAGGCAACATGCTGGGTCGCGTGCGCGAAGAGATTGATGAGAAACTGGCACGCATGGAACAGGGGGCCAGTGCCAGCATGATCGTGGCGGGCCAACGCAAGGGCGGGGCGATGCGCATGTTCCTGATCTATCCCGAAGGAAATTTCATCGAAGCCACGGAAGACACGCCTTTTCTGCAGATCGGTGAGCACAAGTATGGCAAGCCGATCCTTGACCGCGTGGTCAAGCCAGGCACCAGTCTTGCAGACGCTCAGAAGGCCGTGCTTCTGTCGATGGATTCAACCTTGCGGTCGAACCTTTCGGTCGGCATGCCGCTGGACCTGTGCGTGATCGAACGCGAGGCCTGCCGGGTGACAACCAGGCGCCGGATAGAAGCGGGCGATGAGGCGTTTCGCGCCATGTCGGATGCCTGGTCGGCGGCGTTGAGGGATGGCTTCAAGAAAGTAGAGTTGTAGCGACATCCTACACGGCCCGAAGGGCCGCTCATCGTTCCCGTTCGGTCACTCTTCGCTGCGACCGAAGCGATGACCGCCCGCAGGGCAGGGAAGAGCGGCTGTCTGCGCACCTTGCCGGGTCAGCGCTGCGCGTCAAACAGCCCGCAGGCCGCATCAAAGAACTGTGCCCGAATTGCCGGTTGTTCCATCATCACTTCGTGCTCTGCACCCGGAATGATGTCGAACCGTGCCCCCGGCCAGGCCTTCATCCGCCGATGGATCGCCCCGGTATCCACAATCCGCTCATGCGTGCCAAGCGCGCAATAGGCGGGCAGCGCCGGGCTGGGCAACCGCGCCAACGCGGCACAGTCTGCGACTGCCAGTTGCAGCCATTGTACCGTCGGCCCACCCAAGGACAGCTCTGGTGCTGCCGCCAGATGTTCCTGCATGAAATCCCACATGCCCCGGTCAGTTGTCAGCGTATTCCCCGCAAACGCCGCTTTCAGCACATAGGGCATGGGCCCCGTCGTTGGCGCATAAGCCAGGCTTTTGCCCATGGCCCGCAGCACCGCCGCAATCGGCGCCACCATGGGCCGCATCACCGCGCTGATCCTGATCCCCCACATCGGTGCCGAAAACGCCACCGCCCGTACCGGAAGGCCCGCCATCAGCGCCCGCAGCCCGATATTGCCCCCCATCGAATGCCCCATCAGGAACAGCGGTTGCGCAAAACCCTGCGCCTGCACCCACGCCATCACTGCCGCCATATCCAGCTGATAATCCGCGAATGCCTCGACATGCCCCTTGATCGCATCCGGCAGCAACCTGTCCGCAAGGCCCTGCCCACGAAAATCCACCGCAACAGTGCCATAGCCCCGCTGCGCCAGCTCGGCTGCCGCGGGCCCGTATTTCTCGATATATTCGGTCCTTCCGGGCAATAGCAGGACAGTGCCCTTGTCGCCCCCCGGCCAATGCGCCGCCCGGATGCGCCGACCATCGGCTGCCGTCAGCCAAACCGCCTGCGCACCATCCGGCCCTTTGGCCAGATGATCCAGAAAGGGTGCCTGGGGCGCAAAGTGTTTCAGGACAATGCCCCTGCGAGTTTCATTGCCAGACCCATGCTACCATCCACCGTCAGCTTGCCCGTCATGAAGGCCATCGTCGGGTTCACATCGCCGGACAGGATGCCCTTGAACACATCCGCCTCGGCCGTCATCGTCACGTCCGCAGGTTCATCGGCGGCCCGCACACCTGACGGGTCCATCATGATGGCCCCTTCGCCCGTGATCACGAACTTTGCCACACCGTCAAATGACGAAATCTTGGCTGACAGGGCGGCGACGGCGGCTGTGATGATATCGCTCATGTGATGGGCTTTCTTTCGTTCGGGGTTTGGCTTTTGCGACTGATGCGCTAATCCTTATCCTATGAAAGCGTATCGCCCCTTACTCAATTCTTTCGTTGCGGCACTTTGCACGCTTTTTTTACTGACGTCCGCAGCCCACGCGCAGAACGCGGCTCTGGATGATCTGTTCACACGCCTGAAAGCGGCCGAGGCGGCCGAGGCCGGCCGCATCGAAACCGAGATCTGGCTGGAATGGTCAAAGTCCGGCTCGCCCTCGATGGACCTGCTTTTGCAGCGCGGGCGCGATGCGATGGATGCAGGTGATCTTCCGGCGGCCATCGAACATCTGACCGCGCTGGTTGATCATGCGCCGGATTTTGCCGAAGGCTGGAACGCGCGGGCAACGGCCTATTTCATGGCCGGTGAATTTGGCCCGTCGATTGATGATATCGCGCATACGCTGTCGCTTAATCCGCGCCATTTCGGGGCGCTGGCGGGCCTTGGCATGATCTTTGAAGAGATCGGCAAACCGGAAAAGGCGCTGGAAGTGTATCATGCCGCGCTTGCTATACATCCCCACATGGAGGGGGTATTGGAAAGCGTGGAACGGCTGGAAATCGAAACCGCCGGGCAGGATCTGTAAACGCCAATGACAACCCCGGCGCGGGTGACGGCGGTCCTTGGGCCGACGAACACCGGTAAGACGCATTACGCCATTGAACGGATGCTGGGGCATCGCACCGGGGTGATCGGCCTGCCGCTGCGCCTGCTTGCGCGTGAGGTCTATGACCGCTGTGTTGCGCAACGCGGGCCATCGGTGGTGGCGCTGGTCACAGGCGAAGAACGCATCGTGCCAGAACGGACGCAATACTGGGTCTGCACGGTTGAGGCGATGCCGCTGGAAATTGGCGCAGATTTCGTGGCCGTTGACGAAATTCAGCTCTGCGCCGACCCCGAGCGGGGCCATGTGTTCACCAACCGCCTGCTGGCCGCGCGCGGCCTGCATGAGACGCTGTTTCTGGGGTCTGACACCATGCGCGGGGCGATTGCAGCCCTTGTGCCGGGTGTGCAGTTCATGAAGCGCGATCGTTTTTCGACGCTGACCTATTCAGGTTCGAAAAAGATAAGCCGGATGCCACCACGCAGTGCAATTGTTGGGTTTTCGGTTGAAAATGTCTATGCCATTGCCGAACTGATCCGCCGCCAGAAGGGCGGTTGTGCCGTGGTGATGGGCGCGCTTTCGCCCCGCACGCGCAACGCGCAGGTTGATCTCTACCAGAACGGCGATGTTGATTACCTCGTGGCGACCGATGCCATTGGCATGGGTCTGAACCTGGATATCCACCACGTTGCCTTTTCGGCCACGGCCAAATTCGATGGCCGCCGCATGCGCGCGCTGTTTCCGCATGAGCTGGCACAGATCGCGGGCAGGGCAGGGCGCCACAATGACCACGGCACCTTCGGGGTGACGGGTGAGGCGCGCCCTTTCGATGATGACGTGATCGAGGCCATCGAAAACCACCGCTTTCTGCCGGTGAAAAAGCTGCACTGGCGCAGCGACCGTCTTGAATTCGGCTCGACCGAACGCCTGATCCGCAGCCTGGAGGCACCCACCAGCAACGAATGGCTGACCCGCGCGCGTGACAATGATGACCTGACAGCCCTGAAAACGCTGTCCGACATGCCCGAGATGCGCGATCTGATCCGGGGTCCGCAGGATGTGAAACTGCTGTGGGATGTCTGCCGCGTGCCGGATTTTCGGGGCAGTTCCGGGCCAGAGCATGCAGCGTTGTTGTCGCGCATTTTTGAATTCCTGCGCCGGGGTGAAATTCCTTCGGACTGGCTGAAAACCGCTGTTGAGCGTATAGATAAGCCAGTGGGCGACATTGATACGCTGTCCAAACGCCTTGCCTATATCCGCACCTGGACTTACGTGGCGCAACGCAAAGGCTGGGTTCAGGACGAAAGCCATTGGCGCGACGAAACACGCGCTGTAGAAGACCGCTTGTCAGATGCGCTTCACGTTGCTCTGACACAAAGATTCGTTGACCGCCGCACATCGGTTCTGATGCGGCGGTTGAAGCAAAAGGAGACCCTCGTGGCCGAGGTGAATGACAAAGGCGAAGTGACAGTGGAAGGCGAATTCGTCGGCCGACTGGAGGGTTTCCGTTTCCGGCAGGATGCCAGCGGCAGCCCGGATGAGGCGCGCACCCTGCGGCAGGCGGCGGAACAGGCCCTGCGGCCGGAATTCCACCTGCGCGCCGACCGGTTCTACAACGCGCCGGATACCGAGCTTGATTTCACCGAACAGGGTGGCCTGATGTGGGGCACTACGGCAGTGGGCAAGCTGGTCAAGGGTGGCGAGATCACGCGCCCGACGGTTGAGGCCTTTGTCGATGATGAAGCCGGGCCTGACGTGGCAGACAAGGTGCGCCGCCGTCTGCAGCATTTCATTGACCGCAAGGTGGCCGCTCTGTTCGAACCCTTGCTGGCCATGGGCCGCGATGAAACACTGACCGGCCTTGCACGCGGCTTTGCCTTCCGGCTGTCCGAAGGTCTGGGCGTGTTGCCGCGCGATGTGGTGGCGAATGATGTGAAATCGCTGGATCAGGATGCGCGCGGGGCGCTGCGCAAGCATGGCGTGCGCTTTGGCCAGTTCACGATCTTTCTGCCTGCACTGCTGAAACCGGCACCCACGCGGCTTCGGTTGGTGCTGTGGTCCTTGTTCAATGATCTGGCCGAATTCCCGGAAAGCCCGCCGCCGGGTTTGGTGACGATCCCGAATATCGATGCGGTGCCCAAGCAGCACTACACGCTGGCGGGTTATCACCCGGCGGGCACGCGGGCGATCCGCATTGATATGCTGGAACGTCTGGCCGATATCCTGCGCACCAAGGACAGCCGGGCAGGGTTTGAAGCCGTGCCGGATATGCTGTCGATCACCGGCCTGTCGCTGGAGCAGTTCGCCGATCTGATGGCGGGACTTGGCTACAAGGGCGAAAAGGGCGAACGGGTGAAAACGAAGGCAGCGGCAGCAGTGCCTGCGCCAATCGTGATCCCGGAAGGCGAAGTGCTGAACCCGATCCCGGAAGAGGTGTCCTTGCTGGCACCCGTGTCGGAACCTGAAGCAGCGGCTGAAGAGGCCGCACCCGAGATGGAGGTGTTCTACACCTTCACCTGGGCACCGAAGATGCGCCAGGAAAACCGCCGCCCGCAAGGTGAACGCCCGCAGGGTGACCGGCGGCAAGGTGAAGGCCGGGGCAACCGCCCGCAGGGTGACCGCAAACCGCAAGGCGACAAGCCCGCTGATGGGGCCGAAGCCGCCAAGCCGGAAGGCGACCGCCCACGCGGAGACCGCCCCCGTGGCGACAAACCACGTGGTGACAAACCGCGCGGCGACCGCCCGCAGGGTGACCGGGGTGATCGCAACAAGGGCAAGGGTGGCAAGCCCGAAGGCAGGGATGACCGTCAAAAGTCGTTCGAGGCCCGCCCGCCCCGCGCGGAAAAACCCATCGATCCGGACAACCCCTTTGCCGTTCTGATGGCGCTGAAGGGCAAGGTCTGATATCTTTTTACTCGAATGGGTGGTGCAGCATGTAAGTTGCACCGCCTTTGCAGGAGGATGATATGGCCGACGGAACTTCGCCAACGCTTTCCCCGAAAGAAGCGATCGCGTTTGGTATGCAGTATTTTTTGGAACTTATGGAACGCCAGCCTACCTCCCGGGTGTTACTTGAAGGACTGTCTCTAGATGGAACTAAGGGGAATTGGGTTGTTACGTTCGGTTTCGACTCTGAGCGATCGGTACCTGTACGATCCTCTCCACTGTTGACACAATTGGGCGCGTTAGCGGCGTCACTTCAAACCCCCCAAGTGGAAATTGTGCGCGAATTCCGTTCGGTTCATTTGTCGTCTGAGGATGGCAAGTTCGTGAAAATGGAGCACTCTTGAGGCTTTTGCTCGATACAAATGTCCTTGTCTTGTTCATCGTTGGGTCAATCAGGCCCGAAGAAATCGGTAAGGCAAAAAGAATTCAAGAGTTTGACAGAGATGATTTTGACTTGATCGCCCATTTCGCGAGCCAGACCAGAGAACATATCTCAACGGCGCATGTTTTGGCAGAAACTTCCAATTTTATCGGATCGGGTTATCAGGAGATAACGAAAGGGGCATGTGAAGCCCTTGGCGAGTATGTCACGAAACTGTCTGAAATTCCTTTCCCGGCAAAGGAAATTGTCTCAACCGAAGAGTACCGCTTGCTTGGGCTCACGGACGCGGCTGTCTTGCTACTTTCGGAAGGAAATACGCGCGTGATTTCGACAGACTTCCACCTTTGCAATCGTCTAACCGCTAAAGGTGTAGACGCGGTCAATCCTCGAAACTTCCGGACTCCGGGATATGCGGTCTGACGTCGATACCCCCAAGCAACGGCTGGACAAATGGCTTTGGCAGGCGCGCTTTTTCAAAAGCCGCGCGCTTGCCACTGACGAAATCGAAGGCGCGGGCGTGCGGATCAATGCCGTCAAGACGCGCAAACCCGGCCATGTCCTGCGTGCCGGTGATGTGCTTACTTTCCGGCAGGCCCAGACCATTCGCGTCATCCGCGTGCTTGCACTTGGGGTGCGCCGCGGGCCCGCGACCGAGGCGCAAGAGTTGTACGTCGATCTTGACACATCACCGTCGAAAGACGGCGAGGCGCTTGAATGATCCGCGCCCCTGCTTTATCTGCACCACGTGGAATAACGGAGACGACCCGATGACCTATGTGGTGGTCGATAACTGCATCGCCTGCAAATACACCGACTGCGTCGAAGTGTGCCCCGTGGATTGCTTCTACGAAGGCGAGAACATGCTGGTCATTCACCCGGACGAATGCATTGATTGCGGCGTCTGCGAACCCGAATGCCCGGCAGATGCCATCCGGCCCGATACCGAACCGGATATGGAAAAATGGGTCACGTTCAACCGCAAGTATTCGGAAATGTGGCCAGTGATCATTACCCGCAAGGACCCGCTGCCCGAGGCCGAAGCGCGTGATGGCGAAACCGGCAAGTTGGAAAAGTACTTTTCGGAAAGCCCGGGCGAGGGCGGCTGAACCGGCATTTGTCGCGCCGGTCGATTCGGGCGCGATTCGGGCAAAGATCGCCCGAGAATCAGGCATACAGCGAAATGCTGCACGTTTCCCGACATTTACGTGGCGGTGATCGGCTTACGCGCCTGTTGGAATC
>JBJOQW010000082.1:0-27967 GCA_046049665.1 Pseudomonadota bacterium | reverse complement strand
GCGCCGACAAAGGCCAGCCAGATCGGGACAAGAATGATCACCAGCCCGAAGATCAGAATGGCATGCGTCACGATGTTCAGAATGGGCGTGCGTTCTATCATGGCGACCCCTCAGGTGTAGTGCACGCGCCGCTCGACATAGCGGAACTGCACAAAGGTCAGCGCCATGACAAGAAGCATCAGGATGATGGATTGGGCAGCGGCACCCGAGTAATCGAGGCCACGGAAACCGTCGGTGTAGATCTTGTAGACCATCAGATCGGTTGCCCGGAACGGCCCGCCACCGGTCAGCGTGTCAACGATCCCGAAACTGTCGGTGAAGCTGTCGGTGATGTTGATGACCAGCAGGAAAAAGAACGTGGGCGTCAGCAGCGGCAGTTGCAGGTCAATCATCCGGCGCAAGGGGCGGGCACCATCCATGGCAGCGGCCTCGGTCAGGCTGCGGGGGATTGATTGCAGGGCGGCCAGGAAGAAGACAAAGCTGTAGGCGACCTGCTTCCACGCGCCTGCGATGACAATGGCGGTCACGGCCTGCCAGGGGTATTTCGACAGGTCCCACCAGCCGGGCGCGACGGTGTTGATATAGCTGAAGATGCCCGCGCCGGGGTTGAAGACGAACTGGAATGCCAGGCCCACGGCGGGCGCGGCCACGGCATAGGGCCAGATGATCGCCACGCGGTAGGCCTTGTAGCCTGCAAGCTGGCGGTCAACGAAAATGGCCAGCGTCAGCGCCATGCCCATCGCCAGAACGGTGGTGGCCAGCGCGTAGATGATCGAAACCCGGACCGAACCCCAGTAATAGGGGTCGCTCAGCACCTTGCGAAAATTTTCGAACCCGACCCAGGTATTGCCGCCACCCCAAGGCTGTTCCAGCGTGAAGGCCCAGTACAGCGCCTGCGCCGAAGGCCAGTAGAAGAAGACAAAGATGATCAGAAGCTGTGGTGCCAGCAACGCGGCGGCGATCCAGCTGAACTTGAAATAGGCGCGGCGCATGGCATCCCCCATAAGGATGGGCGCGACAGCCTGCCGCCGCGCCCGATTTTTCGTCGAAAAATCGTGTCCCTTACGGGAAGGATTTGCCCGCATAGGTCTGGGCAAAGCGCGCCAGATGGTCATTGCCACGGGCCACGGCGGTATCGAGCGCCTCTTTCATTGTCTTCTGGCCCGCCAGTGCGGCCTCAACTTCGGCCATCCATTCAGCGCGGATCTGGATGAAGCTGCCAAGGCGGATGCCGCGCGTCAGTTCGGTTGGCTCGGTATAGGTCAGCGACTTCATGGCGATATCGCGGTTCACATAGGGTTCGGCGGCGTAGAACCCTTCTGACAAAAGCGCATCATAGGTGGACTTCGTCACCGGGATGTAGCCCGAGTTTTCCAGCAGGAACTGCTGTTCCGGCTTGGTCGCAAGGAAGGCCAGATAGGCCGCTGCGGCCTTGTATTCATCATCGGACTTGCCTGACAGAACCCAAAGCGAGGCACCGCCCACAACGGTATTGTGACGCTCCACCCCTTCATAGGTCGGGATGATCTGCACGTCCCAGGCAAAGGCCGGCGTCAGTTTGTGCACGGTGTTGTGGTCAGCAATCGACGAGAAGAAGATCGAGCATTCGCCTTCGACAAAGCTGTCACGCGCGGTCTTGCCAGCGGCCTGCGTGCGCAGCATCGCGTAACCTTCGGTCATCCAGCGCTGGATGTTTTCCATGTGCTTGACGTGAAGCGTGGTGTTGAACAGCAGCTCAGAATCCAGCCCGTCATAGCCGTTGTTGTTTGACGCCACCGGAATGTTGTGCGCCATCGAGAACTGCTCAAGATCAATCCATGATGACGGCGCATAGGCCAGACCGCAAGCCTGCCCGCTGTCTTTCAGCGCCTTCATGGCGGCTTCCATGCCTTCCCATGTCACTGGCGCTTCGGTCAGGCCTGCCTTGGCGAAATGGTCCTTGTTGAAATAGTAGACCGGCGTGGAAGAGTTCCACGGCATCGAGAAGAACTCGCCCGACTTTGACGAATAATAGTTGGCAATGCCGGGGAAGTAATCGGCCCAGTCGATGGTCACTCCCGTATCGGCCATCAGCTTGGTGACCGGATAGAACTCGCCCGACAGCATCAGATCGGCGGTGCCTGCGTCAAACGATTGCAGCAGCGTCGGGTGCTTTTGCGCGCGGAAAGCCGCGATGGTGTTCTGCACGGCCTTTTCATAGCCGTCCTGCCCCACACAAACCGCCTCGTACTCGGTCTGCGACGCGTTGAAGTGGTTGCAGGTTTCGGCAACAACGGCGCCCAGATCGCCCGTCAGGCCGTACCAGTATTCGAACTTGATCTTCTCGGCATGCGCAACTCCGGCAATCGCCAGAAGCACCATGGCAGTGGTCGCCAGCTTGAATGTCATATCCCTGTCTCCGTCATGTGGCCGCTGCAGGCAGATTGCAGCATGGGCGGCACATGGCAGGCAAAAGTGACAAAGCATTAATGACTTTGTAAATTTTTTAATTAACGAAATCATATATTTAAGTGGAAAAACAGCAGGGGCGCGCAAGCCGGACTTGCGCGCCTGAAAGGGTTACCGGGTCACGTCAGCCTGCGGAGAAAAGACCCGAGGCCAGTTCAACATGCCGGGGCAGATAGTCCTGAAAATGCACGACCACCCCATCGGTATCGGCCAGAACCACGGCCATCTGCGCCGGGCCTTCCAGCCGCAACTGCTCGCCCGCCATACCCGGCAGATGCGCGTTGACGGAATAATGGCTGCCCGCCAGCGTTGTCATCGGGATGCCGTGCCAGACAGCTGATGTGGTCAGGTGCACATGGCCCGAAATCACCATCCGCACATCCGGGTGCCGCTTCAGCAGCCGCGCAAACCCCGCGCCATCAGCCAAGGGAATGTCATCCACCGGCAGGGACAGTACATTGGCATGATGGTGCATGACCACGATCACAGGGCGGCCCACGGCCTCATCCAGCCGGGCTGCAAGCCAGTTACGACGGCCTTCGCACAGCGCACCTGCATGGGTGCCGGGGGTGGTGGTATCCAGCAGGATCACCCGGTATCCGCCAAGGTCGATCACTTTGGAAACTTTCGCCTGCGGATCGGAAAGGTCGGCACCAAAGACCGACAGAAAGGCCTCTGGCGCGTCATGATTGCCCAGCGTGATGTGGCAGGGCACCGTCAAGGCAGCCAGCGTATCGCGCAGCACCTCATAGGCGGCCACCTCGCCCAGATCGGCAAGATCACCTGCGAGGGCAACGAAATCAGCGTTCGCATGATCACGATTGATCGTTTGTACGGCTGCGGCCAGCCGGGCCGCAGGGTCAAGCCCGTTCACGGCAGACCCGGGCGGGCCAAGGTGCAGGTCGGAAAGCACAACGAATTTCATTGCGCCAGCCCCAGATCAGCCAGATAGCGCGCCGATGGGATGACACCGGCCTTGTCGCGCAGTTCCAGTATCAGGCGTGGGTTTGCCCCGGTTTCGGCAATGGCGGCAAAGACGGAATGCCACAGGATCGATCCATGGCCGATCTGCCAATGACGGTCGGCAAAGCCATCTGCATCCTGCAGATGCACATGACCCAACCGCGAACCAGCCGCACGGATAAAGAAATCAACGGGCGGCGCCCCGGTTGACCCATGCGCATAATGCGCGTGCCCGGTATCAACCGAAAGGGCCAGCGCCTGCCAACCCAGGGCCGCGCAGAGGTTGGCGCGGTCAGCGGGTTCGATGTCTTCGATGTTTTCCAGCACAAAGGTCACACCCATATCTTCGGCCCGCGCAAGGACCGGTGCCAGCGTATCGCGCGCGGCCTCCAGCATGCGCCCGCTGTCCTTGGGGTAAAGCCCGCGGTGGTTGTAACCCCAGGTCGTGAACGGCGAATGGATCACCACATGCGTGCCCTTCACGGCTGCGCAAACATCCAGCGCCTGCTGGAACCGACGGGTCACGATCTTGCGTACCTCGGGTTCGTAAGAGGCAATGGTGAAACCCCAGAAGGGACCGTGAATGCCAAGCCGGCCTTGATGCCCGTCCAAAAGCTTTACAGTCTCGGCGGCCAGACCGGACCAGTCACCATCAAGAACTTCGGCATCGACAAAGGCCTGCAGTTCAAGATCGCGCGGGGCTTCCAATAGCCAGTCCCGGTGGGATGAAAGGTCTTCATGGCCAAGAGCAGCACCAAGTATCGGACGAGACGTCATCTTCGAAACCCCAAACAGTGACATTCCTGATCAGGTTGACGCGCAACTGTAACGACAAGCTGATTGCCGCGTTTACTTTCTGTGACAATCCCCGGCGGCTGCCTGCCAGCCCGCCCCAATGTGGCAAAATGACTGCAAGCTTCGGTCTTGTTGCGGCACGGCCCAGGTCAGGATCAGTGGCAGCCACTGCACCGAACGGCATTTCATCGTCCCCGGCGGCCGGGGCCGGTTAACCGCAACGCATGTGTTGTGGCACGGCTGCCGGACTTGCGGAAATGACGCCAGGATAGCCCTGAGGGACGGTCGGGTCAGCATCCATGGGGTTTGAGCAGAGCTATTGCCTGCAACCTTGCATCATATGCAAGATTGCGCCTGCAACAACCAGACTTGCGCAAGCCGCTGATGAAGACATGTTTCGCCAGAAAACGTGGTGCCCCCATACGGACTTGAACCGCAGACCCCCTGATTACAAATCAGGTGCTCTACCAACTGAGCTATAGGGGCACTTAACGCCCCCTTAGCGCGACTGCCAGCCCCCGGTCAAGCCCGGTTGGCACGTGACAGGGCCAGAACCGCCAGCAGGCCGACTGCCATCACCAGCAGGGCCGCCGGCGCGGCCTGTCCAAGGCGTTCGAGGCTGGCCAGCTCGAAAACGCGGGTCGACAGCGTATTGAAGTTGAAAGGTCGCAGCAGCAGCGTTGCAGGCAATTCCTTGACGCAATCCACAAACACGATCAGCAGTGCCGTCGCCATGGACCCCTGCATCAGCGGCAGTTGCACATGGCGCAGCACGCCGCCTTGCGTCTGGCCCAATGATCGCGCGGCCAGTGCAAGATTGGGCGGGATGCGCCCGAAGGCTGTATCCACCGCCCCCTGCGCCACCCCAAAGAACCGCACCACATAGGCCAGCACAATCGCCGTGGCCGTACCTGTCAGCATCAGACCCGGGTCAATGCCGCTGATCGCCTGCACGGCATCGGCCAGCCAATGGTCCAGCGTGGCCAGCGGCAGCAGCACCCCCAGCGCCAGCACCGCACCCGGGGCAGCATAGCCAATCGTGGTGGCCGGCAACACCACGCGCGCAAGGCCAAGCCCGATATGGCGCAGGCCCGCCACCAGAACGGTCGCCAGCCCCACCGCAAGCACGGCGGCCACCCCGCCCACAAGCACGGTGTTTCCAAGCGCAGCAAACAGGCCGGGGTCGGCCCAGACCGCGAAATTCGCCAATGACAGCTTCAGCATCACCGCAAACGGCAACACAAAGCCCACCGCAAAGGGTAACAGACAGGCCAGCAATGCAAGCCCGCCTGCAAGGCCCGACAACTGCACCGGCACCACCGGGCGCGCGGCACGGGCGGTGGCATGAAACCGCGCCCTTTGCCGGGCCAGCCGCTCCAACGCCACCAGCGCAAAGATCAACAGCAGCACAACCCCCGCAATCTGCGCCGCCCCCGCCGCATTGCCGCCATTCAGCCAGGTGGAAAAGATGCCCGTGGTCAGCGTCTGCACCCCGAAATGATGCACCGTGCCATAATCGGCCACGGTCTCCATCATCGCCAGCGCCACGCCTGTGGCAATGGCCGGGCGCGCCATGGGCAAACCCACCCGCCAGAACAGCGCCAGCGGCCCGCAGCCAAGCGCCCGGGCGGTTTCATAACCCGCAGCCGAGGTTTCACGAAAGGCCGCACGCGCCAGCAGATAGACATAGGGGTACAGCGCCCCTGCCAGCACAATGATTGCAGGCCCATGGCTGCGCACCTCGGGGAACCAGTAGTCTTGCGCCGATTGCCAGCCAAAGGTCGCGCGCAGCGCTGCCTGAACCGGCCCTGCATAGTCCAGAAAATCGACCAGCGCATAGGCCCCCACATAGGCCGGTATCGCCAGCGGAAACAGCAAGGCCACGTTCAGCCAGCCACGCCCGGGAAAGCGGTACATCGTCACAAGCCAAGCCGTGACCGTTCCGGCAATCAGCGTCAGAAACCCGACGCCCAACATCAGGATCAGCGTATTGCCAATATAGCGCGGCATGACCGTGGCCATCAGATGCGGCCAGATGTTGTCTGTCGGGGTGAAGGCCAGCCAGACCACGGCCAGCACGGGCGCCAGCACCAGACATGCAATCACCATAGCCGCCACCGCCCAGGGATTGGGGCGGGCAATCTGCGTAACCTGAGTGTTTTGGTCAGCCATCATGGCGGCACCGCTACAGGAAAGCTGTTTATCTGTCCAGAAATCCCGGTATATTGCGCCAAAACAAGCAAGAAGGCAGAGCAGCCCATGCGTATCGTCTATCACCTCGGCGCCCATTGCACCGATGAAGAACGGCTGATCCGGTGCCTGTTGAAAAACCGTGGCGTGTTGGGCGCGCAAGGCATTGTCGTGCCACCGCCCTCGCGCTACCGCACATTGCTGCGCGACACTGCAATCCAGCTGAAAGGCGCCCCCGCCACGCCCGAAACGCAGGCGCTGGTGCTGGAACAGATCATGGCCGAAGATACCGCCGAACGGCTGGTACTGGGCTGGGACAATTTCCTGTCTTTCCCGAACTGGGCCTTGCAAGGCAGGCTTTACCCCGCTGCGGGCGAAAGGGTGCGTGCCTTTTCGCGCATATTCCCGGATATCGAAACCGATTATTTTCTGGCCCTGCGCAACCCGGCAACCTTTGTTCCGGCCATTCTCGCCGTGCAGCCGACCAAGACCTATGATGAATACATGGCGGGAGCCGATCCCCGTAACTTGCGTTGGTCAGAAATGATTGCGCGTGTGCAGGCCGCAAATCCTGGCGCAAGGTTGACCATCTGGTGCGATGAGGACACGCCGCTGATCTGGCCCGAGGTCCTGGCCGCCATCACGGGTCACACGGATGATACCGTTCTTGAAGGCAGCTTTGACGTGCTGGAAATGATCATGTCACCCGTCGGCCTGAAACGTCTGCGCGCCTTTATTGATACAAAGGGCCCTTTCACCGTTGACAGACGCCGACGGGCCATCACGGCATTTCTGGACAAATTCGCCCTGCCCGCAGCAATTGATTATGCAATCAACCTGCCGCAATGGGATGCACAGATGGTGGCCGCCATGACGGACAGCTACATCGCCGATTGCGCCACCATCGCCGCCATGCCCGGCGTGACCTTCATCACGCCTTAGGCGCGGCGCGCGCGCCTAGCTCATGCCAAGGGCCGTCTTGTACAGCTCCAGAATGCTTTCCTCTTCGGCAATGTCGTCGGGCGTGCGCTTGCGCAGCGCGATCACCTTGCGCATCACCTTGGTGTCATAGCCCCGGCCCTTGGCTTCGGCCATCAGTTCCTTTTGCTGCTCGGACACGTCCTTTTTCTCGGACTCCAGCTGTTCGAACCGTTCGATGAACTGGCGCAGTTCTTCGGCAGCTACGATCGAGGATTCGGTGATGTCGGCCATGGCAGCGCTCCGTCTCTGTGTGGGATTGCGCGTTCCCTACCCCGGCCCGCTGCGCGCGGCAAGACCGGGTTGATCGCCGCTGCCCCGCATGGGATATGCGCAGGGGCAAAACTGGGGTGACGGGTATGACAATCATGATCTGGGCAGGCGCGGCACTGGCGATGGCAGGGGTGGCCGGGCTGATCTGGTGCATCCTGATGGCCCTGCGTGCCAAACGCGAAGGGCTGACCGGCCCCGCCATGCAGGCGCGCTTGCAGCGTGTGGTGGTCTGGAACATGGCCGCACTGGCCGTATCGGCCATCGGGCTGATGCTGGTGGTGGCCGGGGTGATCCTGTCTTAGGGCGCGGCGTCAGGCTCTGCGTCAGACAAGCGCGCGCCCTGTGATACCAGCCGGTCCAGCAAGGCAGATGGGGCCCAGACCGGGTGATCGTTCTGCCATTGCATCAGGTCACGGCGCAGCAGCAAAAGCCCGCGCTGATCGGCGGCAAACAACGGGCCGCCTGCATGGCGCGGCATACCCAGCCCGACCACGGCCAGCGCATCCAGCACGCCAGCCCGACGGACTGCCCCCTGTTCCAACAGGCGCGCGGCTTCGGCGGCAACTGCCCCCAGGACACGGTCTTTCATGGCCGCCGCCGCCATGGCGCTGCGCCCATCACCTTCGCCCTTGGGCAAAGGCATCCGCATCACGCCCGCCAGCGCCTGCGCAACCGCCTCACGCGATGCGCCCTGCCCGATCAGCCACAGGCAGGCCTGCTGTGCGGCCCCCACAAGGGCCCGCCCGCAGCCCTGCGCAGGCACCGCCTGCGTGACCGCCAAGCGGATACGCATTTGACGCAAGGTTGCCGCTGCGGTCTGCCAGGCGTTGCGCGGCCCTTGCCCCACCTGCAGTTCTGCAACCCCCGGTGCGACCAGATGCAACCGTGCGGCATCAGGGCCCAGATCATCATGACCACCCAGATACAGCACCCGGCCTTGCGGCCCCGGCTTGCCCGCAACCACAAGCGGCAGCCCCACCAAAGCATCCAGCGCCACCGCAGGGCGCAGCCGCGCCCATTCCTGATCGCGCGCTGCAGCGCCAAGCTGGCCTGCCGCCACCTGTTCCTCCTGCGTCAGGGCCAGCCGCTCCACCGCCTTGACAAGCGCTTCGCGGTCATCGTCGGCCAGCACCACCTCGATCCCGGCCCGCAGCGCAGGCAGGACCAGCGGCCAGCACGCCGCCCCCCACAGCCCCAGCCGCTGCACCGCCTTGCCACCGGCCAGATCAACGACCATCCGCATTTCGGCCATCATCAGATGCCGCAGGGCAGCCGCCTCGGGCCGCGCGGCAACCTCGGATGCCGCCTCGGCCTCATAATCCAGACCTTGCGCCAAGGGCAGCAGTTGCGCGGCCTCAATACAGTTCACCAGTTCCGGCATCACGCCATCGGCCCGCGCCTGCGCAATGCCTGCCTGATACCCACGCCCGTCACGCAGACCCGGCGCACGCCCCGCAGGTGGCGGGGCCGCCGCCATCGCCAGCGCAGCCGCCAGCAGATCACCCTCTGTCACCTCGTCCACAATACCCATCGCCAGCGCATCTGCCGCAGGCAGACTGCCCCCCTGCCCCAGCAACCGCAGCGCCTGCACCGCGCCAATCAGCCGGGGCAGGGTCTGCGTTGCCCCCGCCATGGGTAACCGCCCGATCAGCACATCGCGCAGACCAAAGCGCAGATCAGGTGCCGCCACCCGCGCGCGCGCCGCAAGCGCGATTTCCGCCCCTGCCCCCAGCGCAGGCCCATGCAGGGCTGCAATCACCGGCAGGTCAGCCTCAAGCAGCAGCCGCGCGATCGTTGCCGGTGTGGCGTTCTGTTCGGGCCAGTCCCGGCCCAGATCAGCCAGATCCATGCCACCCGAAAACCCCTGCCCCGGTCCGCGCAGGGCACTGGCCAGCACCACTGCCGTGGTTTGCCGGTCAGCCATGGCCGCTTGCAGCCCGGCCATCAGCGCCGCACATAACGGCGGACCGAACAGGTTGCCCGGTGCGGCCTGCATCCACAGCACCCGCACCGCCCCCCGCATCTCTGCCCTGACCAGACCCGCAACCGACACTGTACCAACCCCTGTCCTGCCCCCGCCACCCACCTTACCCACCTGTCGCCGCCCCGCAACCGTTCTGCGCACGCCTTGCGCAATGTTGGCGCTTTCACCCGCAGGAAATGCGATTTATGCTGCACGCCGCCACAGCAAGCACAGGATATCTGATGGACATTCGCCCGATCACCCCGGATTACGCCGTTTCCCCGCAGATCGACCTGTCTGATCTGGCCGCGATCAAGGCCGCCGGCTATACCACCATCATCGACAACCGCCCCGATGGCGAAATTCCGCCCCATCTGCACACCCAGGCCATGCGCAGTGCCGCCGAAAGCCTTGGCCTGACCTTTGTTGCCAATCCGGTGATCGGTGGGGCGATGACAGCAGAGAACGTGGCCGTGCAACAGGCAGCCATTGCTGCGGCCAACGGGCCCGTGTTTGCCTATTGCGCCAGTGGCAACCGGTCGTCCGTGGTCTGGGCCCTGTCACAGGCAGGCAAGATGCCCGTCGATGATCTGGTCGGCCTGCCCGCGCGTTTTGGCTATCAGCTTGATCACCTGCGCCCGCAGATTGCAGCACTTGCCGCGCAGGCCAAAGGCTGACCACCGCCCTTGCCGGCCGGCCGCCGCTTATTCAAGGCCGGCCAGCCCGTCCAGACCGTCAACCCCATCCAGCGCATAGGTTTCATCCAGCGCTGGAAATTGCGGATCGCCGATGTCAGACATCAGCCCTGACATCAGGTCCGACATGCTGGCCGGATCATTGCTGACATCGGTTGTCATGCGCGGCGCGGCATTGCCCGCTTGCGCACCGCGCGGCAGGAACTGGGTTTGCGCCGAAGCAAGCACCGGGTCGACCGGGGCGTCATCCGCCTGTCCGTCATCCAGCCGCATGATGCGCAAGGCCCGCATCCCCCGCGCCTGCCCAAGCCGGGCCGTGGCCACGCGCCGCCCATCCAGCGTTTCCAGTTGCACCGTATCCAGACTGCCCCCGAACAAGGGCAACACATCTTCAACCCCCAGGGCCATCAGCTCGGACAAATCAACCTGCATCCGCACCAGCACCGCCTCAAGCGTGGCCGTAGCATGGCCAATCTGTTCGCGCAGGTCCGCTTTGAACTGCGCCGCAGCAAGTGTCGCCTTGCCATTGGCTTCGGCCCCTTTTTTGCCGCGCCCCTTGGCGGGCAGTGCCAGCAGGATACGCCCTGCCTTGGCCCCGCCTGCCAAAGAAACCTCGGCCTCGGCCACTTGCCAGCTGCTGTCTTCAAGCATCAGCGCCAAGGGGCGCGGATCATCCAGAAACGAAGCATAGCGAAAGCCCGATGCCCAGATGCTTTCGGCACGGGTGGCCAGCGCAATATCAAGCTCGGTCAGAGCGCTGTCAAAAAAGCCCGCCACCATCGCGGCATCCGTGCGTGTGGGCTTGCGCGCCATGGGCGGGTGGCTTGTGACCGTGCCCACCGTCTGCACCTCAACCAGCCCCGCCAACACCTCGGGTGACAGGATGATCACGCCCATCGCCTCGGCAGGGCCATCCAGAATGCCGATAAAGGACCGTGCACCAGGCATTTCCAGCAGTTCCGTCAGCGAAAGCAGCTGCAACCGGCATTGCGTGACATCCATCCGCAAGGAAATTGTTTCCTGCGCCGCCCGGCGCAAGGCCATGTCCCAGGCCTGTTCAACCGTGCCACCCGCCACAGCCGCCATCTGCTGCCGGACCCGTTCTACCCGCGCGCGCAACACGCCGCCGTCCGGCTTGGTGCCTGCCGCCTGAGCATTGCCCGCCCAACCATTGCCCGCCTGACCATTGCCAGCCAGACCCTCTGCTGGCAGACCCTCTGCTGTCAGGCCATCTGCCGCTGCACCCTCTGCCGCCATGGCTGCCATTCCCCGATTGCCGTTGCGCCGATCAGTGGCAAAAGAAGGTTACAAAGGGCTTAACCGCCGCACTCCCGTCAGGCCGCCTCGACCACCAGCCGCAAGGGCAACACAACC
This sequence comes from Pseudomonadota bacterium, assembly GCA_046049665.1. Taxonomy (GTDB): domain Bacteria; phylum Pseudomonadota; class Alphaproteobacteria; order Rhodobacterales; family Rhodobacteraceae; genus JAAFHS01. The sequence continues at coordinate 16,288 of JBJOQW010000082.1, read as the reverse complement.
CGGAACGCCGCCCCGCCCTGTCCGGGCAGATAGCTGACAGTGCCCCGCAGGTTTGTCATCACTTCGCGGCAGATCGCCAGCCCCAGGCCGGCCCCTCCGGCCCGTGACTGGTCAGACAACCGGGCAAATTTCTCGAAGATCAGGCTTTGCGCCTCTTTCGGAATACCCTTGCCGTTGTCCACAAAGTCAATCTGCACCCGCCCGGCCTTTTGCCGCACGCTGATCTTCAGCTTTGGCGCTTCGGCATCGCAATACTTGCGTGCGTTGGACACAAGGTTGATGAAGACCTGCACCAGCCGGTCCGTATCGGTCTGCACGAAAATCTGTTCGGTCGGCAGATCACGCTCGATCTCCAGCGCCATGGCCCCTTGCGTCTGGCCCGACACCGCAATCGCCTGATCCAGCATTTCCGCAATGCGCCTTGTGCGCACCTCAAGCTGCACACTGCCGTTTTCCAGCACACTCAGATCCAGCAGGTCATCCAGCAGCCGCGTCAGGCGCACGGCCTCATCCTGAATGACACGGCCAGACTGGTGCACCATGGCCACGGGCACCTCACCTTCGGTCAGAATCTCGGAAAACGCCCGGATCGATGTCATCGGCGTGCGCAGCTCGTGGCTGATCTGCGACAGGAACGCATCCTTTTGCGCCGACAACTGCAACAGCTTTTCATTCGCGTCACGCAAGGCCCGTGCAGTCCGGGTCAGTTCGGCCTGCTGCGCCTCAAGCCGCGACTGGTTTTCAATGATCGCCGCCGTTTCATTGGCCATCGCCATCAGGTCTTCCACCGTCACGGTCGCCCGCCCCGTCAGATCCGCAATCATGGCATGGGCCGCCGCCGCCCCGATCACCCCGGCCAGATCCCGTTCGATGCGCGCAATCACCTCTGGCGTTGGGTCGGGCAGATAGCCATCCCGCCCCTGCCGCCGCGCTTCGGCCTCAAACAGCGCCAGCGCATCTTCCTCGCCCAGAATCCGCTGCGCCAGCACCAGCAGCGCCTCGGCATCGGCCTGCCCTTGCACCCAAGCCTGCGGACCAACGACCTCATCATCAAAGATGTTCACGAATATCGCGCCTTGCATCCGCTCGACCGGGCCCGGAAATGTCAGGATAGAGACAACGCAGAACCCCAGCGTATTCAGCGCCAAAGACCAGAACAGCGCATGGACCAGCGGATCAAGCCCGGTGATCCCGAACAGCGCCTCGGGGCGCAGCCAGCCAATGCCGAACGGCCCGTTTGCTATGACCGTATCCGGGATCACCGCCCCTGCCCCGAAGGACGGCAGGAACAGCGCCCACAGCCAGACACCCGCCCCAACCAGCAGCCCCGCCGCCGCGCCCGACCGCGTTGCACCGCGCCAGAAGATGCCACCCAGAAGTGCCGGCATGAATTGCGCCACCCCGACAAAGGCGATCAACCCCATGGCCGCCAGCGAAGCCCCGCCCCCCGACAGCCGGTAATAACCATAGCCCAAGGCGAGCACCGCCATGATGGCCAGCCTGCGCGACAACAGCACCAGTCTGCGCACGTCACCCGACTGCACCCGCGCCGGAATGACACGCAGCCACAAAGGGACGACGATGTGGTTTGAAACCATCGTGGCCAGCGCGATGGTTTCCACAATTACCATGGATGTGGCCGAACTGAACCCCCCCAGAAAGGCCAGCATTGCCAGCGCCCCCTGCCCTTGTGCCAAGGGCAAGGTCAGCACGAACATGTCGGGGTTGGCCCCTGTGGGCATCAGGTCCATGCCCACCACTGCGATCGGCACGATAAACAGGCTCATCGCGAACAGATAGGCCGGAAAGGCCCAGCTTGCCGGGCCAAGCTGCGCCTCATGGGTGTTTTCCACCACGATCACATGAAACATCCGCGGCAGGCAGATCACCGCCATCGCCGCCGTCAGTATCAGCCCGGCCCAGCGCCCCGGTTGCAATTCCCATGTCGCCATGGGCGAGGCGTTGATCTGCTCCAGCATCGGGGCCACCCCGCCCGCAAGGCCCCAGACCACAAAGATGCCCACGGCCAGCAAGGCCACCAGTTTCACCACCGCCTCAACCGCAATGGCCATCACCACGCCCGGATGCTGCTCGCGCGCGTCCAGCTTGCGCGTGCCAAACAGGATCGTGAACAGCGCCAGCCCCATGGCCACCCAAGCCGCCGTTGACAGACCCAGCTCTTGCGGTGTTTCCGATGCGAACACCCCAAAGGACTGCGTCACCGATTGCAATTGCAGCGCGATGTAAGGCGTGGCTGCCATGACCGCGATCACCGTCACCATCGCGCCCAGCATGTTCGATTTGCCAAACCGCGCCGAGATCATGTCGGCAATCGACGTGATCTGATGCTTGCGCCCGATCCGCACCAGCTTGCGCAACAACCACCACCAGCCCACAAAGATCAACGTCGGCCCAAGATAGATCGTCAGAAACTCCAGCCCTGACCGCGCCGCATAGCCGACCGCCCCGTAAAACGTCCAGGCCGTGCAATAGATCGACAGGGACAGCGTATAAATCCACGGCGACCGCAACCAGCGTGCGGCCCCCTGGGCGGCTGAACGCTCGGCCAGAAACGCCACCGCAAACAGCATTGCCACATAAAGCACACAGGCCAGCACCAGCAGGTTGAACGGCATGGCCTATTCCCCCGTCCGTGGCACATCGAACAAGGGCGTGTCCCATTGTTCTTTGCGGTCCGGGTCATCCTTGGGGTCTGGCTGCGGTGCAATCCGGGCCAGCTTGCGCGACACGATTGCCGACAGCACGATCAAGCCCAACCAGATGGCAAACAGATAGACCCCATCCCATGCCGTCAGGCGCGGACGGCCTGCCGTTTCAGGTGACCAGAACAAGGGCAGCAGAAACAGGATCAGCCCCAGCACCGGCAATAGCCGGGCCGCATCACCCAACCGCCGCAGCCGATAGCTGCGCCGCCCCAGAAACACCTGATTGCGCGGAACTCGCATGGGCCTATGGCCTGGCCATTTCACGCACCCGCGCCACGATTTCCGCATTGGCAAAGGGTTTTGTCATGAAGGACGTCACCCCGGCTGCTTCGGCGGCAGCGCGGTCACGCTCTTGTCCCTTGGCGGTCAGCATCAGCACAGGCAATTGCACCGTCGCCGGATCGGCCCGAAGGCCATGCAGAATGTCCAGCCCGCTGGCCCCCGGCAGCATCAGATCAAGGATCAGCACATCGGGCTTGCGCAGCCCCACTTCGGCCAGCGCCGTTGCCCCATCGGCATGTGTTGTCACATGCCAGCCATCGCGGCCCAGAATGAACCGCAAGGCCTCGGTGATGTTCGGCTCATCCTCGATCAGCATCACATGCCCTGTCATGCCTGCGCCTCCCCTCGCCTGCCGGCCGGTCTGCCGACCGGTCTTGCCCCACTGTGCAGCAGTCAGGGGGTACATGTCAAAAGCCGCGCACAGGCAAGGCCAAGGGAAAAGGCAAAGTCACGGGACATGGCAATGCCATATCGCGGCACAGGCGCGGTCGGGGTCACCCCGACAGGATCGAAGGCTCGCGCCGCACGTCACATGCCGCCACGTTGCAGATACGGCAGGTCGGCCCCACCACCATCTGCGCCCCGGTGCCCATCGCGGCTGGCAGCATCAGCATGGCCGCCTCGCGCCGCTCGACCCCGCCAAAGCTGGTTGGCAAACGCGTATGGCAAAAGGCCCGCAGCACAAAGCGTTGTGGCGGTTGCACCGTGGTTTCCACAACCACTTCAACCGGTTGCATCGGTCGCCCCAGTGCCGTGTACAGCGGCCAGCGCGTGCAGCCTGCCCCAGTGCGCGGCAAGGCAAACCCCGGCAACGGCCTGCGGAATGTGATGGCCCCCGCACCGTCACAGATGACCAACCCCAGCGACAGCCCCGGCAAACCGCCAATCCGCCTGCAGGCCGCGATCACACTGGTGCCGAAAGCCTGGGCAATCTGCACCGGGTCCGGCCCATGCCGCGCCACTGCCGCCTGCACGGCCTGCAGGGGCATGGCGGCCGCATCCTGCACCGCCTGTTCGGCAAGACCCCGGGCCAGCACACGCGCCGCCTCGCTGGCCAAGGCCGCAATACCTGCGGCATCAACGCCCCCCGTCTCGGCCTCGGACAAATGCCAGCCCCGCATCTCAAGCCAGGCCATCACCTCATCCTGCGGCGTAACCGAAAGCGCCGTTTCCGCCTGTTGGTCCGGGTCAAGATAGGCCACAAGCGCCTGCGCCCCCATCGTCAGACGCGCGCTGTCTTGCGCCAGATTGCCGTGAAACCGCGCCAGCCAAGCGGGATCAAGCTCGGCCGTGTCATTCAGAATATCCGCAGTGGCCCGTACCGCCGTGGCCGCCGACAGCATGTCATGCAGTGTCGCCGACAGATGCGGGTCATGGTTGATCCGGTCATTCAGCGCAGCCACCGCCCGCTCCAACCCTGCCGCGCGTTGCGCCAAACCCAGCAGCACCCCCGCCCAATCGGGAAACCGCGCCAGAAATTCGTGTGCCTGATCTGGTTTGGCCGCCACTGCCGCGGCGGCACTGCGCAAATCATCCACCAGCGCGCCCTGCGCCACCCCCGACAGCGCCACCGGATCAAGGCCAAGCGCACTGGCCAGCCGCTGCAACACATCGCCCGCAACCGCCCGGCGGTTATGTTCGATCAGGTTCAGGTAAGATGCCGAAATGCCTGCCGCCTGCGCCACCTCACCTTGCCTGCGCCCCAATGCCAGCCTGCGTTCGCGCAGCCGCGTGCCTGTCAAGGATTTCATCCGCGCCCCCGTTTTGTAAATTCTTTACAAGGATGCCGGCCGATCGCCAAAGAAAAACGGGCGCAACCCTGCGGCTGCGCCCGTAAATTTACAACGCCTCTGGCTTAGTTCGCCAAAGCCTTGTCCGTGATCGCACTTGTCCAGGCACCCGTCGGTGCCGCCGTGATCACCGGGTCAGACCCGCCTGCCAGCAGCGTTGCCACCGTGCGCTCTGCAGCTGCCACATCCAAGGCACCGTTCGAGCCCGCCGTCAGTTTCGCCACTTCGCCCATCATGCGCTTCTGGTGCTCTTCCGTCTGCGCGCCTGTCTCATCGTTTTCCAGAACGATCATCGCCGCTTCATCCGGGTTCGCCTCAGCATACTTCCAGCCCTGCATCGAGGCCCGCACAAAGCGCACCATCTTGTCTTCAAACGCCGGGTCTGCCAGATTTTCCTCCAGCACATAAAGCCCGTCTTCCAGCGTCGCCACGCCCTGCTCTTCGTATTTAAACGTCACCAGCTGTTCCGGCGTGATGCCTGCATCAATCACCTGCCAGTATTCGTTATACGTCATCGTCGATACGCAAGCCGCCTGCTTTTGCAGCAGCGGGTCCACGTTGAAGCCCTGCTTCAGCACCGTCACACCGCCCGCACTGCCATCCGTTGCCAGCCCCAGCGTGCTCATCCAGCTCAGGAACGGGTATTCGTTCCCAAAGAACCACACACCCAGCGTCTTGTCCGCGAAATCCGCAGGTGACGCGATCCCCGTTTCCGCAAGGCACGTCAGCATCAGCCCCGAAGATGCGAAAGGCTGCGCGATGTTCACCAATGGCAGGCCCTTTTCGCGCGCCGCAAGCGCCGCCGGCATCCATTCCACCACCACATCAGCCCCGCCACCCGCAATCACCTGCGTTGGCGCAATGTCCGGCCCCCCCGGCAGGATCGTCACGCTCAGCCCTTCGGCCTCATAAAACCCCTTGGCCTGCGCCACATAGTAGCCCGCAAACTGCGCCTGCGTGACCCATTTCAACTGCAGCGTCACCTCATCCTGCGCCTGTGCGCCTGTCGCCATCAGGCCCAGCAGCGCTGCCGTCATCAACTTCTTCATCGTCGTCTCCCTTGTTGTCCCCGTGCAAGCTTTTGGGGATCGTTTCATTTCCTTTGCGACGGGTGCCAGAACGTCACCCTTCGTTCGATCAGCGCAATCGCCCCATAGAACAGCGATCCCGCCAAAGCCGCCACCGCAATCACAGCCCAGACCATATCAAGCCCAAGCTGCCCCACCTCGGTTGAGATGCGAAATCCCATCCCGAAAATCGGACTGCCAAAGAATTCAGCAACAATTGCCCCGATCAAGGCCAAAGTCGATGCAATTTTAAGCCCGTTGAACAGAAAGGGCATGGCCGCAGGCAGGCGCAGTTTCACCAGCGTCTGCCAGTAACTCGCTGCATAAGTCTGCATCAGATCGCGCTGCATCCGGTCTGTCGCCGCAAGGCCCGCCACCATGTTCACCAGCACCGGGAAGAACACCATGATGACGACGACCGCCGCCTTGGATTCCCAGCCAAAGCCGAACCACATCACCATGATCGGCGCGATCCCGACGATTGGCATCGCCGCCACGAAATTGCAGATCGGCAACAAACCGTCCCGAAAGAACGGCCATTTGTCGATCAGAAGTGTCACCAGAAAAGCTGCCGAACATCCTATAAAAAAGCCTGAAAGGGCACCTTTCACAAACGTTGCAAGAACATCGACCCAAAGCAAAGCAATGCTACGCGCAAGGGCTGCCCCAATCGCACTCGGCGCGGGAAGAAGGACTGGCGACACTTGCAAACCCCTGACCATGCCTTCCCAAACCACCAGCATCGTCACCCCGAACAACGCCGGTACAATCCACTGCGCAAAATGAGGCAGGTTCATCCGTGCAAGCCGCACATTCAGCCACCACGCCACCCCCCAGAAAACCAGCGCTCCGATGACCCAGATCATGGGGCCACCCCCATGCGCCTGCGCAACGCACGCTCCAACCAGCCCACCAGCACAATCAACATCCCCGCCAATATCGCTGCCGCAAACAGCGCCGCCCACATATCCAGTGGCCGCCCGAACTGACTGCCCACCAGCATCCTTGCCCCTAAGCCCTCGGTCGCGCCCGAAGGCAGCTCACCCACAATCGCCCCCACCAATGCCGCCGCAATCGCCACCTTCAGGCTGGCAAAAAAGTAAGGCATCGAGGACGGCAAGCGCAGCTTGAGAAAGTTTTGCAACCCACTGGCGTTATAGGTGGCCAGCAGATCCAGCTGCATCGCATCCGGCGCGCGCAGCCCTTTGACCATGCCCACCAGCACGGGAAAAAAGCTCAGGTAACAGGCGATAATTCCCTTTGGGATCATCTTGCCCTCTATTCCCGCTTGACTGGATAGCACGATGATCATCGGCGCCAGCGCCACAATCGGAACCGTCTGGCTGATGATCGCCCAAGGCATCACCGATTTTTCCATCGTGCGGGAATAGACAATCGCCACCGCCAGCCCCACGCCCAGCGCAATGCCCATGCCAAAGCCCAACAACGTCGCCTGTAGCGTCTTGAACGCGTGGTAAACCAGACTGCGCTTGCTGGTCACCGGCTGGCCTGCCACCCCATCCCACAGCTCGCCCGCCACCTGATGCGGTGGCGGCAATAACGGGCGTTCCTGTGCCATGGTCTGCGGCACCATCTCGGTGAATGTCACCGTCGTGCCCGCCCGTTCGGCCTGATCATACACCCACTTTGCGTTCAGCCACACGGCCGCCGCGTACCAGATCACACAGATCAGCCCCAATACCGTCAACACTGGCAAAACGCGGCTCATGCACCTGCCCCCAGCCACGATTTTTCTACGAAAAATCCCGCCCCAGACCGCAACCTGATTTTTCGTAGAAAAATCGTGCCCATCACCCCTTCGCCCCCGTTGGCCAGGCAATCATCGCCACCGCCACACAGCCCAAGGCCATCCCTGCCAGTTGCAGCCCCGTGGGCCGCTCACCAAACACGAAGATCGCCATCACCGTAATCGCCACCAGCTGAAAGATCGCCGACAGCGCAATCGCCAGCCCCAGCCCGTTCGCCCGCATCACCTGCACCATCAGCCAGTTCCCCAGACAGAACAGCAACAGCGCCCCAATCAGTACCGGACCACCGCCCTTGACCGCATAGGTCTTCAACACCGCATTCGCCGCCACGAACACCGCCGTCGCAAGGCCCAGCCACAGGAAGGACACCACGCTCATGCCCGCCCTCCAACTGCCATCAACCGCCAAAACGTCTTCCTTGCGTAGAGACGAAAAGAAGACGGAAAGAAGACGCGTTCAAGACAGCCCTTATTCATCGCCATGCCCCGCCCGCAAGCCTTCCCGCACCCGGTGTGCAATGTCGATAAACGCCTGACTGTCGCGAATGTCCAAGGGCCGCTCCCGCGGCAAAGGGCTGTCAATCACATCCGTAATCCGCCCCGGACGCGGTGACATCACCACAATCTTCGTACTCAGATACACCGCCTCGGGGATGGAATGGGTGACAAAACAGATGGTTTTTTCCGTGCGATTCCAAAGCTTTAACAGCTCTTCATTCAACCGGTCCCGCACGATTTCATCCAAGGCCCCAAAGGGTTCGTCCATCAGCAGGATATCCGCATCAAAGGCCAACGCCCGCGCGATACTCGCCCGCTGCTGCATGCCGCCAGACAACTGCCACGGGAACTTCTTGCCAAACCCCGAAAGCTCCACCAGCTCCAGCACCCGGTTGACCCGCGCCTCTTGATCAGCCTTTGAAAACCCCATGATTTCAAGGGGTAAGCGCACATTCCCCGCAATCGTCCGCCAAGGATACAAGCCCGCCGCCTGAAACACATAGCCATAGGCCCGCGCCCGCCGCGCTGCATCCGGGCTCATGCCATTCACCGTCAGATTGCCGCCCGTGGGCCTCTCCAACGCCGCAATGCAGCGCAGGAAAGTTGTTTTTCCACAACCACTTGGCCCGATAAAGCTGACAAACTCGCCCTTGCCGATCGTCAGGTTCACATCCTTCAACGCTTGCACCGGCCCATCCGCCGTCTGAAACGTCAGGTCCACGCCTTGCGCCGCAATCACCGCCGCACTTGGGGTTAAGGTGTCTTTCATCCAGCGGCCCCAATATACGACAAAGTCCCGCGTCCCCGCACTTTACCAAATTCCATTCAAACGCCCGTCGCCGGAATACCCGTCCGCACCACCGGCCGCGGTGCTGTCAGGTCTTTCCACTGGCTCAAGGCCCGGTTCACCGCTGGCCGCGCCTCACGCCCCACGAATTTGCCATGCCCTTCCTGCGTGCGTATCTCGCCGTCATGCACGGCGACATGCCCGCGCGTCAGCGTATAGCGCGGCAGACCTTTCACAACTTTGCCTTCGAACACATTGTAATCAATGGCAGATTGCTGATTGGCCGCTGCAATCGTCTTGGTCTTTGCCGGATCCCAGACCACCAGATCGGCATCCGCCCCCACCAGCACTGCACCCTTTTTCGGATAGCAATTCAGTATCTTGGCGATGTTTGTTGATGTGACCGCCACGAATTCATTCATCGTCAACCGCCCCGTCGCCACCCCATGCGTCCACAGCATTGGCATGCGGTCTTCAAGGCCCCCCGTCCCGTTCGGGATTTTGGAGAAATTCCCCACGCCAAACCGTTTCTGTTCGGTCGTAAAGGCGCAGTGGTCCGTCGCCACCACCGACAGGCTGCCCGACATCAGGCCTGCCCACAGGCTGTCCTGATGGTGTTTTGACCGGAAGGGCGGGCTCATCACCCGCCGCGCCGCATGGTCCCAGTCGGGGTGGAAGTATTCGCTTTCATCCAAGGTCAGATGCTGGATCAGCGGCTCGCCCCACACGCGCTTGCCCTGCGCCCGCGCGCGGCGGATCGCCTCATGCGCCTCTTCGCAGCTGGTATGCACCACATACAGCGGCACCCCCGCCATATCGGCAATCATGATCGCGCGGTTCGTCGCCTCGCCCTCTACCTGCGGCGGGCGGGAATAGGCGTGGCCCTCGGGGCCGGTGTTGCCCTCGGCCAGCAGCTTGGCCGTCAGTTCCGCCACGACATCGCCGTTTTCGGCATGGACCATGGCAAGCCCGCCCACATCGCCTACCCTGCGGAAAGAGTTGAACAATTCATCATCGTTCACCATCAATGCGCCCTTGTAGGCCATGAAGTGCTTGAAGCTGGTGATCCCCGCCTTGGCGCTGTCCTCAATCCCCTGCCACACCTTTTCGCCCCACCACGTGATGGCCATGTGATAGGAATAATCGCAGGTCGCCCGGGTGGATTTGTTCGACCACATCTTGGCCGCATCCATCAGATCCTGCCCCTGCCCCGGCAGGATGAAGTCCACCACCATGGTCGTGCCACCACTCAGCGCCGCCCGCGTGCCGGATTCAAAATCATCCGCCGAATAGGTCCCCATGAAGGGCATCTCTAGATGCGTATGCGGATCAATCCCGCCGGGCATGACATAGCAGCCGGTCGCGTCAAGCTCGGTCCCGCCCTTGAGGCCCTGCCCGATCTCGGTGATCACCCCGTTCTCGATGCGCACATCGGCCTTGTAGGTGAGGTCGGCAGTGACGACGGTGCCGTTCTTGATGATGGTGGTCATGGCTTCATTTCCTCTCGAATTACCTCGATCAGAGTTTCGTTTCTAATGGACCGATCATTTGCGGCGCGGGACCGACGATCGTTAATGATTGTCCAAACCATCGCAGCGAAAGCGACCAGCAATCCGAGGATTCCCAAACTGAAGCCCGCCCACGCAAACCATTGATCATTCTTACGATTCTGATCCTGGAGATAGTCGACCAGCAGTTCCTTCGCTAATTCCTCCGTAACTGCTTCACCACAAGGATGAAGAGAGCACAGGGCACCGGACCACCGCTGAACTCGCAGATCGTCTAGAGATGTAGCAGCGAATGACTCCTCTAATCGGCGACCATCCTCTTGAAGCTCCACCGGCAAGACTCCGCATGATCCGCACGAAGTCTGCGACCAAACGGGACTGGAGAAGAGTGCAAGCAGAAAAGCGAACGATCTACCTTTCACCCCACCACCTCCGCCACCTCAAGCACGGCGTGCAGCAGAACATCCGTCCCCGCCGCCGCCCATTCCGGGGAGATGCTCTCCGCTTCGTTATGGGAAAGCCCGTCCACACAGGGGCACATCACCATCACCGTCGGGGCCACCCGGTTGATCCAGCAGGCGTCGTGGCCTGCGCCGCTGACGATATCCATGTGGGAATAGCCAAGCTTTTCAGCAGATTGGCGCACGATCTTCACAAGGCCCGGATCGAAGGTGACGGGGTCAAAGTGGCCCACCGCCTCAATACTGCAGCCAAGCCCCAACTCTTTCGCCGCCGCATGGGCGGCGCGTTCAACCTCGGCCCGCATCGCATCAAGCTTGGCCTGTTCGGGCGAGCGGATATCCACCGTGAACACGACCTTCCCCGGGATCACGTTGCGTGAGTTCGGGAAGACCTTCACCTGCCCCACCGCGCCAACGGCGTTCGGCTGGTGGCTCATGGCGATCTGGTGCACGCGTTCAGTGATCCGCGCCATGCCAAGGCCCGCATTGACCCGCATGTTCATGGGCGTGCTGCCAGTGTGGGCGTCCTTCCCCGTCAGCGTGATTTCCAGCCACCACAGGCCCTGCCCGTGCGTGACCACGCCAATCTCTTTCCCTTCGGCCTCCAGAATGGGCCCCTGCTCGATGTGCAGCTCCAGCATCGCGTACATCTTGCGCGCGCCCACCACTTCATCGCCCACCCAGCCGATGCGGGCCAGTTCCTCGCCAAAGACCTTGCCGTCAAGGTCACGCCGACCGTAGGCATAATCCTGCGTGTGGATGCCAGCAAAGACGCCCGACGCCAGCATGGCAGGCGCAAAGCGAGCGCCTTCCTCATTCGTCCAGTTCGTGACAACAATCGGGTGGCGCGTCTTGACCCCCATGTCGTTCAGCGTGCGCACCACCTCCAGCGCACCCAGAACCCCCAGCACGCCATCATACTTGCCGCCCGTTGGCTGCGTATCCAGATGGCTGCCCATATAGACCGGCAAGGCATTCGGGTCAGTGCCCGGGCGCGTGGCAAACATGTTGCCCATCGTATCCACGCCCATCGTCATGCCAGCATCCGCGCACCAACGCGCGAACAGATGGCGTCCTTCGCTGTCGGCATCCGTCAGGGTCTGGCGGTTGCAGCCACCCGCAATGCCGGGGCCGATCAGCGCCATTTCCTCAAGCGAATCCCACAAACGCGGGCTGTTGATGCGCAGGTTTGCACCGATTGCGGCCATGGTTTCCCCCTTTTTTCGCGCCCGCACCTGCGCAAGCGTGCTGTTGACCATTCGGTCAAATATTCTTCCAAGGGCACCACAGCATTTCCGCTTGGTCAACAGCAATCTTGTGCCTTGGCCTTTGCTTTTTGGCCCGCCCTACCTGTTGCGCCTCAATTTGGGGCATTGATCGCCGCCAAGGCGCAAGAGGTGGCTATCTTGTGGGCGTTCCGGCGGGTCTGTCAGATGCCAGCGCGCAAAACGCCTCATACTGCGACAGAAAAATCTGGCCGTTGAAGTGGTTCAGGAAATCGGACCGTTTCAGGGCATCCATCACCGGGCCTTTTACCTCGGACAAATGGAACCCAACCCCAGCCGACCCAAGGCGATGCACAATCGTCTCCAGGCTTTCAAGCGCGCTTGCGTCAATGGCATTCACCGCGGGGCACATCAGGATGACGTTTTTCACGGCGGGGTTGGCAGCGATGCGGTCATAAACGGCATCCTCCAACGCGCGTGCATTGGCGAAATACAGGCTTTCGTCCACCCGGATTGAAAGAACGGAAGGGTCAGTCAGCACCTGATGCCGCTCAACGTTGCGGAAATGCTCGGTTCCTGGGACCAAGCCGACGATGGCCATGTGCGGACGCGACGTGCGCCACAAAAACAGCAGCAAAGACAGGGACACACCCGCGGTGATTCCGGCCTCAACCCCTGCGCCTAGCACCGTGGCAATGGTCATGGCCATGGCGGCAAAATCGGCACGGGAATAGGCCCAGGTGCGCTTGATTGCAGCCAGATCAACCAGTGACAGGACGGCCACGATGATGGTGGCGGCAAGCACCGCCTGCGGCAAGAAACGAAACAGGGGTGTCAGGAATACGGTGGCTGCCAGAATTCCCAAGGCGGTAAAGGCACCGGCCAAAGGGGTTTCTGCGCCAGCATCAAAGTTCACCACCGAACGGGCAAATCCACCGGTGACCGGATAGCCGCCCGAAAGGGCCGATGCGATGTTTGACGCGCCAAGGGCGGTCAGTTCTTGATTGGGCACAATACGTTGACGGCGCTTGGCGGCCAATGTCTGCGCGACCGAGACAGATTCGACAAAACCGACAAGACTGATCAGCAGGGCGGGCACGGCCAGTTGTTGCCACAGGCCAAGGTCAAGGGAAGGCAAGGAAAACGGCGGCAAACCTGCGGGAATGTCGCCCACGATCCGCACACCCTTATCCGCCAGCTCAAAACCTGCCACCGCCAGAATTGAACCGATGATGGCCGCCACGGGCCCGGCCTTGGCAATGAGGTCAGCCGCGCGTGGCGCCATGCCGCGCGCCAGCAGCAAAGGCTTGAGCGCCTTGCGCGTCCAGAAAAGAAACGCCAATGCCAGCAGGCCAATCGCCAGCGTGTAGGGGTTCAGCCCGTCGATGCCAGCCCACATAGCGCCCAGCAAATGCGGCAACGTATCACCATCGGCCTTGATACCAAGAACATGCTTCATCTGGCTGATAGCAATCAGAATACCAGAGGCCGTGATGAACCCCGAAATCACCGGATGTGACAGGAAATTCGCCAGAAACCCCAGCCGCAGCACCGACATGGCCACCAGCACCAGCCCCGACAGAAACGCCAGCGTGATGGCCGCGGTCAGATACTCTGCCGTTCCCACAGCCGCGATCTGCCCCACCGCCGCCGCCGTCATCAGTGACACCACCGCCACTGGCCCCACCGCAAGCGTTTTGCTGGTTCCGAAAATGGCATAGGCGATCAGCGGCAGGATAGAGGCGTAAAGCCCTACTTGCGCTGGCAGGCCCGCAAGCATGGCATAGGCCAGGCTTTGCGGCACCAGCATGATCGTCACGATCAGCGCGGCGACCAGATCGCTTTGCGCCTGCGGTTTCGAATAGGCCGGGGCCCAGCCAAGGATCGGCAGGATAGAGGTCAGGGATGTCAATTGCTTGGCCTTTTTGTCCAGTGTACCGCCGGGCGCTTTCTTGCACTGGCGCGTTTCAAAACAGGAACAAAACGGTGCTAAAGCCCGTTGATGGGCACCTTCAGAAACCGTTTGCCGCTTTCATCAGGTTCCGGCAGATCGCCTGCACGCATGTTCACCTGCAAGGACGGAATGATCAGCCGGGGCATGGCAAGTGTGGCATCGCGCGCCTCACGTAGTTGCACGAACGCATCCTCGGTGACCCCGTCCTTGACGTGGATGTTATGCGTGTTTTGTTCCGCCACGGTCGTCTCCCAGCGGATTTCGCGGCCGTTCGGGCCGTAATCATGGCACATGAACAGGCGTGTGGCGGCGGGCATCGACAGCACCCGCTTGATCGACCGGTACAGCGTGCGCGCATCGCCACCCGGAAAATCGGCGCGGGCTGATCCGCCATCGGGCATGAACAGCGTATCGCCCACAAAAGCCGCATCACCAATGACATGTGTCATGCAAGCCGGCGTATGCCCGGGCGTGTGCATGGCAAAAGCCGTCAACGTGCCGATCCGGTAGGTATCACCGTCCTTGAACAACCGGTCAAACTGGGAACCGTCACGCTGAAATTCCGTGCCTTCGTTGAACACCTTGCCAAAGGTTTCCTGCACGACAGTGATATTCTCACCGATCCCGATTTTTCCGCCCAGCCTGGCCTGAATATAGGGTGCACCGGACAAGTGGTCAGCATGGACATGCGTTTCGATCAGCCATTCAAGGGTCAGTCCATTTGCCGTGATAAAGGCAATCACCGCGTCAGCCGAGGCATAGGTGATGCGGCCTGCCGCATAGTCAATATCCATGACGCTGTCGATGACAGCGCAGGATGTGCTGGCAGGATCACGCACCACATAAGTGACCGTGTTCGTCGGCGCGTCAAAGAAGGCGGCTATTTCGGGCTTGGTGGCCAGATCAACGGGATGCGGGATAGGGGCTATGGCTGTCATGATCTTTCCTTTCTGGCAAGGAATCAGGTGGTCTGAGCGCGGGAAAGCCCCTGCAGGAACCGGGCAAGCACCATGCCCGCGCCCATGGCGATTAGGAAAAGGGCGGTAGGCCAGGGCGCAAAACCCAGTGCAGGGATGGCACCGCCGGGGCAAAAGCCTGCAATCCCCCAGCCCACGCCAAACAGGGCTGATCCACCAACCAGCCGTGCATCAATTGTTGTGCTGCTGGGCAGGTGAAACCGGCTATCAAACAGCGGGGCCTTTCGGGTGCCAAAGATGACCCGGTACCCAACGGTCGCCGTGACAAGCCCGCCGCCCATCACGAAGGCCAGGCTTGGGTCCCATGTGCCCAGAATATCAAAGAAATTGATGACTTTTGCGGGGTTACCCATGCCTGAAATGGCAATCCCGATGCCGAACACAAGCCCGGCGACCAAAGCTGAAACGATGCGCGCCATCAGATCACACCCCCACAAGGTGGCGCATCACGCCAACGGTCACAAGGGTTGTAGCCATGAAAGTCAGTGTCGCCACGAAAGACCGGGGCGAAAGACGGGCCAGGCCGCAAATCCCGTGCCCCGAGGTGCAACCCGAGCCATACGTCACGCCGACCCCGACAATGACCCCGCCCAAGGCCAAAAGTGCGCCGTTCGTAGGGGAAGCGAATGGAAAGGATGCACCAAGCAGCGTGGCAACCAGTGGTGCAACAACGGCTCCCACCAGAAAGGCAATGCGCCATGGACTGTCGGTTGCACTGGGCGACACAATGCCACCCAGCATACCCGTCATGCCGGCAATACGCCCGTTGAACGCCATCAGGATCACAGCGCTAAGCCCGATCAGAACCCCGCCGAACAGGGATGCGATGGGCGTGAATTCGGTTATCATTTGCTGTCAGTCTCCGCTTCTGTGTACTTGCCCCGTGACGATGCAGCTTGCGCCCGGCACCTATGTGGTTCATCCCATGTCGGGATGTCGCCATATGCAGTGCCATATCAATCACTCGGTTATTGTTTTGTATATTCGAAAATGCTAAAGTGTCAAGCATGAACCCCGGACCGGAAACCCAGACGATCAGCGCGCTTGAAGCGAAAGCCGAAGAGGTGGCGACCACGCTTTCGGCGATGGCCAATCCCAAAAGGTTGGTTGTGATGTGTACTTTGCTTGAGGGTGAAAGGTCTGTGGGGGATCTGGCCGAGATTGTGCAGCTTTCTCCGGCGGCGCTGTCGCAGCATTTGTCAAAGATGCGGGCGTTGCGGTTGGTGGCGACCCGGCGTGATGGG
>JBJOQW010000081.1:0-20631 GCA_046049665.1 Pseudomonadota bacterium | reverse complement strand
ACGGGGGGCGGGGTCTTGCAGTGCTGGATGGGCAAGCAGTGCGGTCAGGGCAGCGGGGGTGCCTTCGCCATCCATCGGGTCAAGGTTGGCATCGCCTGCGATGATGAACTGGCCCGTGGGCGCGGGAAATGGCAGCTCACCCGCCAGATAGTGCAGCCAGAAGGCAGCCTCATCATGGTTGCGGCGGCCATTGCGGTCTTCAACGCCATCAAAGACGGGCGGGGTGGCATGAAAGGCCAGAACGGTCAGCGTCTGGTTGCCAACGGCAAAGGGCACGGCCCAGTGGCCGGTCGTCGGCAGGCGCTGTATCGCGGCATGTTCGGCGGGCATGTCGGGGGGAAGCCGCGCACCCGGCAGATCGCGCCACAGAAAGGCGGACATGTCCTGCACACCATCGCCAAGCGGATAGCGCGACAGGATGGCCATGCCGCCATCACCGGCAAAGCGGCCATAGCCCATGGCATCGCGCGCCTCACCCAGTTTGCCGTTGCCATCCAGATCCAACCCGGTGGCAACGCCCGTGTTTGGTGCCAAGGCAAAGCGGGTGGGGTAGGGCTGACCCACAGCAGCCAGGGCATCGGCAAACCGGTTCAGGGCGACCAGCCCATGGTCATAGTCAATATCGGTCAGCAGGATGATATCGGCATCAAGGGTGGCCAGCACGGTGACGGCCGCAGCGATTTGCGCATCGTTGCCGCGCATCAGGTCACGCAGCAAAAGGCCGGGGCCTTCGCGCGAAAGTTCAATCTGCCAGGTGGCAATGCGGATGGTTTCGGCCTGCGCCTGCCCCGCCGCACATAGGGCAAGTGCTGCGATCAGGCGGCAACGAGGGCGCTTGAGGGGTCGTTCTGGCGGCGCTTTTCGCGGATCATTTCGGCAATGCGCCCCATTGCGATGCCACGCATGAACAGAGAGGCGGGAAGGAAGGCCCATGCAGTTACTGTCCAGACCAGAGTTTGGGGCGACGACGATGGCAGATGTGCCATGGCATCAAATCCCAAGGCCACAACCGCAGGAATCAAGAATGGCAGCAGAAACCCTAACGCAATGTTAACGCGCGCATCGCGGTTCAGCCTGTCAACCACATCGCCGCCACCGGTCGGATCAAAGGTGGGCAGGTTGATCCAGACGTTGAAGGTGGTGCCACGCGCCGGCCAGTTGCCAAGGCGCAGGGCGATCATGAAAATGGCAAGCGATATCAAAGAGGTCAGATAGGCCAGACCTGCCGCTGCGCGGATCACGTTTGCCTGTTCGGCAGTTGCCCCTTCCGACATGGTCAGCATGACCAGACGCACAGGGCTGTAAGGGAAATCCATCGACATGCCGATCAGGGCACCCACTGCCGACACAAGTTCGGTCAGGGTTGAAGGGTGAACCGTTCCGCGTTCCAGCAAGGACAGGAGCAGCACCATGAAGAACAGCATGCCAAAACGGATACGGTTAAAGGGCGGTGCGTTGCGGAATTCGACAAGGCCGGGGTAGGTTGCGTGATATTCGATCAGGGTCAAAAGGCCTGCAAACAGGGCAACAAGGGCAACCATCTGCTTGCCTTCAGGGCCAACCGACGGCAACAACACCGAAGGCGCTGCAATCAGAAATACCACCAGAAGTGCCCGCACAATTGCGCCGGTTAGTTGCGACACCACGCCAGACCCGCCCTTTTCCTCGTCGAGACCGATACTTTGCCGGGCCCGTTTTTTCAGCGTACTACCGCCAATGTGGCGGGTTGCCTTAATGTTGCCCAATTTCTGCCTTCTTTCGATCCGCAGTTCAACGTCCTGACAGTTAGACAGGGTCATTTGGGCAGTTTCAGGGTGCGAGTGGCGCGGAAATGCAACAAAGCGATGGCAACAAAAAGGCCGCCCTGTGGGGCGGCACAAGATGTTGTAGTCGCAAGCTTTTCAGGCCCAAGGACGGATTGTCGCAGCCTTTGCCTCATAGGCATCGATTGATGCGGCTTTCTCCATAGTCAGGCCGATATCGTCCAGACCGTTGATCAGGCAGTGCTTGCGGAACGGATCTATGTCGAAACCAAAGCTTTGTCCGTCCGAAGTTGTGACGGTCTGGTCGGGCAGATTGACCGACATGCGCGCATTTGCGCCGCGCCGGGCATCGGCCATCAGCACATCAACCACATCCTGCGGCATGACGATGGGCAGGATGCCGTTCTTGAAGCAGTTGTTGTAGAAGATGTCGGCGAAGCTGGTAGAAATCACGCAGCGGATACCGAAATCCAAAAGCGCCCAAGGGGCGTGCTCGCGGCTGGAACCGCAGCCAAAGTTGTCACCGGCCACCAGAATTTCCGCGCTGC
Source organism: Pseudomonadota bacterium (assembly GCA_046049665.1). Lineage (GTDB taxonomy): Bacteria > Pseudomonadota > Alphaproteobacteria > Rhodobacterales > Rhodobacteraceae > JAAFHS01. The sequence continues at coordinate 18,320 of JBJOQW010000081.1, read as the reverse complement.
GATAGGCGGGCTGGTTCAGCACGAAGTCCGGGATTTCAGCGCCGTCCTGGGTAAAGCGCATCTCGTCAAACAGGTTCTTGCCAAGGCCAGAGCGCTGAATGGTCTTCAGGAACTGCTTGGGGATGATCATGTCGGTGTCGATATTGACGAGCGGCATGGGGGCGGCGATGCCGGTAAGGGTGGTGAAGGGGGTCATGGTCAGGGATCCGTTTTGTCGGGGTTGTGGCGGGTTTAGGTTTAAGGGGTCGGAGGGGCAACTAGGCTTGTGCAGGTGCTTGCGAAAACGGCAACAGAGATTCAAGGGGCCTGTCGGCATACTCAAGAAGCCGTTCAAGTTGCCAAGGTTGGATTTGGTACCTGCCCCTGCCTTCTAGAAGTTTGGGAAGTTCGCGGCATATGATCTGGTGTTCGATGGACGATAGCTGGCTCGCATACTTCCGGACAAAACCGTGCGCTTCCTGATGGTCGACCATGAATATAATGGCAAAATCCAATGACGCAGAGTTTTCGCGGCAGAATTCATCATACAATTTTGCATCCCATGCCGACTTGACCTTACGGTTGTAGGCCAGTTGGGCGGGATCAAGTGGATAGGGGTCCCATTCTTTCTTTAAGGCCAAAGTGAATTTGTCAGCAGTCGCCCGACGCGTTTGACGATCGGCAATGATTTTCAGGAGCGAGTCCCGTGCTTCTGGGCCGATGCTCAGATAATCAAGAGCGCCGCATTCTTGTGCTTCGTCAAAGGCGGTAAGCCATTCATCGCACGCATTGCTCGGCCAATCTTTTTGCGCTTGTCCCGGGGATGGGTCTACCAGCGATGATGTAAATACACCCCAGTTAAGCAGCGCGGTTCCGCGCCCGTGGGGCAAGAGCCCCTCAAGCACACAAGCGTATTCAGCAAAACTGCGACTGTTGTTGCCGAATGCAAAGCAATCCAGAGGTGGCCCTTGTAAAATCCACTGTCGAAGGCTAGCGCGTTCCGGTTCAGAAAGGGCCGGTGCCTTTACAAGCTCGTAGGCCGGGATCATCGCATCCAATGACAGCAAGATAAGGTTCCAACTGATGTTGATACTGTCTGCGCCGTTGTAAAATTGGGTCATTTCTGAACATCCTTTCAGAACACAGCCGGGCCGGTCGGACGGGGGAACGTATCCACTATTCTGGCGGCTTCACGTCCTTGATTCTGTCGAATAAGTTCCTTGGCGGTTTGGCACTGCGCATTCGCCGGACCAAGCCATTCTTGGGCGGTAGGCCGGAAGCCTTCGCTTTGCGCCCATTTCATGTCATCCCAATCGATGTTCTCTTCTGGGTGACCTTTGCAATTGGCCTTTTCATAGGCTTTCTGCAGTTTCGCAAGCTCGCCGGATTGTCGTTTCAGAATGCCGTCATGGACGATCCAACTGTCTGACCCCGGCCCATTTGCCCCGCAAATCTGTTCGGCCCGGCGCGGAAATTGGCCGTGATATCCGTTGGCACCCGGACTGCGTTTTGAATTGTAAAGACGGCGGTTGATGTCAGCTTCGAGGTCTTTGCATTGCTGGGTTCGACAGCCCTCACAAGTTTCAGTATCATCCTTCGCGGCTTCTTTTGGCACAGCATCGTCGTTCGCACCGGACATCGCACTTGACAAGGCCCTGCCAGCCATTCCGCCAAGCTGTTTACCGATCACGCCGCCTGCAATACCCCCGGCGGGAGGCAAAATTGGCCCAAGCAGAACGCGCCCCGCCCAAGTTCCGAACAACTCAAGCAGTTTGACGGCGGGGCCTTCCATCGTAGTGGTTGTCACGATGCCCCTTCCAGCTTGCGCTCCACTTCGGCAGTTGCCTGCGTCGCGATCCGCAGCATTACTTCAACCTGACTGTCAGCGTCGATCCCACCGTACCGGATGAAATCCATGGCGTCGGCCGACTGGGCGATTTGCCCGTCAGTCAGCATCCACAAATAGGCGAAACGCTTGAATCCTGACAGTTTTCTTATCCCGAGAGCGTTAGCGGTGATAACGCTACCAAGCACGATGGGGCGCAGGTCATCATCACTGCGTGGATCAGAGGCGGTGGGTTCGTGCCGACGCAGGTAGGAAAGCACATCCTCGGAGATCTGACCCCGGCGCACGGGATCAGAAAACTCTTTCAGGTTTCCATTTACGCGGAACGGCATCGTATCACATCATCTGGCGCACATCTGTCAGCCGGCCTGTAATCGCCGCTGCCGCCGCCATGGCGGGTGACAAAAGGTGCGTGCGCCCGCCGCGGCCCTGACGGCCTTCAAAGTTGCGGTTGCTTGTCGCAGCACAGCGTTCGCCCGGTGCCAGCTGATCTGGGTTCATGGCAAGGCACATGGAGCAGCCCGCCAGACGCCATTCAAAGCCTGCGTCGATGAAGATCTGCGCCAGACCCTCTTCTTCCGCCTGCGCCCGCACAAGGCCAGACCCCGGCACCACCATCGCGCGTTTCACGGCGATTTTCTGGCCCTTCAGGATGGCAGCTGCCGCGCGCAGATCTTCGATGCGGCCATTGGTGCAGGAACCGATAAAGACCGTGTCAATCGCGATGTCAGACAGTTTCTGGCCCGGCGTCAGGCCCATGTAGTCAAGGCTGCGCTGCACGGCTTCGACCTTGCCCCCGGTGAAATCCGACGGGCTGGGCACAACGCCCGTAATCGGCAGCACGTCTTCGGGGCTGGTGCCCCATGTCACAACGGGCGCGATATCCTCGCCCTTCAGCGTTACAACCTTGTCCCACGCAGCACCTTCGTCGGAGAACAGGGTTTTCCAGTAGGCCACGGCAGCCTCCCACGCGGCACCTTTCGGCGCATGCGGGCGGCCCATGCAATAGGCAAAGGTCTTTTCATCCGGCGCAATCAGGCCTGCGCGCGCGCCACCTTCAATGGCCATGTTGCACACGGTCATGCGGCCTTCCATCGACAGTTCGCGAATGGCCTGCCCGCAGTATTCGATCACATAGCCCGTGCCGCCTGCCGTGCCGGTGGCACCGATGACAGACAGGGTGATGTCCTTGGCAGTGACGCCGGGGCGCAAGGACCCGGTGATTTCGACCTTCATGTTCTTGGCTTTGCGCTGGATCAGCGTCTGGGTGGCCAGCACATGTTCAACTTCCGATGTGCCGATGCCGTGCGCCAGTGCGCCGAATGCACCATGGGTGGCGGTGTGGCTGTCGCCGCAGACCACGGTCATGCCAGGCAGCGTCCAGCCCTGTTCGGGGCCGACGATATGCACGATGCCTTGGCGCACATCAGAGACGGGGTAGTAATGAATGCCGAAATCCTTGGCGTTCTTGTCAAGGGCGGCCACCTGAATGCGGCTGTCCTCGGTCATCGTGGCGGCATTAGCGCGGTCCAGCGTGGTGGGCACGTTGTGGTCTGGCACGGCAATGGTCTTTTCCGGCGCGCGCACCTTGCGGTTGGTCATGCGCAGACCTTCAAATGCCTGCGGGCTGGTCACTTCGTGCACAAGGTGGCGGTCGATGTACAAAAGGCAGGTGCCGTCATCGGCCTGATGGACGACATGGTCATCCCAGATTTTATCATAGAGGGTACGAGCGGTCATGGCTCTCTCACTTTTGGAAATGGCTGATGTTCAGGGGTGAAAACGCAACAGCGTTTCACAGGCATGCCAGAACGGACCGATACTCACGGGCAAAGCGCCAAGGCAGGCGCGTATGGTCATCCATGATGATGCGTGTGGTCATGCCGGGCGATATACGCTTTTCACGCAAGGCGGGCAAGTTACGCCTTGGGCTGCGCTTCCAGAATATCACCCGGCTGACAGTCCAGCACTTCGCAGATGCGCGCCAGAGTGTCGAATCGAATGCCCTTGACCTTGCCGGACTTCAGCAAGCTGATGTTCTGTTCCGTTATTCCCACCAGATCTGCCAATTCGCGCGACCGCATCTTGCGGCGTGCCAGCATCACGTCCAGCCGCACGATGATTTCCATCAGACAAACCCTTTTGCATCTTCCGCCACGCGGGCGGCTTCGCGCATGATCCAGCCGATCACAATCAGCAACCCACCTGACATCAGGAAACCGAGTGTGCTGCCATCAAGGCCGATGGCAAGCAGGCGTTGCCCTTCCCCGGCGCCCCAACTGAGGATCAGGATATGCAGGGTTGGCAGGATCACCGTCATCGCCGCTGCGGCAAACAGGGCTTGCCCGATGCGCAGGATGTCGCCTGCGCAGGCATCCGACAGGATTTCACCCTGGCGGTAGCGGCCAAAGAGGCGGCGCATGGCAAAAAATGTGGCGACAAGGGGAAGGCTTGCAACCACGGCCAGTGCGGCAACAAGGGTTGATTGCAGGGGCGTCACCGGCACTGTGGCCGGCACCGCCGGATAGGCCGCCAACAGCAAGGCAGGGTCCGTCCAGCCTCGCAGGATATGGAGGGCTATGAAAACGGGCAGCACGCAGACAAGGATCGTGCAAGCCCAGAACAGCCGGTTCGACAGGGGGATGATGCGATCAGTCGTTGGCATGGTTTTCCCTTTCATGCTATAAATTTACTGTATAACAATAAAAAATATCTGTAAAAGGAGATTCGCACATGAAACCTGCTCTGCTGTCGCTTGCCCTGTTGTCTGCCTGCACGGCGCTGGTGCCCAGTACGGTGGCCCAGCTTGCAGCCACCGATCCGGCGCAAATGGACCCGGGGGTGATTGCCGTGGCGGTGGTCATGCCCGCAGGCCTGCGCCCGCAGCCCGTGTCCACTGTGTTGGTGCTGGAAGCGGTGCGCAGCGATACTGGCGAGACGGCGATTTACGAGGCAGCGCTGGACGAGCGTCCGGTCACGATTGATGGTATGGCACTGTTGCCGGGTGAAACAGCCTATCTTTACCAGATAGCCGAGCGGGACCTGGCCCCGATGCGCGCGGTGCAGGCCACGGTCCTTGCCTGGGATAAGGCTGCTCCCGATGCGACCCAAGGCAGGCTCTCGGTTGGCTTGGGGGCCTGCACCGTTGGGGCGGGGCCTGCGCCTGAGGCCGAGGGGGCTGTCTTTATCCGCCTGGACGAAGAAGGGCCGATGTTGCCCCTGATTCCGCGCAGCAGCATCGCCGGACTGATCGGCGCAGAGGCCTTGGCGAGCATCGGGCCTTGTAACACGGCACAATAGGCGTTATCTCCCCGCCCTTCTTGTAGGCTTTGTTGAGTTCCGCACCGTGGAATGCTAGCTTTGCCGCATGTGAATGCTTCCTTACTGGAGGACGTTGTCCTGTCTCATTCTGATCCTGTGACCGGTTTGCCGGTCGGCGAACGTGCGGTCCGCGCTGCGGCTGATGTGACCAGCGATGTGCTGCTCGCGAAAATTCTGGAATCGGTTGAGGATGACAAAGCCGAGGATGTGGTGCAGATCAATCTGCGCGGACGGTCGGAAATGGCCGATCACATGGTGATCTGCTCGGGCCGGTCATCGCGGCAGGTGGCGGCGATTTCGGAAAAGCTGGTGGACCGGCTGAAGCAGGAATTCGGTGTGCTGTGCCGGATCGAGGGCAAGGAAACCGGCGACTGGGTGCTGATCGATGCGGGCGATGTGATCGTACATGTGTTCCGTCCGGAAGTGCGCGAATTCTATCAGCTGGAAAAGATGTGGCTGCCGGGAAGCGCGCATCTGGGGGCCTGAGGTCCGATGCGCCTGCATATCTGCGCAGTGGGGCGGATCAAGGCAGATCAGCCGGAACGTGCTTTGTTTGAGGACTATCAGTTGCGGTTCAACCGCACTGGCAAGCCGCTGGCACTGGGCCCGTTACATGAGGTTGAGGTGGAAGACCGCAAAGGCGGGGGTATGGCCGCAGAAGCGGCGTTGCTCGCGCGCGCGGTGCCCGATGGTGCGCTGCTGGTATGCATGGACGAACGCGGGCGGGCGCAATCTTCACCGGATTTCGCAGCGCAACTGGCGCGGTGGCGCGATGACGGACGGCAGGATGTGGCCTTTGTGATCGGCGGGGCGGATGGCATTGCGCCGGACCTGCGCACGCGGGCGGATGCCCTGATCAGTTTCGGGGCGATGGTCTGGCCGCATATGCTGGTGCGGGTGATGCTGGCGGAACAATTGTACCGGGCGGCAACGATTCTGGCTGGCGGGCCTTATCATCGGGCGTAGGCGCGCGTGGCTGCGGTGGGAATTGAGTATTTTTGCAAAGAGAAAACCGTGACGTCGGGTTTGGGCTGACGTGGCGTGCATGGCGCGTCATGTTGGGGGCGAAAAGGGAGCCACGCCATGAGCCATTATCCGCATCTGCTGTCACCGCTTGATCTGGGGCATGTGGTCTTGCCGAACCGTGTGCTGATGGGGTCGATGCACACAGGGCTGGAAGAAACGGGCGATTGGGGCCGGGTGGCTGCTTTCTATGCGGCGCGGGCGGCGGGCGGTGTGGGGCTGATCGTGACGGGGGGCATGGCGCCGAACCGGGAAGGCGGCGTTTTTCCGGGCGCGGCAGGGCTGTTCAAGCCGGGTGATATTGCCAACCATGCGCGGGTGACGGGGGCGGTGCATGATGCGGGCGGGCGCATTGCGATGCAGATTCTGCATGCGGGGCGCTATGCCTATGGTCCGCAATGCGTGGCACCCAGTGCCATCAAATCGCCGATCTCGCCCTTTGCGCCTGTCGCATTGGATGCTGCGGGGATTGAAAAGCAGATTTCGGATATCGTCACAGCGGCTGTCCGCGCGCGCGAGGCGGGCTATGACGGGGTCGAGATCATGGGGAGCGAGGGGTATTTCCTGAACCAGTTCCTTGTGACGCGCACGAACCAGCGTGACGATGACTGGGGCGGCACTTACGCCAACCGCATGCGCCTTCCGGTCGAGGTGGTGCGCCGGGTGCGGGCGGCGGTGGGGGCGGATTTCATTGTGATTTACCGGATCAGCCTGATTGATCTGGTAGAGGGCGGGTCAAGCTGGGATGAAGTGGTGGCCTTGGCCAAGGCGATTGAGGCGGCAGGGGCGAGCATTCTGAACAGCGGCATCGGCTGGCACGAAGCGCGCATTCCGACGATTGCCACGTCTGTGCCGCGCGCGGCCTTTGCGCATCTGACTGGGCGCTTGCGCCCCGAGGTGGGCATCCCGGTGATTGCGTCGAACCGGATCAACACGCCAGAGGTGGGCGAAAACGTGCTGGCGCAGGGTTTGGCGGATATGGTCAGCATGGCGCGGCCTTTCCTTGCGGATGCGGACTTTGTTGCCAAGGCAGCAGCGGGCCGGGCACGCGACATTGCCCCCTGCATCGCCTGCAATCAGGCTTGTCTGGACCATACCTTCAGCGGCAAGCTGACCAGCTGCCTTGTGAACCCGCGCGCCTGCCATGAGACGGAACTGGTCTATGTGCCAACGGAAACGCCGCGCCGGGTGGCCGTGGTGGGGGCGGGGGCGGCGGGCATGATGTGCGCAATCGTTGCCGCGGACCGTGGGCACAAGGTGGTGCTGTTTGAACGCGATACGGTGGTGGGCGGCCAGTTGAACCTTGCGCGCCAAGTACCGGGGAAAGAGGAGTTCCACGGGCTGGTCGAATGGTTTGCGGCGTCCCTGACGCGCGCGGGCGTGGATGTGCGGCTGGGGCAGGCGGCCAGCGTGCAAGACCTGCAGGGCTTTGATGCGGTGGTGGTGGCCACGGGCGTTGTGCCGCGCGATCCGGGGATTGCGGGGCAGGAACGGGCTGTCAGCTATGTGGACGTGTTGAAGGGTGCAGAGGTAGGCCGCCGGGTGGCAATTGTTGGGGCGGGCGGCATTGGCTTTGATGTGGCCGAGTTTCTGGTGCAAGCGGGCGAAAGTGCGACCTTGCATCCAGCCGAATGGCGCGCGGAATGGGGGGTGGGCGATCCGGCGCAGGTGCGCGGTGGGCTGGTTGCAGCCGCCCCCGAGGCACCGGCACGCGAGGTGCATCTGTTGCAACGCAAGGACGGGCGGCCGGGCAAGGGCCTTGGCAAAACCACGGGTTGGATTCACCGCGCGGCACTTGCGGCCAAACAGGTGCAGATGCGCGGCGGGGTGAATTACGAGGCGATCACGGAAGAGGGTCTTTTGCTAAGCGAAGGTCCCGCGCGGGAAAATCCGCAGATGCTTGCCGTGGATACGGTTGTGCTTTGCGCAGGTCAGGAACCCGAACGCGGCCTGTCAGACGCGTTGAAGGCAGCAGGTATCGCGCATCATGTGATTGGCGGGGCGGATGTGGCGGCAGAGCTTGATGCCAAGCGCGCAATTGATCAGGGTGCACGGCTGGCCGCCACGCTATAGCGGCAAAGGGGGCGGGGAGACCCCCTTTGCACTTGCGGGCCCGCGCTGCCTGGGGGGCTGCGGGCCCGTTTGCTGTTACTGCGATGCCGGCAGCAGGCCATCAGCCAGTGCTGCGGCGAGCTCAGCCTGATCCACCGCGCCATCGGCATTCGCGTCGATGGAGACGAAACCTTCGTCCGTCAGATCAGGATAGGCCACGCGCAGCTCATCCACCGACCAGGTGCCATTGCTGTCGGTATCTTCGATGGTGGGTGCATCCTGCGCAAGCACAGGCACTGCGCCAAGGCCAAGGACCGTTGCAAGCAGAAGTGAGATCCGTTTCATGATGGTCTTCCTTTCCGGTTTTAGCGGACGGCTTTGGTGCCGCCCTAAACCGGACTTAAGGGCGCATGGGATGATGTTCCATACCTGGCGGCGTTGCCTCTGAAAACCCGGCCAAAACGCGCATTCTGATGCATTTCGCAGAACATCTTTCCGCCGACGCCTTTCCCCACGGCCATAACCCGCAGGCGAATCTGATGGGTTTCGGCGCGGCCTTGCCTGTTTCCCTGCCTTCAACGATCCGCCGTAATACCCCGGACTTGTCGCGTCATGAACGCAATCTTGCCCGATTTGGGGATCAAAAGGGCTGATGAACCCTCAACGTCTGCCAGAGGAAAACAATGGATCGACTTACAGAGATGGAGGCCTTTGCCACGGTTGTGGATCAAGGCGGCTTCACCGACGCGGCTAAGAAAATGGGGATTTCGAAGTCTGCTGTCTCAAAACATGTGTCTGCTCTGGAAGCGCGCTTGGGGGCGCGGCTTTTGAACCGGACAACACGGCGCGTCAGCCCGACGGAAATTGGCCTTGCCTATTATGACCGTGCACGGCGCGTGCTGAATGATGCAGGTGAGGCGGATGCGCTTGTCACCTCCATGCAATCGGCACCTTCGGGGCTGTTGCGCATTTCGGTGGCGACGGATTTCGGGGTGAACCTGCTGTCACCGATTCTGGGGGATTTCCTGCTGGAATACCCGGATATTACGGTGAACATGGTCTTGAACAACCGCTATGTCGAACTGATTTCCGAAGGCTTTGACATGGCCATCCGCGTGGGCGAGCTGGAAGACAGCAGCCTGCGGGCCCGCAAGCTGACGGATACGACCAAGCGCATGATCGGCAGCCCATCGTATTTCCAGAAATTCGGACGTCCGATGAAGATTGACGATCTGAACGATCACAAACTTCTGCACTATTCTAATCAAGCCAATGGCAACGTGTGGAAGATCACGGCGCCCTCAGGCGAAAAGCGGCAGGTGCGCACTGCGGGCTGGCTGACGGTGAATGACGGGCAGTCGCTGCTGAATGCAGCTGTGTCGGGCCTTGGCATCGCCTATCTGCCATCGTTCCTTTATGCCGATGCGATGAAGGAAGGGCTGGTGGAAGAGGCCATTCCGGGCCTGCCGGTTGAGGTTCTGGGCATCTACGCGGTCTATCCGCCGGGCCGGTTTACCCAGCCCAAGGTGCGCGCGTTCATTGATTTTCTGGCACGGCGTTACATGGACAAGGGGCCTGACGTCTGGTGATCAGGCGCCATCTGGCACAGGGTTGATGGGGGCTGGGGTCGTGTTGACCCCGGCCCCTTTTGCTATTCGGTGCTGACAAGCATGACTTCGACACGGCGGTTGGCAGCTCGGCCTGCTTCGGTCAGGTTGCTGGCGCGCGGCGACAGGTAGCCCACACCCTCGGCTTCAACCTGGGCCGGCCGCACCCCCAATGTATCAACCAGCACACGGCGGACCGAATCTGCCCGGCGGCGTGACAGGGCAATATTGCCCGGCAAGGCGCCCGACGCATCGGTATGGCCCACAATCGCCACACGCCTGGTCGGGTTGGCTGCCAAATAGACGGCAAGGGCCGCAAGTGATGCATATTCTCCGGGTGCAAGCGCTGCGGCACCTGATGGAAAGACAAGATCATCCAGCGGATGTGCACCACCGGTTTCAAGGATGCTGGACAAATTGCCTGATCCTGCAGCGTGCTGGCGGCTGACCGGGGCTGCAGGCAAAGAGACCGTTGGTTCTGAAGTTGGTTCTGAAACGGTTGACAACGTCAGCACCTGTGAGGCACCTGCCGCGCCAACCCGGTTGACTTGCACAAACCCTGCATTGGCTGAACGCGACACGATCAGCATCACGGCCTCGGGCACCCCCGTCTCAGGCTGCTTAACAGCTGCAAGATAACGAAAATCCCCCAGATTGATATGCATTGCCGGTTCAGGCAGCACAGGCAGGTCATAACGAAAATCGAACCCACCACAGGTCTGCGTCTCGCATTCGTAGACCACCGCAAAGCCGTTTGCGACCAGTGCCTTGCGCAATGGTGCCAACAGATCAAGCGTTGCCTGCCCGGCTTCTGAAAGGCGATAGGCGGTTTGGCTGACCTCGCCTGCAAAGCTGCGCTGGGGCGTGCCGCCGGATAGGGCCCATGGTCCGGTCGCTATGACCAATGTGCCGGATTCCAGGGTTTTGCTTTCCGTGACAATGGCAGTTGCAGGCATTGGCAAGGGCTGGGCAAACAAGGTCGCCGGCAAGGCAAGAACCAGCAAACAGGCAAACCGTCCGATCATGGCGCCGCACCGCCATCAGGGGCAAGGCGCTGACGATAATGGTAGGCACCAACCATCTGCATCCCACTTTTTTCATAAAGGGCACGGGCAGCCTGATTGGCCTGGGTCACAACCAGCACCAGCCTTGATCCGCCGTTGTCGTGGGTCCATGCGGCGGCGGCGGCCAGAATGTTCTGTGCCGCCCCCTTGCGGCGCTGGCTGGGCGTCACCTCCAGCGCATGCAGCATCGCGGTTTCCTCGTGCAAGGCAACAAAGGCAACCCCGGCTATCCTGTCACCTGAACGGGCAAGGATGGCGGTCTTTCGCCCCGATACCCGGTCCATCACCGCCAGCCGGGCTGGGCCAATGCCCCCGGCCGCCCACTGTTCGCGCGCAATCGCCATGGGGGGCCAGTGCGGAAACGTGGTCATCCATGGCGGGGCGGGCAGGGCTGTGGCTGCGATGGCATAGGCCACAACCGGATCGACAATCGCATAGCCCCGCGCTGCAAGGGTGCTGTCAAGCATTTCGTCTTCGGCACGGATCAGAAACAGCGGTTCTTGCCCCATCGCCTGCATTGATGTTTCGGCCTCCTGCAGGTTGGCCGCAGTCCATCCGGGCAAAGCCGTGGCCGCCGAGACGCGCTTTCCACCCCCTGCGCCGTCCCGCAGTGCAAAGCCGGACACAGCAAAACGGCCTGCAGGGGGCCAAGTCGCCTCCAGCACGGCTGCAAGTGCTGCCGGTGTCATCCGAACAGCGCCTCAAGCCGGGCCATTGCGGCATTCAGACGGGTGCCGTCGGTGCCGCGGATGACAAGATTTGTGCCAAAGACCCCGTTCACCGTGAAGGGATAACTGCCCATCGACAGATCAGGATATTCGGCCGCTAATGCTCCAAACGGCCCGGCAATCTCGCCCTCGCCACGGTTTACGCGCAAGGATTGTGACAACAGCGGATCGCCCCCCGTCAGGGTCGGCAGCACACCTGCCACCATCGCTTCGAATATCTTGGGCACGCCTGCCATCACATGCACGTTGCCAAGGGTGAAACCGGGTGCGGTGCTGACAGGGTTGTCAATCAGCCTCGCCCCATCGGGAATCCGCGCCATGCGTTGACGGGCCTCGTTGAAGGGCAGGCCTGACCGTTCGTAATGCGCGCCAAGCAGGGCCATGGCATCTGCCCGGTGTGTGATGGCCACACCAAAGGCCGCAGCAATCGCGTCCGCCGTGATATCGTCATGCGTGGGGCCGATGCCGCCCGAGGTAAAGACGTGATCCCAGCTTGCGCGCAACGCATTGACGGCGGCAATGATGGAGGGCTGATCATCTGCAACGACCCGGGCTTCCATCAGGCGGATGCCACGCGATGTCAGCTCTGTGGCCAGATGATGCGTGTTGGTATCGCGCGTGCGCCCCGACAGGATTTCATCGCCGATCACAAGCATGGCGGCGGTGGGATTGGTCATGGCGTCTCTCCTGCGTCTGCCGGTCTGGTATAGGCTGGCACATCGGGCTTTCAAAGCCCCTGCACCCCGCCTGCGACAGGAAACGCAGCTTTCCGCTTTTGGGTTGACGGCGGCGCAATGGGGCAATGGGTCCGCAGGTGCGTGCAAGGGTGCGGTGCCTCTGGCAAACGGAAGCGTTTGGGCTTATTTATGGGGAACTGCAGCAGGAGCTTTCGCTTTGGACCAGACCCGTGGCCGTATCACCCGTGAAGGTATCCGCATCTATGATGATGCGGATTTTGCTGGGATGCGCGCAGCCGGGCGCTGCGCCGCCGAGATTCTGGACATGGTGGTGCCTTTGGTGGTGCCCGGTGTGACGACGGGCGAAATTGATGCCTTTATCACGGCCGAGATTGCGCGGCGCGGGGTGGTGTCGGCTACGGTGGGCTATAAGGGATATCAGCACGCCAGCTGCATTTCGGTGAACCATGTGGTGTGTCACGGCATTCCGGGCGGCAAGATTCCGGGGCGTACGAATGATGTGTTGCAGAACATGGATATCGTGAATGTCGATGTGACGGTGATCGTGGACGGCTGGTTCGGTGATACCAGCCGGATGTATGTGGCGGGTGCCGCCAAGCCCTTTGCCACACGCCTGATCAATGTGACACATGATGCGCTGATGCGGGGCATTGCAGCCGTGAAACCGGGCAATACCTTTGGTGACATCGGCCATGCAATTCAGTCTTTTGTCGAAGGCCAAAGGATGAGTGTGGTGCGCGATTTCTGCGGGCACGGTCTGGGCCGCGTGTTCCATGCTCCGCCAAATGTGCTGCATTACGGGCGGGCGGGGTCTGGCCCGGTGCTGGAAGAGGGCATGTTCTTTACCATCGAGCCAATGGTGAACCTTGGGCGGCCGGAAACCAAGATATTGGCCGATGACTGGACAGCAATCACGCGGGACAAATCGCTGTCGGCACAGTTCGAGCATACGGTGGGCGTGACGGCGACGGGTTGCGAGATTTTCACCACATCGCCCGCAGGCAAGTTTCATCCGACCTGGGGATGACGTGACCTGAAAGGGGCCGCCGTCCACCCGGGGCATTGAGCCCCGCGCGTCCGGCATTGCCATGGAGCGGCATCATCGGTGGCGCATGGGGCAGGCGGCGGTTGCCTGCGGCACGCAAACAGGTGCCATGACAAAGGCCAAGGTCAGCGGTTGAAGACCCGGCTTGGGTGCAATTCGCCGGATTTGTAGGTGCCCACGGCAATGGCACGGCCCTGAGCGCTGGCCCACGCAGTCTCGCCATACTGGGCCGATGAGGTGATTACCATTCCGGGATTGCCATTCCGCAAACGGGCGGCACCTTCGGCTGTGGCAGGCAATTCGGGCAGATCACACAACGCCAGTTCCAGCGGCAACAACCGGTCGCGCAAGGCATCCGAGCGGGCCTCGGTGTTGATGGTCTCAAGGCTCACACCCTGTGCGGCATCAAACGGGCCCGACCAGATGCGGCGCAGCCAAAGCACATGGGCATGCCCTCCCAAGGCAAAGCCCAGATCGCGCGCGATTGACCGCACGTAGCCGCCCTTGCCACAGACCATTTCCAGTTCGGCATGGTCCGCGTCGGGGCGACCAATGAAATCAAGCCGTTCGACCCACAGATCACGCGCCGCAAGGTCCATTTCCGTGCCCTCACGGGCCAGATCATAAGCGCGTTCGCCATCTACCTTCACTGCGGAAAACTGGGGCGGCACCTGCTGGATGTCGCCACGGAAGGCGGGCAAAGCTGCGATGATTTCTGCATCGGACGGGCGCAAGGCGCTGCTTGCCAGCATTGCGCCCCCGGCGTCATCCGTTGTGGTTTGCACCCCGAACCGCACCATGAAGCGATAGCACTTCAGCGCGTCAGTAATGTAGGGAATGGTCTTTGTCGCTTCACCCAAAGCCACGGCAAGAACGCCCGTCGCATCGGGATCAAGCGTGCCAGCATGGCCCGCCTTTTGCGCATCAAGCGCCCATTTCACCTTGTTGACCACTGCTGTTGAAGTGATGCCTGCGGGTTTGTCGACCACAAGCCAGCCATGCACGGCCTGCCCTTTCTTGCCGCGTGCCATCAGTTGCCCCTTGCAACAAGGCCAATGATCGGCCCCATCGGAAAGCCCTGATCATGTCGGTTCAGATCTGGAGCATAGAGCCGAGAGATCGAGCCATCCAGAAACAAGGCATTCGGGGTGGCCAGTTCATCACGGAACAGGCGTGCGAAGGTATGGAAGTTCACGCGGCTGCCAGAAATGGCAAAGACCGCCGTGCCCTCGGCCGTGACGCCCACACCATTGCGGATATTGTAACTGTCACTGTCTGGCAGGAAACGCGGGTGCAATGCCCCGTCGATGACCAGCATCGGTCCCGATTGGGTGGCATAGCGGCAGGCGGGCGGTGCCGCAGCAAAGCTGCGCGCCTCGATCACCGCAAAAACATTGCCAACGCAGAAGACGCCATTGGGCAAAAGCCCAAAATTGCCTGGCCCGTCAGACGTGATGACCGGCGCAAGGGTTGCACCGTCCTGCACATACAGGCCCACGGGCGAACGGTCTGCGTGATACATGCCGGCATTCATGGCAAATGCCAGGTTCTCTCCTTGTGCCGACAGCAGGTCGCTGACCGCGCCAAAACTGCCAAGCGGGCCACCATCCGGCCCGTTCAGAAACAGCCGCAAGTCAGATCCGGCTGCCACTTCACAGACGGTATAGGGCGCATCCTCAAAGACAGTATCGCGGCAAAGAGCCTGTGCCATGCCCGGCAGCAGGGCCAGAAAAACAGCAGCGCGCAGCATTATGCCTCGGGCTCGTCATCGCGGGCCGCGATATCGCGCTGGACGACGGCATCGCTGAACAAACGGCGCGATTCATCAAGCCTGTCAAACGTTTCATCCGGGCGGAACCGCAGGTCCGGGGCGTATTTCAACGTCAGTTCTGCGGACACGCGTCTGCGCAGTTCATTCTTGTTGCGCGCAAGTGCCGCGATCGCGTCTTCTACCGACACTGACCCCATCAGCGGCATGACATACACGGTCGCAACCTTAAGATCAGTCGAAAGTGCCACTTCGCCCACAGTGATCGACATTGCATTCAATGCAGGATCGTGGATTTCTGCACGGTTCAGCACATCGGCCAGCGTGCGGCGGATCAGTTCGCCCACGCGCAGTTGCCGCTGCGATTTGGCGCCAGAGGGTTCAAAGCGTTTTGCCATGCGCGCCCCATTATGCGGTTTTGCCGTGTACGGCAATGGTCGGGTTTGCGGTGGGCGCGAAGTCGCGCTAAAGCGAAGGGCAAAAGCAGGGGGTGAAGATGGCGGATATTCCGGGGATCGTGGTCACGGGGGCATCGGGGCGCATGGGGCAGATGCTGGTCAAGTTGATCAGCGACAGCCCGCGTGCCCGTCTTGTGGCCTGCCTTGAACGCCCCGGCCATGCCTGGCTAGGCCGTGACGTAGGCGAGGCGATAGGTGGGGCAGCCCTTGGGGTCAAGGTCACGGATGATGCGCTTGAGGCATTTTCGCACGCGCAAGGCGTGGTTGATTTCACCTCTCCGTCTGCCACGGTGGAGTTTGCCGCGCTGGCGGCTCAGGCCCGGGCTGTGCATGTGATCGGCACGACCGGGCTGGAAGATGCGCATTTTGACAAAATTGCTCTGGCGGCCCACCATGCGGTGATCGTGCGCGCGGGGAACATGTCTTTGGGTGTGAACCTTTTGACGCGGCTGACGCAAAAGGTGGCAGCCGCGCTGGACACCGATTGGGACATCGAGATTGTCGAGGCGCATCACCGCATGAAGGTAGATGCGCCATCAGGCACGGCGCTGATGCTGGGGCAGGCGGCTGCTGACGGCCGGCAAGTTGCATTGCGCGATGCCATGGTGGCGGGCAGGCATGGCATTTCGGATGCACGCGATGTGGGTGCGATCGGGTTTTCGTCGGTGCGGGGGGGTGATATCGTGGGCGAACATGATGTGATCTTTGCCGCCGCAGGTGAACGCATCATCCTGCGCCATGTGGCGACAGACCGGGCCATCTTTGCGCGGGGCGCGTTGCGGGCCTGCCTGTGGGGGCAGGATCAGAAGCCGGGGGAATATGACATGATGGATGTGCTGGGCCTTTAAATGAACCAGTAGCGGGCCTGCTGCGTATCATTGCGATGTAACTGGGGTGACCACCATGTTCAAAACGCTTGCACTTGCCACCTTCGCGCTGTCTGCTGCTGTTCCTGCCCATGCTGAATTCGCGCCTGTCAGCGACCGCGATGCCTTTTTGCGGGTTGTTGAAGGGCGGGAGTTGCGTCTGGGTGTGTTCCAGATTGCCCTTACGATCACGCCGGACGGGCAGATCAAAGGGTCGGCCCTGGGCTGGGATGTGACGGGCACCTGGGCCTGGCAAGACGGCTATTTCTGCCGCGAGATTGACTGGTCTGGCAAAGCCATTCCCTTTAACTGCCAACTTGTCGAAGTGCAGAACGATGAAAAAATACGCTTCACCGTCGACAAGGGCGCAGGGGATGAGGCCACTTTCAATCTGCGCTGATCCCTAAAAGTCGATCGCAAGCCCCTTCTTTTCCCAATCGCCATAGCGCACGGGTTCAGGTCCATCACGCCCGCCAATTTCGACGGGCAGGTCCTTTGCGGCCTTGGCGCGGCGCTCTTCGGCTTCGGCAAGGGCGCGTTGGGCTGCGGGGGGAAGGGGTTGGTCTGTCATGCTGGGCCTTGTCGCAGGGATGCCCCTGATATACGCCGCCCAAGATCGGGAACAAGACAAAGAGGGCCAGATGGCCGAAGGAATTGCGCCACGCGCGGCGGCGGTGGCGGTGCTGGATGCCGTGATGGGGCAGGGGCGGATGCTGGCGCAACTGGATGATCTGGTGGCCCACCTGCCTGTGCAGGACCGCGCGCGGGCCATGCGGCTGGCCAGCATGGTGCTGCGGCAAGTGGACGGTGCGGATGCCGTTCTGTCGCCGCATTTGCGAAAGATCCCGCCGGTGACGGTGGTAAATGCGCTGCGTCTTGCGGTGGTGGAAATCGGTGCCGGGGCAGCTGCGCATGGTGCGGTGAATGCAGCGGTTGAGGTGGTGCGGCGTGGCAATCGCACGCAGCATATGACCGGGCTGGTCAATGCGGTGCTGCGCAAGGTGCCGGGTGGGGTTCCGGCAGGCGGGGCGGTGCAGAAACTGCCGCGCTGGCTGCGCCAACCGATGGTGCATGCCTATGGGCGTGAGGCGGTGGCGGCAATCGAGGCCGTGCATGCGGGTTCGCCGCCGCTGGACATCACGCTGAAACCGGGGGTGGATGGGCCGGAAGGGCAGGTTCTGCCAAACGGCACGCTGCGGCTGGCGCAGTTCGGGCAGGTATCGGCGCTGCCGGGTTATGCAGAGGGCAACTGGTGGGCGCAGGATGCGGCCGCCGCCATGGCTGTGCCACTTCTGGCACCCGTGGCGGGTGAACGCGTGCTTGACCTGTGTGCTGCACCGGGTGGCAAGACGATGCAGCTGGCGGCGGCAGGGGCACAGGTCACGGCGGTTGATCTGTCTGGCCCGCGCATGGCGCGCGTGGCCGAAAACCTGGCGCGCACGGGGCTGGCGGCAAATCTTGTGGTGGCCGATGCGTTGCACTGGCAACCGGACGGGGCGTTTGACGCCATTCTGCTGGATGCGCCCTGTTCGGCCACGGGCACAATCCGCCGTCACCCCGACCTGCCCTTCGTGAAGGATGGCAGCGAGGTTGCGGGGCTGGTAGCCCTGCAATCGGCGCTTCTGGACCGCGCGCTTGGCTGGCTGAAACCCGGCGGGCGGCTGGTGTTTTGCACCTGCAGCCTGCTGCCCGATGAAGGCGAAGGCCAACTCACTGCTGCCCTTGCCCGCCACCCCGGTTTGCGGGTGAAGCGCCCCGCCATGCCATGGGTTGATCCGGCCTGGATCACACCGGACGGCGGGCTGCGCCTGCGCCCGGATTACTGGGGCGGGATGGACGGCTTCTTCATGGTGCGGCTAACGCAG
>JBJOQW010000080.1:0-7682 GCA_046049665.1 Pseudomonadota bacterium | reverse complement strand
CCTGCGCCAGAACCGGCAACCAGCGCTGCTCTTTCTTGACCTGCGCTGCGTAGCGTTCCGCGGATGGCAGCCGCACCAGTAACCCGTCGCCCAGCCGGAACGTGCGGTTATCCCAGCCCCCCGGCAGAATGGCCCTTACCGGTAAATCCACCCATTGCGGAAACTGCTCGGCAACCAAGCGCTGCACCAGTTCTTCCGTGATCAGCGGGTCATCCGGTTGCATCGCTGGCTTTCGCTGACGTGGCGCAAAGGGTTAAGATTTTCTGAAGACGCGCGCCCAAGCCCTTGATTTCATTCAGCCCGAAACATGTCCCATCATGGGACACTGCCATGCAGCACCGGAAACCAGTCTTCCCGCAGCCGCTGCCCCGCCACCATGCCATGCCCCGGAAAGGGTGGCGATGTCCGCCCCGGCCGCTCCACATAACACGCATCATCCCCCACCAGCCGCAACGAAAACGCCCGCCGCCGCGCCCCCGCCGCATTGCCCCGCGCCCCGTGCAAGGTGCGGTAATGAAAGGCCACCGCGTCCCCCGGCTCCATCTCCCATTCCAGAACGCGCATCCCTTCGGCATCCGGGTCCGGCACGGGCATGTATTTTTCCGGGTCCGGATAAAAACTTGTCTCCGTCATCCAACGCGTCGGCATCACCTCGCGCGGCCACAGATGGCTGCCCGCCACACAGCGCAAGGACGCCTCACGCACCGCATCCATCGGTGACCAGAAACTCACCACCTGCCGCCCTTCGACAAAGTAATAAGGCCCGTCCTGATGCCACGGCGTTGCCCGGCTTGTCCCCGGTTCCTTGACCAGCACATGATCATGAAACAACTGCACCGACTGGCTGCCCATCAGCGCCGCCGCCACCTGTGCCGCCGCACTTTCCCGCACCACCCGCCCGAATTCCGGTATCCGTTCCCAGTTGCAGTAGTCGTCAAAGAACCGCCCCGTATCCCCCGGACGGTTGTTTTCCGCCGCATAGGGCCCCGGCTCTGCCATGTTCCGCTCAATCCCGGCCCGGATCACATCCACCCAATCCGCGAACAACCCCTTGATCAGCACCACCCCGTCGCGCTGATAATCTGCCACCATCGCATCCGTCACACGCATCGCGCTACTTCTCGCCCTTGCCCTTGTCTGCTGCTGCTGCAAACCGCGCCGCCATCGACGTGCCCGCATTCGCCGCCGCCGCCGTGCCCGGTTTGGTCTTGTCCTTCTTCGGCTTTTTCACTTCCTTGTTCGAACGCATCTGACCCTTGGCCATGGTCTGTCCTTCCCTGCGCCCCGCACCTGACTGCAATTTGCAGCCGCACCTGCCTGCGCCTGCCCCAAGACCTGCGCCCATCCGCGCCTGCCGTCAACCCGGCAGCACCCAGACCGTCGCCCCAAGTGCCCGGCACGCGGCCCCCGTCCCCAGTTTGAACCGCGCCAGCCCCGGAGCCGC
This sequence comes from Pseudomonadota bacterium, assembly GCA_046049665.1. Classification (GTDB taxonomy): domain Bacteria; phylum Pseudomonadota; class Alphaproteobacteria; order Rhodobacterales; family Rhodobacteraceae; genus JAAFHS01. The sequence continues at coordinate 6,238 of JBJOQW010000080.1, read as the reverse complement.
CTCATTGTCAACCAACCCCAGATCCAGCCGCTCTACCCCTTCCGCCCGCAGGGCCAGCGCCGCCTGCCACAGCATCACCCCATGCACCCCCGCCGCCCGCGCCGCCGCACCAGCCCAGCCCATGTGATAGGTGGCCATCCGCCCATGCCGCACAAAGCACATCGCCGCCCCCATCTGCCCCCCCTGCCGCCATTCCCACAGCCGCAACGCAGACCCCGGCAGCGCCTGCGTAAACCCCGCAGGCAAGGCCCGGTATCCCCGCCCCTGCCGCTGCACCCCCTCTGCCGCCAGTAACCCCTCCAGACAGTCCCCCTTGCCCTGCCGCACCCGCACATCCGCACTGACCAGCCGGTTGCGCCATTTGCCCGCCATGCCCCTCAACAGCACATCCGGTTCCGCTCGAATATCCCACAGCGCCACATGCTGCGGTGTCACCAGCGGCACCAGACCAAAGCCCGCAAGCCCCGCCTCAGGCACCGCCACCGTTGCCCCCAACCGCCGCGCCAGATAGCGCAGATGCCCCCGCCCCAGACCCGCCCGCGCAATCATCCGCAATGCCCCCCGGTCCAGCCATTGCACCTGCACCCCGTCCAGCACCATGCGCCCCACCTGCGCCCCCATCGCACGCGCCGCCACCGCATAAGCCGTGCTTTGCGCAAAGCTTGTCTCTGCAGTCTCATCCCAGGGGCAGGTTTCAAACGACATGCCCGCATTAACCATGCAGAAACCTTAATCCCTGATGAATATGCCCATGCCACACATCACCAAACCCCGTGCAAGGATCCGCGCCCCCAGCCCCCACTTCACCCTTTGGGTGCCCGGCCTGATTGCATCCGCACTCAGCCTGATCTTCCTTGCCGCCTATGCCATCTGGTCCTGAAAAGCAAAACGCCCGCATGAAGATGCGGGCGCAAAGCATTGATTTGATGTGTTACTTACCGATACAGCAATGACTTGCCATTCGCAAAGACATGCACCTTCTTTGCATCCGCCGTCATTTTGACCGTCGTTTTGCGCAAGCCTGAATGAATGCCCGGCAGCTTTGCAATCACCGGGTTTGCAGCCCCCGCCTCACGTTCAAAGTAAAGCTGCGTCAATTCCCCAAGCGCTTCGGTAATCTCCACATTCCCCGCAAAGATATGCGCCCCGTCCGTTGGCACGAAATCTTCAGGCCGCACCCCCACATTCACCTTCAAGCCCTTGTCCGATGCTTGGGTCGGCACCATTGACAGCGCCATCCCCCCACCTGCCAGCTTGATCGTCGTCGTCTCACCCGTTTCCACGATCTCACCCGGCAGCAGGTTCATTGCCGGGCTGCCAATGAACTGCGCCACGAATTCATTCTCCGGCCGTTCATACAGCTCCAGCGGCGTGCCCACCTGCCCGATCCCGTTGCCCACCGTCAGCACCACGATCCGCGTCGCAAGCGTCATCGCTTCCACCTGATCATGCGTCACATAGATCATCGTCGAATTCGGCATCGCCTCTTTCAGCTGTGCAATTTCGATCCGCGTCGCCACCCGCAACGCCGCATCCAGGTTCGACAGCGGTTCGTCAAACAGATAGACCTTCGGGTCCCGCACAATGCTGCGCCCGATCGCCACCCGCTGCCGCTGCCCACCTGACAGCGCCTTTGGCAGACGGTCCAGATAGGGCGTCAGTTGCAGGATACGGGCCGCCTTTTCCACCGCCGCCTCGATCTCGGCCGGACTTTTCTTCGCGATCTTCAGCGCGAAAGACATGTTATCGCGCACCGTCATGTGCGGGTACAATGCATAAGACTGGAACACCATCGCAATGCCACGCTGCGCTGGCGGGATGTCGTTCATCCGCACCCCGTCAATGCTGAAGTCGCCCCCCGTAATCCGCTCCAGCCCCGCAATCATCCGCAACAGTGTGGATTTGCCACAGCCCGAAGGCCCCACGAACACGATCAGCTCGCCCGTCTTGATATCAAGGTTGATGTTTTTCAACACCTTGACCTCGCCATAGGCCTTTTCGACGTTCTTCAGCACCAGTTCAGCCATGGTCCCTCTCCCCTTATCCTTGTTTCGCCAGGCACAGGCCCCAGGCGGGCAATTCTTGTTGTGCGTCGGCCTGCACCCCGCCGACGCAGGCCCCGAACAGCGCCCAATCCCCTTCGGGCAGCGTCAACGTTGCGGGCGCGTCTGACAGGTTGAACGCACAGAACACCTTCTTGTCGCCTTGCGTCCGTACAAACCGCGCCACCTCTCCCTGTGGCGGCAGCATCTCCATCTCACCCGAAATCAGCACCGGATTTGACCGCCGCATCGCCAGCGCCGTGCGGTAATGCGTCAGCATCGATTGCGGGTCATCCGTTTGCGTCGCAACCGCTTTTGGCAAATGCGGCGTCACCACCGGCAGCCAGGGCTTCGCGTCCGAAAAGCCCGCATTGCCGTTATCCGTCACCCAAGGCATTGGCGTGCGGCAGCCATCACGGCCCTTGAACTCTGGCCAGAACTGGATGCCGTAGGGATCCTGCAGATCTTCAAAGGCGATCTCTGCCTCCGGCAGGCCCAGTTCCTCGCCCTGATACAGGCAGACCGATCCGCGCAGGCACATCAATAACACCGTGTAAGTCCTTGCTGCCGCGTCAGAAAGGCCCCACCGTGTGATATGGCGCACCACATCATGGTTGGAATAGGCCCAGCAGGGCCAGGCATCCGGCGCCACCGCGATCATCCGCGCGAATGTCTCTACCAGCAGCCCCGTTGTCAGCCGCTTTGGTTGCAGCATTTCGAACGGGTAGCACATCTGCACCTTGTCGCCGCCCGCGGTATATTCCGCCATGATCTCCAGCCCACGCTGGGCATCGCCCACCTCGCCTACCGCCGCCGCATTGTACGGGTTCAGAACGGCCCTGAATTTTCGCAGAAAATTCAGGTTCTCCGGCTGGTTCTTGTCGAACAGATGCAGTTGGTGGTTATAGGGGTTCACGCTTGGCGCAATACTGTCGTTGCGCAATTCCTTCGGAAGTGGAGGATTGTCGCGCAAGTACTTGTCCGCAATGTAGAAATTGATCGTGTCAAGGCGGAAGCCATCCACCCCCCGCTTCAGCCAGAACCGCGCCACATCCAGCAGCGCATCCTGCACCGCATCGCAGTGGAAATTCAGGTCCGGCTGGCTGGTCAGAAAGTTGTGCAGATAATACTGCTCGCGCCGCCCGTCCCACTGCCAGGCAGACCCCCCAAAGATCGACAGCCAGTTGTTCGGCGGCGTCCCATCACCTTTCGGGTCCGCCCAAACATACCAGTCGGCCTTGTCATTCGTCCGGTTTCGGCGCGATTCCACAAACCACGGATGCACATCCGCCGTATGTGACAGCACCAGATCAATCATCACCCGCAGGCCCAAACCATGCGCCGTGGCCACCACCCGGTCGAAATCCGCCAGCGTGCCGAACATCGGGTCCACGTCGCAATAGTTGCTGACGTCATAACCGAAGTCCTTCATCGGGCTGGTGAAGAACGGGCTGATCCAGATCGCATCCGCGCCAAGGCTGGCAATGTGCGGCAACCGCTGCACGATGCCCCCCAGATCACCGATCCCATCGCCGTTACTGTCCTGATAGCTGCGCGGATAGATCTGATAGATCACCGCCCCCCGCCACCAGTTGGCATCCGCCGCCAGCACCGTGCCCTTTATTGCACCCATGTCCGTCACTTACTTCACCGATCCTGACAGCAGACCCCGCACCAGGTATTTCTGCATCGCAAAGAACACCACCAACGGCACCGCGATGCTGACAAAGGCCGATGTCGCCAACAACTCCCAATCCCCCCCGCGTGACCCCATCAGTTCCTTCAACTGCCCCGTCATCACCAGCTGATCTTCCGTCGCACCCAGAAACACCAAGGCCACCAACAGGTCATTCCACGTCCACAGGAACTGAAAGATCGCGAAACTTGCCAAGGCCGGGAATGACAAGGGCAGGATGATCTTCAGGAAAATCTGGAAATCCGTCGCCCCGTCCACCCGCGCGCTTTCGATGATCTCGCGCGGCAGACCCGCCATGTAGTTGCGCAACAGGTAAATCGCCAAGGGCAGCCCGAACGCCGTATGCGCCAGCCATATCCCCAGATAGCTTTTGCCGATCCCCGCCCACAAATGCAGCTTCAGCAGCGGGATCAGCGCCAGTTGCAACGGCACCACCAGCATCCCCACCACACAGGCCAGCAGCAAGGCCCGCCCCGGAAACTCCATCCACGCCAGCGCATAGGCCGCAAAAGCCGCGATCAGGATCGGAATGATCGTTGCCGGAATGCTGACCGTCATCGTGTTGAAGAACCCCCGCGCCAGCCCTTCGCCCGACAGCACCGTGCTGTAATTCTCCGTCGTAAAGCTGGGCGGCGCTGTCGTCGTCACAAAGAACCGCTCGCCCCGCGTCCCCTCGAACGGCGTGTCCGATTCCAGCCGGTAGGTTCCATCACTGTTCACCGTCAGACGATAGCCCTCGCTCGTCGTTGCTGTCTCACCTGCTGCCGTCGCCGCCGGTTCGCGCGAACTGATCCCAAAGGCGCTGACTGCCCCCGCCTGCCCTTCCTCAAAGGCCTGCCCCGCAATCACGAACACCCCGCCTTCTTGCAACGCCGTATCCGGCGCCGCCCCCCGCACCTGCACCGCCTGTTCCTGCGGGAACATTGATTCCCACCAGCCGCTTGAAATGATCTGGTCCTTTTCCCGGAACGAAGACACCAGCAGACCAAAGGTCGGGATCGTCCACAGCAGCACCAGAAACGCCGCCGCCAGGTTCACCGCCCATGTCAGGCTCGACTTGCCGCCTACGATGTTATCCATGCTTTGCTCCTGTCCAGTCGCGGGCCATCTTAGCGCATCTCCTTGCGGGCGTTGCGGATGTTCCAGATCATGATCGGCAGCACCAACAGCATGATCACGATCGCAATCGCCGAGGCCCGCCCCGAATCCTGCCCCCGCACCAGCCAGTCAAACATGTAATTGCCCAAGACCTGCGTGCCCCATTGCCCGTTTGTCATCGTCAGCACGATGTCGAACACTTTCAGCACCGTGATCGTGATTGTCGTCCACACCACGATGATCGTGCCCCAGATCTGCGGCACCTTGATCTTGAAGAAAATCTGCAGCGGGCTTGCCCCATCCAGAATGGCCGCCTCAACCGTTTCCTCTGGAATGCCCCGCAGCGCCCCTGACAGGATCACCATCGCAAAGCCTGTCTGAATCCAGATCAGCACCACCATCAACAGGAACGAATTGACAATCTCCGAGGTCAGCCACGTCTGCGGCACCCCCCCGAAATACTCATAGATCGCATTCAGCAAACCAATCTGCGCCGTGCCCTCGGGGCGGAAATCATAGACGAACTTCCAGATCACCGACGCGCCCACGAACGAAATCGCCATCGGCATGAAGATCATCGCCTTGGCCAGGTTCCCCCATTTGATCCGGTCCGTCACCGCCGCTGCAATCAGCCCGAACGCTGTTGAAAACGCCGGCACCACGATCAGCCACAGAATGTTGTTGCGCATGGATTCCTGGAACTTTTCGTCCCCGACCATCCACGCATAGTTGGCCCCGCCGACAAAGGTCGTGCCCGCCGCATCCATGAATGACAGATAGACCGACCAGAACAGCGGATAAACCAGATAGACCGCCAGCAGAATGATCGCAGGCAGCATGAACAGCCAAGGCCGGATCGCATTCGCCCGGTTGATGTTGAAGCTGATGTTCGCGCCCCGTGCCGGATAGATGCTGTCCAGCACCAGATTCGACAGAAAAAAATAGGTCAGGCAGCCGCCAACCCCGATACCAATCGTCATGACTGCGCTGAAGAACTGGTCCATCGCTTCCCCCTTGCAATGCGCCGATGCGATGTTACGCGGGTTGCCGATTATTCCGGCTTGATACGATCAGAAAGCAAAGGCCCGCCGCGGGCAACCCACGGCGGGCCTTCATCAGATTACTTCAGGCTGTCCCAGGTGCCCTGGATGCTGTCAGCCACTTCCTGTGCCGACTTGCCGCCCGTGTAGTCAACCATGCCCGTCCAGAACACGCCTGCACCCACGCCACCCGGCATCAGGTCAGACCCGTCGAAACGGAAGGTCGTGGCACTCAACAGGATGTCGCCCATCTTCTTCAGCGTCGGGTCGCCATACAGGTCAACGTTCACGCCCTTGTGCGGCGTCAGGAAGCCCGTCTGCGCCATCCAGATTTCATGCGCAATCGGCGTCGACAGGTATTC
>JBJOQW010000079.1:0-13076 GCA_046049665.1 Pseudomonadota bacterium | reverse complement strand
TGATGGCTTTGCCAAGGGCGCCTACCCGGTGTTTGGTGAACCGGTCAGCCTGTCGGGTGTGAAGGTACCGCTTGGTGCGATTGCCTGTGAGACGGACCATATCGCGCCGTGGAAGGCCAGCTTCAACGGCGTGCGGCAGATGGGATCGGATGACAAGACATTTATCCTTGCGCAGTCCGGGCATATTGCAGGCATCGTCAACCCGCCGTCCAAGGGCAAGTATGGCCACTATGTCAGTGATGCCCCCCTGACCACGCCTGAGGAATGGCTGGCGGGGGCAACCTTCCACGCCGCCAGCTGGTGGCCCCGCTGGGGCGCATGGCTGGCCGAACGTTCCGGCCCGCAGGTGCCCGCGCGTATTCCGGGCGATTCGGGGGCCGATATTCTGGCACCCGCGCCGGGAACCTATGTGGGTGCAACCCCAAGCCTCTGATTGTGCGGGACTTCCCGCTATGCGTGCGACACAATGCTGCAATGCAGAAAAAATCTTGAATTGCTGCGCTGCAGCATGTATATGTCTTGTCATGAGACGCGGGCACGATGCCCGGTAACAGGAGCAACGACGATGACCGCAACGCCCGATTTCACCAAAGTCATGCAGGACATGATGGCCGCTTTCCCGATGGACGCTTCTGCAATGCAGAACGCTTTCAAAACGCAGGCTGCAATGGCCGAGAAGTTTTCGAAAGTGGCTATCGAAGCTGCTGAAAAGTCGACCGAAGTGTCGGCAAAGTGGGCAAAGGAAGCACTGGCCAAGCTGGCAGTGGTTTCCAAAGCCAAGGCAGAGCCTGCTGATTACACCAAATCCGTGACGGATTTCCTGTCGGCTTCTTCGGAAATCGCGACCGAGCATATGGCTTCGTTCGCAGAGATCGCGAAGAAAGTGCAGATGGAAACGGTTGAGCTGATGCTCGCCGCTGGCAAGGACATGTCGGAAGACGCAACCGCTGCCGTGAAAAAAGCAACGGCTGAAGTGACGACCGCTGCCAAGAAAGTTGCTGCAGCAGCAAAGTAATCATCGCGGGAACGTCCTCCCCGTTCCCTTGTGATGTCATGGGCGGGCCTTCGGGCCTGCCCTTTTTCATTGCGCCAGACCCGTCTGAAAACGCGCCTCAGAGGCGTTTCTGCAGGCGCAAGATGCCGCTGCACTTGCTCTTTCTTTTTGTGGAACTGTCCTCTAGGCTTGCTGCACTGCAACACCCGGGGGGCGCGACGATGGCCGATGCCGACAAGCCACTGCTGATCAAACGCTATGCGAGCCGTCGGTTATACAATACCGAAACCTCGGATTACGTGACGCTGGAAGATATCGCTGCCTTTGTGCGTGCCGGGCGTGAGGTGCAGATCGTCGATCTGAAATCAGGTGATGACCTGACGCGCCAGTATCTGCTGCAGATCGTCGCCGAACATGAGGCGAAAGGCGAAAGCGTGTTGCCGGTCGGCGTGCTGACCGATCTGGTGCGGTCCTATACGAATTCCGTGCAATCGGTGGTGCCGCAGTTCCTTGCGGCCTCGTTTGAAATGCTGCGCGAAGGGCAGGCCAAGATGGTGGAAAACCTGTCCACCATACCGAACCCGATGTCAGGCGTGCCGGGGTTTGAGGCGATGCGCAAGCAGCAGGAAGCCTTTCTGAAAACCATGATGGGCGGCATGGCAACCTGGGGGGCTGGCGCAGCGCCCGCCAAGCCAGAGGCAGAGGCAAAGCCTGACGCGGATGAGCTTGCAGCGATCAAGCGGCAGCTGGCTGAGCTGCAAACCAAGCTGTCCAAGCTGTAAAGCGGTGGCAGGGCAGGACACGCGCATCACCCTTTGGGGGGTGGAGGTGTTTCTGGCCGTGGCCGAAGAGGGCGCCATTTCGGCGGCCGCGCGCCGTTTGAATGTGTCGGCGTCCACGGTCAGCCAGCAGCTTGCCGGGCTTGAGGTGGCACTGGGCACGGTGCTTCTGGATCGCGGTGGGCGGCCGATGCTGACCACACCCGCCGGTGCGATGTTCCGCCGCCATGCGCAAACCATCCTGAATGCCGAAGCTGAGGCGCGGGCGGAACTGGCGATGGCTGATCTGGCGGGGCTGACATCGCTGCGCCTTGGCGTGATCGAGGATTTTGATGCCGAGGTGACGCCTGCGCTGCTGGCGGAACTTGCCGGCGATTTGCGGGGCTGCCGGTTTCTGTTGGAGACGGGTGCCAGCCACCGCCTTGTCAGCCAGCTTGAGGCGCGCGCGCTGGATATGGTCGTGGCGGCGGATATGGGCAGCGAGACGGGCGAGGGCGACTGGCGCGAGGTGCATCCGCTGATGGCCGAGCCGTTTGTGGCCGTGGTGCCGCGGGGCGCGCAGGCGGCGGATTTGCCGTCGATGCCGATGATCCAGTATACGGCGCGGCATCACATGGGGCGGCAGGTGGCGGCGCATCTGGCGCAACAGAACCTGCGGCTGACGCACCGGTTTGAACTGGACAGCTATTCGGCGATCATGGCGATGGTCGCGGCAGGCGCGGGTTGGACGATCCTGACACCGCTGGCGATTGGGGTGGCGGAACGGTTCCGGGGGGCGACGGACGTGCTGCCCTTGCCCTTCGCACCGCTGGAGCGGACGATTTCGCTGACAGCGCGGGTGGGTGTGCTGCGCGATATGCCGGGGCTGGTGGCAGGCCGGATGAGGGGCCATATCGCCGATCGGGTGATCGCCCCGGCGGTTCAAAGCTGGCCATGGATGGCGGGGCGGTTGCGGGTGCTGTAAACCCGCTGTCCCATGATGGGACATGATTTGCACATAACAAAATCAACGACTTATCCGATGAAATTTACCAATTCTTAGGAAACGCCCACAGCCACAGCAAGCCCGAATAAGGGCCCCGCAAAACCACGCCCCCGCCGCCAATCAGCGGTGGGGGCGCACAAAACCAGCGCAGGTGATCAGCCCTGCAGCATCATCTGATAGCTGGCAGGCACATAGCGGAAGCCATCGTCGCGGGTTTCGACATAGCCCATTCCGGGGAAGGGCATGTGATAGCCGATGAACGGCACCTTGTCCGCTGCCAGCATGCCGAACAGTGCCCGCCGCGTGGCTGCTGCTGCGGCCTTGTCGGCATCAAACTTCACTTCCCAGTCCGGATAGGCCAGCGACCAGACATAATGGTTCGCCGCATCTGCCGTGATCACCAGCTGCGCCCCGTTGCTTTCGATCCGGTAGACCATATGCCCCGGCGAGTGCCCGAAGGCCGCCATCGCCGTGATGCCGCCGGCCACGCTGCCGCCATCATCGACAAAGGTCATCTTGTCGGCCAAGGGGCGCACGGATGCCTCGTAGCCTTCGTTCGCCGCACCGGCCCAGTGGTTGTTTTCCACTGCACCCGTCACATAGCGCGCATTCGCAAAGGTCGCGCCACCCGCACCCATCAGCCCGCCGATATGGTCGCCGTGCATGTGGGTGATCACAACCGTATCAATCTGGTCTGGGGTGATGCCAGCGGCTGCAAGCGGTGCAATAATGCTGTCTGGCGCAAGGCCCGTATCGAACAGCACAAGTTCGCTGCCCGTGTTCACAAGGGTGGGTGTGAAGAAGAATTGCGCCTTGTCGACGGGCAGGAAGTTCGCAGCAGATGTCGTGGCGAAGGTGTCTGCATCAACGTTCATGCCAAAAATCTCTTGCGGTTTTTCAACCGTGCGCGTGCCGGCAAGCAGCGTTGTCACTTCAAACCCGCCAAGGGCAAAGCGGTTGAACATGGCCATTGACGGTCCTTGCAAGGCGGCTTCGGCATGGGCAGGTGTTGCACGGATCAGCGCCGGGGCAAAGGGCGCAGCGGCGGCGGCAAGCAGGGCAGAGCGTCGCGTCATCGTCATGGGTCTATCCTCTGGGTTAAGGTGCTGTGGGGCGAAGATAGCGCCATGTTGCGCCGGAACACTTCACAGCCCCGTCATTGCACCTCTAGCACCGCACAGACCCTGTGCAAAAACGCAGGGCTATTCCCACCAGGGATCGACGGAGGCGATATCCTCATCCGACCAGCCGAAATGATGCGCCATTTCATGCACCATCACATGTGTGACCAGTTCGGCCAGTGTCACATCACCGCGCGCGGCCCATTCATCCAGGATGGGGCGGCGGAACAGCCAGATCACATCGGGGCCCATGACCTGATCCATCACGGATTTCTCGGTCAAGGGCGTGCCGTCATACAGGCCGGTCAGCGCGAAGGGATCGGTCAGTTCCATCAGGTCAAGCAGATCATCCGCGGCAAAATCCTCGACCCGCAGGGCGATGGCTGTGGCCATGTCGCGGTAGGGCTGCGGCAGGCCAAGGACGGCATCGCGGGCCAGCTCTTCGATCTGGGCGAGCGAAGGCGCAAGGCTTTCGGGCGCAGGCAAGGGGTGCGGATTGGGTTTGGTCATGGGGTGCAGGCTAGCCTGAAGGTTGTGGGTGCGATAGGGTGAACAAACGATCAAAGGACAAAGTCTATCCTGCAATTTTCGCATGGGGGGGGCGTGTGACCGATCATGGCAAGAACAACCCCGCCGACTGTGGCACCGCTGATTGCTGACGACTGGCTGGCGTCAGTTGCGCCCGAAAGGCGGGCCGAAGCGGCGCGATTGCTGATGATATTTACAGAGGAAACGGGTTTTGCGCCGCAGCTGTGGCCAGGGAACATTGCGGGTTTCGGGCGCTATGCCTATCGCTATGACAGCGGGCATGCGGGGGAAAGTTGTGCCACGGGGTTTTCGCCGCGCAAGGCGGACCTGTCGGTCTATATCATGCCAGGGTTGGACGGCAGGGATGCGCTGCTGTCGCGCCTTGGCAAGCACCGGATCGGGAAGGGCTGTTTGTATCTGCGGCGACTGGAAGATGCGGATGAGGCGGTCTTGCGCGGGCTGATCCGCGAAGGGCTGGCTGATCTGGGTAAGCGCTGGACGATTACGCCAGTCTGAGCAGGGGGCAAGCGGGGCACAAACTGGACAAGCGCTGCCCCTTGTGACAGGGAAAGGCATTCCACGAAAAGGGTCTGCCCATGACTACCGTCACCACGCGTTTCGCCCCGTCGCCTACGGGCTATATCCATGTTGGCAATCTGCGCACGGCGCTGATGAATTATCTGATCGCGCGCAAGGCGGGCGGGCAGTTCATTCTGCGGCTGGATGATACGGACCAGGAACGCAGCAAACAGGAATATATTGACGGGCTAAAGGCGGATCTGGAATGGCTGGGGCTGCGCTATGACCGCATTGAGCAGCAATCCCTGCGGATGGCGCGCTACGCCGAGGCGGCAGAACAGCTGAAGGCGGCGGGGCGGTTTTACGAGTGTTTCGAGACGCCGGTGGAGCTGGACCTGAAGCGCAAGAAGCTGCTGAACATGGGTAAGCCGCCGGTGTATGACCGGGCATCCCTGCATCTGACAGAAGAGCAGAAGGCGGCCTACCGGGCGGAGGGGCGGCAGGGGTACTGGCGGTTCCGGCTGGATATCGAGCGGATCGAATGGAAGGACGGGATCATCGGCGATATCTCGATTGATGCGGGGTCGGTAAGCGACCCTGTGCTGATCAAGGCGGATGGGCAGGTGCTGTATACCTTCGCCAGTTCGGTGGATGATGTGGACATGGGGGTCACGCATATTGTGCGCGGGGCGGACCATGTGACGAACACGGCGACGCAGATCCAGATCATGAAGGCCTTGGGCGGGGTGCCGCCGACGTTTGCACACCACAGTCTGCTAACGGGGCCGCAGGGGGAAGAGCTGTCAAAACGGCTTGGGGTGCTGGCGCTGCGCGATCTGCGGGAGCGGGGGATCGAGCCTGCGGCACTGCTAAGTCTGATGGCGCGGTTGGGGTCATCAAAGCCGGTGGAACTGATGGGGTCAATGCAGGACCTGATCGACGGGTTTGATGTGGAAAGTTTCGGGGCGGCGCCGACGAAGTTTGATGCAGAAGACCTGCTGCCATTGACGCGCCATCATGTGCAGGGCTTGCCGTTTGCCGCGGTGGCGGGGCGGATTGCGGCGCTTGGGGTGCCGGATGATCTGGCGGAAGGGTTCTGGGCGGTGGCCAAGGGGAACATCACGCTGTTGTCGGATATGGGCGAGTGGTGGGCGCTGTTCCGCGATGGGGCAGAGCCGCTGGTCGATGAGGCGGACCGGGATTTCGTGGCGCAGGCGATGGCCTTGCTGCCAGCGCGGCCATGGACGACGGCCACCTGGGGCGAATGGACGGGGGCGGTGAAGGCGGCGACGGGGCGCAAGGGCAAGGATCTGTTCCGGCCATTGCGGCGGGCACTGACGGGGCGGGATGCGGGGCCGGAAATGGCGGATGTGATGCCGCTGTTGCAGAAAGTTCCGGGGGCGTAGGGCCCTTGGCAAAGGCCGGGGGGCTGTCTGCCCCCCGCACCCCCCGAGGATATTTATGGACAGATGAAATGGGGCGGGCGGTGACAGAACAGGCGAAGTTTGTGGAGGGGAACCTTCTGCGCCATGTGACGGTCATGTCCCTTTCGGCATCCGTGGGGTTGATGGCGATCTTTGTCGTTGATCTGATCAACATGGTCTACATCAGCTGGTTGGGTGACCCTGATCTGACGGCGGCGATTGGCTATGCGGGTGCTGTGATGTTTTTCACGACCGCTATTGGCATTGGCCTGTCGATCGGGGTGACGGTGCTGGTGGCGCAGGCCGTGGGCGCGCGGGATACGGGCCTTGCGCGGAGCCGCGCGACCATGGGGCTGGTGCTGGGCGGGGCCTTGGGCGCGGTATTCTCGGCCGTGGTCCTGCTCTTGATGCCGCAGATCGTTGATCTGATCGGTGCGCGGGGGCGAACGGGTGTTGAGGCGCTGAATTTTCTGCGGATATACACGCTGAGCCAGCCCCTGCTGATCGTGGCGATTCTGGGGGCCGCTATCCTGCGGGCCTATGGTGAGGCACGTCGGGCGATGATGGTGACGGTCTGGGGCGCGGTGGCCTTGGCGGCGCTGGACCCGGTGCTGATCCTGTGGCTGGACATGGAGTTGACCGGGGCGGCAATCGCGGGCGCAGGCTCGCGTATGGTGATGCTGGCCGTGGCGCTGTGGCCGGTCTGGCGGCGGATCGGGGGCTTTGCGCCCGTCACACGTCCGGCGCTGGCCGATATGCTGCGCCCGTTTATGGCAATTTCGGCACCGGCGATACTGACTCAGATGGCCACGCCTATTGGGCAGGCGATCGTGACACGGATGGTGGGGGTTTATGGTGAGCCTGCGGTGGCGGGCATGGCCATTGCAGGGCGGCTGACACCCGTGGCTTTCGCGGTGATCTTTGCGCTGTCGGGGGCATTGGGGCCGATTGTGGGGCAGAACCTTGGGGCCGGGCGGATAGACCGGGTGGCCCGCGTATTCCGGGACAGTATCATCTTTACGGCGGTGGTGATCGTGCTGGTTTCGCTGGCGCTGTTTTTGTTCCGCGCGCCCTTGGCTGATCTGTTCAGGGCAGAAGGTGAGACGCGCGCACTTGTCTATCTGTTCTGCGGGCCGCTGAGCCTTTTGTTCTTTTTCAACGGTTTGATCTTTGTGTCGAACGCCCTGTGCAACAATCTGGGTCGCCCGTTCTGGAGCACGGCTGTCAATTGGGGCCGCCATACGATTGGCACTTTGCCGCCTGCGCTATGGCTGGGTGGCATGATGGGCGCGCAGGGTGTGCTGATCGGGCAGGCGGTAGGTGGCGTGATATTCGGGCTGATTGCGGTATGGATGGGCTGGTATGCCATCCGGCATCCGAAAGGGCGCGCTGCGCGCCCTGTGCCCACGCCTGAGGTTGTGCCGGGTGAAGGGCCTGCGTGACGCCATCTGTGGGGGATGCGTCGTTTTCGGATTTTCCGGGCTTGTCAGGTGCAGGGCCGCTTGCTACCAAAGCCATGCAGGATCGGGAGAATCCGGAAAACGTTCTTCCGGTGCCGAAGGAGCAACCGCCCCGGTAAACTCTCAGGCGCAAGGGACCGTTTCTGCAGACAGACGCTGGAGAGTGGTGCATCTGCACCCGCCGAAGGGATAACGATCTCAGGCGCCCAAGGTTCAACAGAACCGGCACGGGCAAGGACAGCGGGGGCATCGCGGCGTAGGGATTGGCCCTGTGCCAGTGATGCCGGGCATTTCCACCGGCAGATTGGGGTAAGGTCGTGAGCGACCTATTGAAGCTGGGTCTGCATGACCTGCATCTGCGCCTTGGCGGGCGCATGGTGCCGTTTGCGGGCTACGAGATGCCGGTGCAATACAGCGCGGGCGTGATGAAAGAGCATTTGCACACGCGCAGCGCGGCGGGGCTGTTTGACGTGAGCCATATGGGGCAGGTGATCCTGCAGCCAGCGGGCAGCATGGAGGCGCTGTGCGCGGGCTTTGCGGCACTAATGCCGGTGGATGTGGCGGGTCTGAAAGAGGGCCGCCAACGCTATGGCCTGTTCACGAATGAGGCGGGCGGGATCATGGATGACCTGATGTTCGCCAACCGGGGTGATCATCTGTTTGTGGTCGTCAATGCGGCCTGCAAGGCGGCGGATATTGCGCATATGGCGGCGCATCTGGGGGCACAGGTGCGGCCTGTGACAGACCGCGCTTTGCTGGCATTGCAGGGGCCATTGGCCGAGGCGGCGCTTGCGCGGTTGGTGCCACAGGTGGCGGCGATGCGGTTCATGGATGTGGCGGTGGTGGACAGCGTCTTTGGGGCGCTGTGGATTTCGCGGTCGGGCTACACGGGTGAGGACGGCTATGAAATCTCGGTTCCCGACGGTGGGGCGCGGGGTCTTGCGGATGCGCTGCTGGCGATGCCGGAGGTTGAGGCGATTGGTCTGGGGGCGCGGGATAGCCTGCGGCTGGAGGCGGGGTTGTGCCTGTATGGGCATGACATTGATACGGGAACCTCGCCCATTGAGGCGGGGCTAAGCTGGGCGATCCAGAAATCGCGCCGCAAGGGCGGGGCGCAGGAAGGCGGCTTTCCGGGGGCGGGGCGCATTCTGGCAGAGCTTGAGACGGGCCCGGCGCGCCTGCGGGTGGGACTGCGGCCCGAGGGGCGCGCGCCGATGCGTGAAGGTACGCAGCTGTTCCATGACGGGGTGGCGGTGGGCCATGTGACATCGGGCGGTTTTGGCCCAAGCCTCGATACACCAATTGCCATGGGCTACGTGCCTGCTAACCTGTCGGTGCCGGGCACGGCTTTGACGGGTGAGGTGCGCGGCAAACAATTGCCATTGACCGTAACGGATTTGCCGTTCCGGCCTTCCACATTCAAACGCTGAGGGCGATGATGAAATACACGAAAGAACATGAGTGGCTGCGCATTGAAGGCGATCTGATTGTCGTGGGCATTACGGAACACGCGGCGACGGCGCTGGGTGACGTGGTGTTCGTGGAACTGCCCGAGGTGGAAACCATGGTGGCGGAAGGCGATGAGATCTGCGTGATCGAAAGCGTGAAGGCGGCATCGGATATTCTGGCACCGCTGGATGGCGAGATTGTCGCGGTGAACGAAAAGCTGGTGGATAACCCAAGCCTTGTGAACGCCGATCCGACAGGTTCTGCGTGGTTCTTCAAGATGCGGGTCGAGGATACATCAATCATCGACGACTTCATGGATGAAGACGAATACGCCGATCTGATTGGCTGAAAAGCCACAAATTTTCGACGAAAATTTGTGGGCCTGCTTTGCCGCCTTTGTGGGGGCATGATCGGGCCCGCCTTTGACACCCAGAGGACATGAGATGACCTTTACACCCGTCGCCTATGATACCTATGATTTCGCCAACCGTCGCCACATCGGGCCTTCGCCATCGGAAATGGCGGAGATGCTGAAGGTGGTGGGGGTTTCGTCTCTGGATCAGCTGATTGACCAGACGGTGCCAGCCAGCATCCGGCAGAAGGCGGCGCTGAACTGGCCTGCGCTGCGCGAGCATGAACTGCTGGCAAAAATGCGCGAGGTGGCGGGCAAGAACCGCGTGATGACCAGTCTGATCGGGCAGGGCTACTATGGCACGGTGACGCCACCAGCCATTCAGCGCAACATACTGGAAAATCCAGCATGGTACACGGCCTATACGCCTTACCAGCCGGAAATCGCGCAGGGGCGGCTTGAGGCGTTGTTGAACTATCAGACGATGGTGGCTGATCTGACGGGTCTGCCGGTGGCGAATGCAAGCCTGCTGGATGAGGCGACGGCGGCGGCGGAAGCGATGACGATGGCGGAACGCAGTGCCAAATCAAAGGCGCGGGGGTTCTTTGTGGACCATAACTGCCACCCGCAGACGATTGCGGTGATCCAGACGCGGGCGGCGCCATTGGGGATTGTGGTGACGGTGGGCGATCCGGCGGAGATGGAGCCTGCTTCGGTCTTTGGCGCGATTTTTCAGTATCCGGGCACCTATGGCCATGTGCGTGACCTGACGGATGACATCGCGCGCCTGCATGCGACCAAGGCGCTTGCGATCGTGGCGACAGACCTTTTGGCACTGACCATGCTGAAGGAACCGGGGGCAATGGGGGCGGATATCGCCATCGGGTCAAGCCAGCGCTTTGGCGTGCCTTTGGGCTATGGCGGGCCGCATGCGGCCTTCATGGCCTGCCGGGATGATCTGAAGCGCGCGATGCCAGGGCGGATTGTGGGCGTGTCCATCGACGCGCGGGGCAACAAGGCGTATCGCCTTTCGTTGCAAACGCGCGAGCAGCATATCCGCCGCGAAAAGGCCACGTCGAACGTCTGCACGGCGCAGGCGCTGCTGGCGGTAATGGCGTCTTTCTATGCGGTGTTTCACGGCCCCGTGGGCCTGCGCGCCATTGCCGAGCGTGTGCATTTCCTGACGATGCGGCTGGCCAAGGCGTTGAAGGTGGCGGGGGCCAAGGTTTCGCCCAAGGCCTTCTTTGACACGATCACGGTCGAGGTGGGCGTGGGGCAGGCGGGCATTCTGGCGGCAGCACGGGCCGAAGGCGTGAACCTGCGCAAGATCGGCAATGACCGGGTGGGCATTTCGCTGGATGAAACGAGCGATGAAAAGGTGCTGGCGGCGGTGCTGCGCGCCTTTGGCATTCATGCCACGCCGCCGCACCGCGCGGCGCTTGGTTTCCCTGAGGCACAGTTGCGCACATCGGATTACCTGACGCATCCGGTCTTCCACATGAACCGGGCGGAATCGGAAATGATGCGCTACATGCGCCGCCTGTCGGACCGTGATCTGGCGCTTGATCGGGCGATGATTCCGCTGGGCAGCTGTACAATGAAGCTGAACGCGGCGGCGGAAATGATGCCGATCACGTGGCCGGAGTTCGGATCGATCCACCCGTTTGTGCCGGTGGATCAGGCGCTTGGGTATAAAGAAGCGATTGACGATCTGGCGGCCAAGCTGTGCGAGGTCACAGGCTATGACGCCATGTCGATGCAGCCGAACAGCGGCGCGCAGGGCGAATATGCAGGGTTGTTGACGATTCAGGCCTATCACCGCAGCCGCGGTGACGCGCATCGCAATATCTGCCTGATCCCGGTTTCGGCGCATGGCACCAACCCGGCCAGCGCCCAGATGGCGGGGATGGAAGTGGTGGTGGTGAAATCCGCGCCTAACGGCGATGTGGACCTTGAGGATTTCAAGGCCAAGGCCGTAGCGGCAGGGGCAAACCTTGCGGCCTGCATGATCACTTATCCATCGACGCATGGCGTGTTCGAGGAAACCGTGCGTGAGATTTGCCAGATCACGCATGACCACGGCGGGCAGGTTTACCTTGACGGGGCGAACATGAACGCGCTGGTGGGGCTGGTGCAGCCGGGCAAGATCGGGTCGGACGTCAGCCACCTGAACCTGCACAAGACCTTTGCCATTCCGCATGGCGGCGGTGGCCCCGGCATGGGGCCGATTGGCGTGAAGGCGCATCTGGCACCGTTTCTGCCGGGGCATCCGGAAACGGGTGGAGCCGAGGGGCCAGTGTCGGCCACACCCTATGGCAGTGCAAGCATCCTGCTGATTTCATGGGCCTATTGCCTGATGATGGGGGGAGCGGGGCTGACACAGGCAACGCGCGTGGCGATCCTGAATGCCAACTACATTGCCGCACGGCTGGCTGGGCAGTATCCGATCCTGTTCATGGGCAACAAGGGCCGGGTGGCGCATGAGTGCATTCTGGACACGCGCCCCTTTGCCGAAGTGGGCGTAACAGTGGATGACATCGCCAAACGTCTGATCGACAACGGTTTCCATGCGCCGACGATGAGCTGGCCCGTGACAGGCACCTTGATGGTAGAGCCGACGGAATCCGAGACGAAAGCCGAGATTGACCGCTTCATCACGGCGCTGCTGGCGATCCGCGATGAAATCCGGGCGGTGGAAAAAGGCGAGATCACGGCCGAGGCAAGCCCCCTGCGCCATGCGCCGCATACGGTGAATGATCTGGTGGCGGACTGGGACCGCGCCTACAGCCGCGAGGCGGGCTGCTTTCCACCGGGTGCCTTCCGGGTGGACAAGTACTGGCCGCCTGTAGGCCGGGTGGACAACGTCTATGGCGACCGCAACCTGATCTGCACCTGCCCGCCACTGGAGGCTTATGCACAAGCGGCGGAGTAGATTGCGGTTTCATCTTTGTTCAAATATCCCCGCCGGAGGCATGCGCGGCTGATGCAGGGTGCCTTCGGCGAGGATATTTTTTCAAAGATGAATGACAAGGAATCTGGTGTTCTGTGGGGGCTGCTGGCGGCCCTGCCAATTGCGCTTGGCTATCTGCCGATTGCGTTTTCCTTTGGTGTGGCGGCGACGCGGGCGGGGCTGAGCGAGGCCGAGGCAGTGATGCTGTCCGTCGTGATCTATGCGGGGGCGGCGCAGTTTCTGGCCGTGGCCTTGGTGACATCGGGGGCGTCACTTGTAGTATCGGCGATGACGCTGATCGCGATGAACTTGCGGCATGTGTTGTATGGCCCCGCACTCCTGAAGGCGGCGGGGGGGCAACAGGTGCGGACGGTCTGGGGCTGGGGGTTTGGCCTGACGGATGAGGTGTTCGGCGCGGCCCTTGGGCACATGGCGCGGGGCGGCGTGTTTTCGGAACGCTTCATGTGGGGGCTGCTGGCGGCCCTGCCAATTGCGCTTGGCTATCTGCCGATTGC
>JBJOQW010000078.1:0-15017 GCA_046049665.1 Pseudomonadota bacterium | reverse complement strand
CCGCGATGATCGGGCATTGGGACATTCGCGGCTATGGCCGGATGTTCCTTTGTGACCGCACGACAGGCCGGGCGATAGGGCATGTCGGGGCCCTGCATCTGGTTGAGACGGACGTGCCGGACATGACATGGACCATCTGGTCTGATGTCGACGAAGGCAAAGGACTGGCGCAAGAGGCCGCGCGCGCCTATCTGGACCACATCAGGGCCCTTCGCCCCTTCGCTTTGCTTCTGGCGCATATCGAGCCTGACAATCACCGCTCTCGCCAGCTTGCCCTGCGGCTGGGCGCGGTCTTTGACCCGGACGCGACAGCACCAGACTGGATGCCAAACGGCCTGACGTTTCGGTTCGACCTTTAGGCCCGGCCCTCGTACGTTTCCAAGAACGCCTCGGCCTTCATGCTGCGGAAATCCATCAGCGCTGCGCGCAAGTCATCATGTGACCAATCCCACCACGCCAGCGCCAGCAGTCTGTCGATCACCGATTGCGAAAACCGTGCGCGGATGGGTGTGGCGGGGCAACCTGCGACGATCACGAAGGGGGCGACGTCCTTGGTGACAACAGCGCCACTGGCCACAATCGCGCCAATGCCGATGGTGGTTTCCGGCTTGATGATCGCGCCGTGGCCGATCCAGCAATCGGCTCCCAGTACCGTGCGCCGTGCGGCGCGGGCGGTAAAGAACGCCGGGTCATCAGTCACATCGTCCCAGTAATAGCTGGAGCGATACAGGAAATGATGCTGCGCCGCGTTCTGGTAGGGGTGGTCGGTCGGGCCGATGCGCGTCATCGCAGCGATGTTGGAAAAGCGCCCAACGGTGGTGTTGGCGATGTCGGCCAGACGGGCGCAATAGGCGTAATCCTCGAACGTTGAATTGGTGATGACGGAACCCGCCCCCACCTCGCACCACGCGCCGAAGGTGGAATTGGTGACCTTGCAGCCTTCATGAATCAGCGGTTCTGTCGGTGACAGTTTCGGCATCATTCACCCTTGATCAGCTTGCGGCGCAGCCAGCCAGACAGGCTGTCCATCAGCATGACCATCAGCACGATCAGCACCATGTAATAGGCCACCTCTTCCCAGTCCTTCTGGGTGCTGATTGCTTGGGTCAGCAACAGTCCGATGCCACCACCCACGATGGCCCCGATGACAGTCGCGCTGCGCGTGTTCGATTCAAGGTAGTAAAGGACCTGGCTCAGCAGGACCGGCATGATCTGCGGGATCACGCCAAAGCGCGCGCGTTGCAGGCTGTTGGCCCCGGTGGACTGGATGCCTTCCACCTGCTTGTCGTCGATATTCTCCAGCGCTTCCGAAAACGTCTTGCCGAAGGTGCCTGTATCCGTCAGCGCAATGGCAATGGCCCCCGTCATCGGGCCGGGGCCAAAGGCGCGGCTCAGGATGATGGTCCAGATCAGGCCATCCACCCCGCGGATAAAGTCAAAGACGCGCCGCGCTGCAAAGCGCAGTGGCCCGAGCGGGTTGAAGTTGCGCGCGGCGACAAACCCAAGCGGCAAAGACACCAGCGCCGCCGTCATCGTGCCCAGAAAGGCCATCAGGATCGTCTCAAAGATAGCCCAGGCCACATCGCCGTGCCGCCACATCTTGTTGGTCCAGAATTCGCTGACCATGTAGCCGATATTCGTGCGCGCGGGATCAACACGTTCGCCCGTCGTGGCCAACGCAAGCAACTCGCCAACACCCTTGCCGTAGAACGGACTGTCCAGGGTAAAGAACCACAGCTCCCACCCGGCGTGATACTTGAACGTCTCAACCCTGTTGCGCGAATAGCTGAAGCGGCCCGCATCCGTGGTGACCGAAACCTTGTTTTCCGCAACCGATATCCAGTCGGGAATAGGCTCAGGCGCCGTGATCACCGGCTTGCCGCCTTCGGGGCGGATGTCGATGGTGCCATAGCCCGGCACAACCATGCGCGCGCCCGCATCATCGTAAGTCACGATATGACCCGTCCCAAGGTCGATGGTCGTGGTCGCACCATCCATCGTAACCCAGTCGGGCAGCATGCCCGTTGGGTAGGTGCCCTTGTTCTCGCCCTCAATCGCCACCACCACGTCGCCCGTGCGGTTATCCCGCGAGACATGCGTTTTGTATGACCAGAAATCCCCCAACAGGATTGCCGCATTGTCAAATCGCGCGCGTTGGGCAAGGCCTGCCAGATCAAAGCTGATGGCGGCGTAGATCAGGTAGGCGATGATCGCCAAGGGAATGCCGATGGCAAAACGGCGCTTGCGGTCAAAGCTGCGGGTGACGGTATCCGCCAGCGACGAGGAAAGGACAGCCGAAGTCATTGTGCAACCCCTTTCACCAGTCGGTGGCGGTAATGGTCGGAAATGCGGTCGATGATGACGATGGCGCAGAACAGCAGCAGGAAGATCGCCACTACCTTGTCATAGTTGCCCTGCCCCTATTGCATCGCCAGTTTCAGGTCATGGCCGATGCCACCTTCACCGACAAAGCCGAGGATGGCTGAGGCACGGACGTTGATTTCAAACCGCAGCAAAGCATAGCTAAGCCAGTTCGGCGCGACTTGGGGAATTACCCCCAGCCACATGCGCTGGCCCCATGTGGCCCCCACCGATTGCAGCCCCTCGATGGGTTTCAGATCGGCGTTTTCGGCCACTTCCGAGAAAAGCTTGCCCAAGGCGCCGCCCGTGTGGAGCGCGATGGCGATCACGGCAGGCACCGGGCCGCCGCCAAGGATGTAGATCAGCATCAGCGCGATCACGATTTCGGGGACCGCACGCAAGGCGTCCATGATGCGGCGGAAAAGCGGGATCAGACGCGGCCAGCGGGCCAGCCCGCGCGTGGCCAGCAGCGAAAGCGACATCGCGGCCAGCGCGCCCAGAAGGGTGGCCACGGCGGCGATGTTCAGCGTCTCGATCAGGGCGGGGATGTGTTCGACGAAAATACCGGGAAGGTTCGCCAGCTTGGCCCAGGCTTCGGACAGAACCTCGGACGGGAAGTCGAAAATTTGGTGCAGCCCGGCAAGGAAATCACCGGCATTGCGTTCTTCTGACAGGCGCCAGCCTGATGCCATCATCGCAATGACGATGACCAGAAGGATGCCGCCATACATCCGCTTGCGGCGGACCATTTCAAGATAGGCGTCGCGGTTGTTCATCAGGTCAGGGCGTTGGCCCGGCGCTGGTCCGTAGATAACTTCAACCATCAGATCATCCGGAAAAAAGAAATGCCGGCCCCCGCAACGCGGCGGGGTCCGGCGGAATAGGGGCTTAGAGGCCTTCTTGCAGTTTGCGGGCGTCGATCACGCCCTGGAACTCTTCATGCGTGACCGGCACGAAGTCCTTGGCCTCGCCTGCCGCGACGGCATAGGCGCACTCGGGGTTCGTCTGCCACATGTTGTCAACCAGCGCGTTGACCTTGTCCTTCACGTCCTGCGGCAGGGCGCGGCGCACAACGTAAGGCCCGTTCGGGATCAGCTTGGAACGCCAGATTTCCACGATCGTGCTCATGTCAACCAGACCCGCATCAGCAGCCTTGCGGAACGCGCCGTTGGTGTAGCCATCTTCCCAGTTGCCCAGCCCGTCAGCCCAAGACACGCCAGCCGCGAAGTCGCCATTGGCAACGCCGACGATGGTCTGCTCATGACCGCCCGACATTTTCACTTCCGAGAAGTACTCTTCCAGCTTGCCATAGGTGGCGGTCAGTTCAGCGCCGGGAACAAGGAAACCCGAAGTGGAGTTCGGATCAGCGAAAGCAAAGGTCTTGCCCTTGGCATCTTCGATCGAGGTGATGCCGCTGTCAGCGCGCGCAAAACCGATGGAGTAATAACCGGTCGAACCGTCAACGTTCTGCGTGGTCAGGGTCACGTCAACCGCTTCCGGGTCCGTCAGGTAGATCTTGGCATAGGCCGAAGCACCCAGGCCAGCATAGTCGATGGTGCCGCCCAGCAGGCCCTGGATCACGCCGTCATAGTCGGCAGGCGTGAACAGCTTGACCGGAACGCCAAGTGCTTCTTCCACGGCCACGCGGAAGCATTCGTTCGAGGTCAGACGGTCCTGGGCGTTTTCGCCGCCAAGGATGCCGATGTTGAATTCGGTGATCGTACCTTCAGCGAAGGCCGATGTTGCCATCAGCGAGACGAGTGCAGTTGCAGTCAGCAGCTTTTGCATGATTTCTCCGTAGGTTTCGGGGTGGTTCAGGTTTGCGACAGCATCATGTCCGCATAGCTGCGGTCGGCTGTCGTATCGGTCGGAATAGCCGTTGATGTGGCCGCTTCGTTGAACGATTCATCGGCGCCATAGATGTCACGTGCGACGCCGGTGGATAGCTGGTCGGGCGTGCCGTCAAACACGATGCGCCCATCGCGCATGCCAATCACACGGTCGCAATAGCGCCGCGCCGTATCCAGCGTGTGCAGGTTGGCAATGATCATGCGGCCGTCTTCGACGTTGATCCGCTTCAGCGTGTCCATCACGACTTGCGCGTTCATCGGATCAAGGCTGGCGATGGGTTCATCGGCCAGAATGATCTTGGGGTCCTGCATCAGCGCCCGCGCTATCGCCACGCGCTGCTGCTGGCCACCCGACAGCGCCTCGGCGCGCTTTGGTGCCTGTTCGGCAATGCCCAGACGATCAAGGATATCCAGCGCTTTCAGGATGTCGGTGCGGGGCCACAGGTTCAGCATGGTGACCAGCGTGCCACGGCGGTTCAGGATGCCGTGCAGCACGTTTGACGCAACATCAAGCCGGGGAACCAGATTGAACTGCTGAAAGATCACCGCACATTGCGATTGCCATGCACGCGCCTCGGGCCCTTTCAGCGCCAGAACATTGCGGCCTTCCACAAGGATCTGGCCCGAAGTGGCATCAGTCAGCCGGTTCATCATCCGCAGAAAGGTAGACTTGCCCGCCCCGGAACGCCCGATGATCCCGACGAAGGCTGGACGGTCAACAGTAAAGGTGATGTTGTCCACGGCCGCTTTTGTGCCGAACATCCGCGTGACCGCTTTCACTTCCAGCATGCCGATTCCCTGATCAAGTTGGCGCCGGAGTAGGGCCTCGATGTAACGGTTAGCTGTTCGTTTCACGAAGCTTTCATGACACCCGTTAACGAAGCCGGGTCCCCAGTCCCCTGATTGCGCCCGGCGATCGTTCTATCGGGAACGGCAATTTTGGCCGCTTTCCGGCCATGGCCAATGCGTCCGGACGTCTGGTGCAATCAACCCGGCGAAAGAACGGCCGTCAGATCAGATGTCACAGCATACAGCCTGACAACCGTTTCAGTACGGCTATCAAGAAAGGCCTGCAGATCATGGGGCAGTGGTACCCCGGCCGCGCTCAGCAGCAACACCTTTGGCCGCTGCACGGCAACGCGCAAGGCAGACAGGCGCAACCGGTCAGCAAGGCCGAAAGTGCGCCCGCTTTCAGGGACCGCTCCGTCAAGGCCGCCAAACCGCGCCAGCGTGGGCGCAAGATCCGCCTTGGCAATGCGCCTCAGCAGGGTGGCGTCCGAAGGGCGTTCTGTCAGCCCAAGACAGATGTTGCGCCGCACACTGCCCTTCAGCAGCACGGGTGATGCGGTCATCATTCCCACCGCACGGCGGATTGACCCCGGCGTCAGGGCCGACAGTGCGATGCCGTCCAGCTTGACCGTCACATCCGGATGCGTTTCCTGACCAGACAAAAGCCGCAGCAGGACGTCAGCATCTGCCGCCGCTATTGCTCCCCGGTCCCCCGGCGCAAGCACAAGCTCGGCCGGTGTCATCAATCCGGGCGCCGCCGTCACCGATAGCTGCCCGCTCGCATCGCGCAGCCGCACCAGGACTGTCGGATCAGGGGGGTCTGTTGCCGTGGCTTCGGCCAGATGCCGGGCCAAGGTCTGACGTGCAATCTGCCAGCCTGCCAGCCTGTCAATCGCCCCTGCAAGTTCGACCAGAGCATGCCCCATCACCCCAAGTGCGGCAAGCGCGGCGGCAATTTCGCCTGCAGGCAGCCCCCGGTGTGCGCCGTCCCACAAGACGGCAACGGCACAAAGCCCGGCCAATCCGGCCGGCACGGCACGCAGCCCCTCGGCACGCATCAGCCGTGCCGCCGCCTTGCGATGCAACGCACGGCCTGACACGGCCAGTCGCGCAACTTCGGCGCGGCGGCGCCCAAGGCGCGCCAGTTCCGGGGCAATGGGCAGGCGTTCGGCCATATCCGCCACCAGCTTGGCGCGCGTGCTGCGCAGCGCCTGATGTGCATTGCGCAATGACCCGCTGGTAACCGCCATGACAACAAGGGTCACGCCCGTCAAAACGGCACCGGCCATGGCAAAGCGCGGATCAATCAGCGTCAGGGCCAGCAATCCCGCCGGAATCAACGCCGCGGCCTGCAGGATCAGCGGCAAACTGCGCGTGACCCCGTCTTTCAGCGTGCTCATGTCTCCGGTCAGCCGCAGCATCAGGTAACCCCGCCTGCGCCCGGCCAGCCTTTCCGGCGATGCCGCCATGGCCTGCAGATACAGCGCAGACCTGATGGCGATGGTCTGCCCCTGGCCAATATGTTCCGCCATCAGCCGCACAGCCGGGCGCAAACCGGCAAGGCCCAGTGCCGCACCTGCGATCAGCCCAAGCGCCAGCGTCGACATTGCCCCGCTCTCCAGACTGGCAAAGGCAAGCCGCGTGCCGGTCACCCCAGCCACAAGCGCTGCCGCCTGCGCCAAGGTCAAGGACGCAAGCCCCGCCCATACCGCTGCGCGGCCCTTGCCGAACAGGGGCGGCACGGTCATGCCGCCACCGAAACCAGCCCCTGCGCCTGTGCCAGCAGACCTGATGCCACCGCAGGGTCCATCAGCCCGGCGCGGGTGACAACCGCAACACCGGTCATTGCTTCGGCCTCGGCGCTGGCCATGGGGGATCAGGACAAAAGCCCGGTCAGGCAAACCGGACGCAGGCCCTGGCTTGCCAGAACAGACACGCCACCTGCAGCCGCCACGGCATCACCGCAGGCAAAGACGCAGCCTGCCATCCGTGTCACAAACTCCGGATCAGCCAGCAACGCCGCAGTTTCCTTTTGAAAAATGCCATCGGCAATTTCCATCACTACAACCGTGGCCCCCTGGGCGGCCGCGGCGGCCAGCAGCGTGGCGATCCCGGCCTTCACCCGGTCCAACGGCTCCAGATACGTGGTTACCATTCCGGCATCGGTGAAATCGCCAACGAATGCAGCACCCGCATCGGCATAATCATTCACATCACCGAATGACCCGGTTCCCGTGCCTTTCAGCGCAGCCACAGCCCAGCCAGCGCGGGTCAGCCCATGCGTCAGCGCCACAGTGGCCGTTGTCTTGCCCGAATTCATCGAGGTGCCTACCACCACGATCAACGGGATTTCTGCTATCTGTTCAGGCTTTGGCAGGGCGAAGTCGGTCGTCGTCAGCACGCGCCCTGCGGCATCCGTCAGGCGCCCCAGCGGTTGCACGCGCGTAGGGGCCTTCATCCGGTCATGCCGCCAGACCATGCGGCCCAGACAGCCGCCCCCTGCCAGCATGTCACAACCTTCGGCGTCAATTTCGGCCAGCCCTTCGAACTGATCAGGTGCATAGCGCGCACCGCAAGGCATGGCGATCAGGTCACCAGGGTAAAGCGTGGCCGGACACCCTTCTGCCAACTGAATGCGGCCATGCTGGCCCACAATCAGCACACGCCCAAGGATCAGATCACCGGCCTGTGCGGCTGCGACATCAAGGTCAAGCCCGGCCACCAGATCACACGGAATCCGCCGCGCGGAAAAGGCCCATTTTGTCGCGGTGGGAAGGGTGAAAACGGTCATGTTGATTGCTCCTGATTGGGGAATGACAAAACGGAAGGGTTGCTATCAGCCTGCTTGCATTACACGGGCAGCAAGTCCGCCAACCATGTGACATTGGGTAAAGTCATGGCCACAACCGGGCAGCATGGTCAGGCCGATATCTGGCGTCAGACCCATTGCGCGGGCGGCACGATCAAAGGCCTCGGCATAGTGGTAGGCCCGTTCAACGCGGGTGGTGCCTTGCACGGCATCCAGTGTCGCAGTCTTGCGCAGGCTGGCATCGCGCAGCGTGTCATCCGCGCCGACCCACAGCCGCACCTTCAGCGACAAGTATTGCCGCAGTTGCAACCGTGACAGGGCAGCAGCATCAAAGCCGCGCAGCCTTTGCTCTGACATCGTGCCCAGACCGTAGGGCCAAGGCAGCGCTGGATCAGGCAAGGTATACCATCCCGGGGCGGCCAGATGCAGGGTGGATACCTGATGCGGATACAGCATCGCAAACCTGTGGGCGAGCTGTGCTCCCCCTGAAAAGCCGAAAAGGTCAACCCGCTGGCCTGTCAGGCCAGCCTGCCTGAAGATGTCAAGCAAAGCCAGATCTGGGCGTATCCGGCCAATCTGCTGAAACCGTGGCCAGTGGCCGCTGGAAAAGCGCGGCACAAGCAAAGCGCGCCCTTCCGTGGCGGCAAGTGGGCCAAACGCATCCCACATGGCCCGGGCATTGCGGGAAATGCCATGCAGCGCCACCAATGGCACAGGACCAACAGGCAGATCGCGATTTCCGCCTGCCAGCAGGCGCGATGTCAACGGGCGGCCCGCCCCCACGGCATGCAGGCGATGCGCCACCAGATGTGGCGTGCCCGAAATCGGGGCCTCGATGCGCTGAAACAAGACCATGGCCGTTCTCCCGTTCTTTCGTGTCAGCGGGAAAACGTGGAATCAGCCCGTTTATTCCGCAATATTCCTGAAAAAGCTCCGCAGCGCTGCGCGCTCTCGGCTCAAGATTTTGTTTTTGCTAATATTTTCGTTATCTTGTTCCTGAAATTTTTGTGTGGCCTTCCTGACAAGGTCGCGAAACTGCCTTCACGCCACAGGATCGCCCGGGCCGGGTTGGGATTAACGGTTCCTTAGAACGGGCAAGGCTAGGGTCATTGCGGTTGTGATGGAGCCCAAGTTGAAAATCGCCGTTGTCGAAGACAATGCCATGATCCGCACTGTGCTTGTGGCAGCGCTTGAACAGGTGGTGGACTGTGATGTCAGCGAATTTGGTGCCGTTCAGCCCATGGTGCAGGCCATTCAGGCCACCACCTTTGATCTGTTCATTCTGGATTACCGCCTTCCTGACCTGACCGGTATTGAAGCCATTCGCCTGCTGCGCGCGGATGCACGATTTACCCATGCCCCGATCGTCATGGTCACCGCAGATGCCGATGTTGCACTTCGGCTTGAGGCAATCCGTGCGGGAGCAACCGATTTTCTGACAAAACCCATCAATATCGAGGAACTGCGCCTGCGCGTGGGCAACCTGCTGGCGCTGCGGCGGGCGCAGCTGGATGTTGCCGCCCGTGAAAAACTGCTGACCGCCGTGATTGAGGCTTCGTCTGCCAGCATCGTCATCGGGGATGCCACCCAGCCAGATGTGCCACTGATCTATGTCAACGAGGCCTTCGAACGCCTGACAGGCTATTCCCGGGCCGAGGTGCTGAACAGAAATTGCCGCCTTCTTGCTGCCGAACCGCCTGACCATCCCATCCGCCGTGCCTTGGGTGACGCCGCAAAAGCACGTCAGGGCGGCACGTTCCGCCTGCGCAACAAACGTCGCTCAGGCGAAGTTTTCTGGAACCAGATCGATCTGCACCCGGTCCCTGACCCTGGGCCTGATGCGCGCTACATCGTGGCAACCCAAACCGACGTCACGACCGAAGTCGAGGCATCGCAGTCACGCGACCAGTTGGGTGCGCGCCTTGCCGATATCGCGCAACTCAGCGATGCGTGGTTCTTTGAATTCGACCGCAACCTGTGCATTTCCTATCTGTCGCCTGCCATGGCCACCGCACTGGATGTCTCGGTTGAAATGGTGCAGGGCCGCTCGGTTGATCTGATCGCAAAAGCCATTGAGGTTGATCCCGAAGGTGCAGGCGGTGATCTGCGCAGCCTTCTGGCACGACAGGTGCCCGTCGCCCATGTTCCGCTGCGCCTTGTCCGGCGGAATGGTGGGTCTTGCTGGATGCAGGCCAGTGCAGCGCCGTTTTACACCGCCGATGGCACCTTTGACGGGGTCCGCGGGTTTTCCAGCGACATCAGCATGATCATGGCCGCGCGTGACGCAGCACAGCAGGCCGAACGCGCGCAAGCCGGTTTTGTCGCCATGATGAGCCATGAATTGCGCACGCCCCTGACAGCGATCATCGGCTTGTCGGATACCCTTCTTCAGAATGATGTCTGCGATACGGCGCAGGCAGACCTGTCCATGATCCGGACTGCCGCCACCGATCTGACCTCTGTGCTCAGTGATGTGCTGGACCATGCCCAATTGCAGGGCGGGCGGCTGAAACTGGCGCGGACCCCGCTTTCATTGTCAGACCTGCTGGCAGAACTGGTAAAGGATTATGCTGGTAAGGCCGCCGCGCGTGGCCTGACTTTGCGGCTGGAGGTTGAAGGCGCGGCCCCGGCAGAACGTTGGGGTGACCCGGATCGGCTGCGCCAGATTTTGCGCAATCTGATCGACAATGCCGTACGTTTTACCCAACACGGCGGAGTGGTTATCACCTTGGGTCTGCCTGCCGCGGACATGGTCAGCATTCAGGTGGCAGATACGGGTGTTGGCATAGATCTTGCCGATCAGGCCCGCATCTTCGACCCCTTTGTGCAACTTGATGCGCGGATGGGACGCAAGCATGGTGGGCGCGGCCTTGGTCTGAGCCTTGCCCGCAAACTGGCCGAGGCGATGGGCGGCACAGTCTTGGTGCAATCGCAATTGGGGCAGGGCAGCACCTTCCAACTGGACCTGCCACTTGTTGCAGCCACCGATGTTGCACAGCCGGCAACCACATTGAACCTTGCCGGTGCGCCAGTTCTGGTTGCCGATGACAACCGCGCCAACCGAAAGCTGCTGGAAATCATACTGTCCAAGCTGGGTGCACAGGTAACCCTTGCCGAAGACGGGCGCGCCGCGATGGCGGCCTGGGCACCGGGGCGCTTTGCGCTTTTGCTGCTGGATATCAATATGCCCGAGCTGACCGGCACCGAAGTGATCGCCGATATCCGCAAGCTGGAAAAGGCGGTGGGCCTTGATCCGGTTCCAGCCTTTGCCGTGTCGGCAAACGCGCGTCCTGAACAGGTCGAGGCTTATGTCGCAGCGGGCTTTCATGGCTGCATCGCAAAGCCCTTTACCGCTGCCGCCTTGCAGGGGGCGCTTGCGCGGCAAAGCGTGACATCTGCCGTTTTCGGAACGTAACCCCTTAACCAAAGGAAACCATCATGACCCTACTCCGACATATCTGTGCCGCCCTGACACTGGGCTTTTTCGCGCTGGCCCCGGTTCATGGCCAGGCGGCACCGCTGCCCACCCCCGAGGGCGAGGTTATTCTGGATATCAGTGGCGCCATCGGGGCCACCAATCACGATGCCGTCGCACAGTTCGATATTGCCATGCTTGACGCATTGGCTCAGCGCGAAACCATCACGACGACCCCGTGGTATGACGGCGCCCAAACCTTTTCCGGCCCACTCTTGCGTGATCTGCTTGCTGCTGCGGGGGCTACCGGATCGTCCCTGCGGTTCATCGCGATCAATGACTATGTCGTGGAAATACCGATGTCCGACGTGATGGATTATCCCGTCATTCTGGCAACGCGTCATTCCGGCGCCCTGATGTCGGTGCGCGACAAGGGGCCCCTGTTCGTGATCTACCCCTTTGATGAGGTGCCAGCCCTGTTCAATGAACTGTATTTTTCGCGCTCGGCCTGGCAGGTACGGCGGATCGAGGTTCTTCCGTGACTACCTCCCGCCGCCCAACCGCAGGGGCGTTTCGCCTGCGGTTGGGGGTCGGATTGCTTGCCGGTGCTGCGGTTGTGTTGATGGGCAGTTGGGTGGTGCTGTTCTCGCGCCTGATTGAAGCCGATCGTGTGATCGCATCCCGTGTGCGCGAAGATGCCATCTGGGCGGTGTTTCAGGCTGATCGGCATGCGGCGGCGCTGTTGCATGTGGTGCGCGAAAGCCTGACCAGCTCAACGCATGATTTTCATGATGACGTGGTCGAGGCTTATGACGTTCTGTATAGCCGCGCGATGCTGCTGGAACGGGGCGCCTTTGCCATCGATCTCAGCACTGAAACCGAGGTCGGGCAACAAAGCGCTGCGCGCACGCGTGAGGTCGTGGCCCTTGCGCCAGAGATTGATGCCCTTGATCCGGAAAGCCCGACCTACCTTGCTGCACTGGCCCGGCTGGAACCCCGCATTACCGTGCTTCGTACCGGGATGTCCGAACTTTTGCTCGCATCAAATCACGCAGTCAGTGAGGGCCGCGTTGCCGAACGCAAAGCGCGCGAGGCCATTCACGACCGTCTTGGTCTCAGCGCGGGCCTTTTGGTTCTGGCCTTTCTGGGCATCGGGGCCTTGCTCGTGTTTCAGCTGCGCCAGTTGCGCCGCGCCCACAGCCGGATGGCGCTGTTGCAGCGGCGCAGTCGCCAGCAGGCCCTGCGCGCCAAATCTGCAAGTGCCGCAAAATCCACGTTCCTCGCCACGATGAGCCACGAGATACGCACCCCGCTGAACGCAATCATCGGGTCAGCTGAACTGTTGGGGGCAGCCGGGCTCGACAGCACACAACGCCAGCGCGTGCACACGATCTGGAGCGCTGGCCAACTGCTGCTGGATGGCATCAATGACATCCTCGATTATTCAAAGCTTGATCGCAGGGGAATGGAACTTGTGCCCGAACCCGTTGATTTGTTGGAGATTGCCCGCACAATCATGTCCAGCTTTTCTGACCGTGCAGCCAGCAAGGCGTTGAAACTGACCGTTGAATTCGACCCTTGCCGCATCCGCACAGATCCGGGGCGATTGCGGCAGGTCATTGTCAACCTTGTCGGCAATGCGTTGAAGTTCACGCAGCTAGGCGAAGTAAAGGTGAAGGGTGTGCTGCTTGGCCCGAACTGGCTGCGTGTTACCGTACAAGACACCGGAATGGGCATCCGGCAGGAAGATCAGGTCAGGCTCTTCCGGGATTTCGAACAGATCGACGGGTCTTATGCGCGGGCACATGGCGGAACGGGCCTTGGGCTTGCCATCTGCAAACGCATTGTCGAAGGGATGGAAGGCAAGATCGGCGTCATCAGCGCGCAGGGCAAGGGCAGCACCTTCTGGTTCGAACTTCCGGTGGTATGGCTGGGGGCGGCCAATCCCGACGATCAGGCCGATCTTATGTCGCCCTCTACCGCCGATGCAGGCCCGCACAGAATACTGCGCATTC
The DNA here is from genome assembly GCA_046049665.1 of Pseudomonadota bacterium. Taxonomy (GTDB): domain Bacteria; phylum Pseudomonadota; class Alphaproteobacteria; order Rhodobacterales; family Rhodobacteraceae; genus JAAFHS01. The sequence goes on along the minus strand of JBJOQW010000078.1, from coordinate 1,778 downwards.
TGGTTGTCGAAGACAACCCGATCAACCGCGCGGTCATTACTGACCAGCTTACGCAATTGGGCCACATCTCCGTTGCCGTGGAAACGGGTTTTGCGGCGCTTGATCTCCTTGCCGATGAGGTGTTTGATCTTGTGCTGATGGATATGCAGATGCCCGGCATCAGCGGCCCAGATACCACACGGCAGCTGCGTGCCCGGGGGTGCAACCTGCCAATCATCGGGGTCACGGCAAATGCCTCTACCGAAGATCGCAAGACCTGCGAAGAGGCTGGCATGACAGGCTTTGTCGCCAAGCCTGTCACCCTGGCCCGCCTTGCCGAAGCCATAGATGACACCACACCCTTTGACGAAGGCCAGCCAAGCGCCGCAAACCCACAGCTTGATGATCTGGTGGCCAGCCTAGGGGCCACACGGGTAATCAGCCTGCTGGACCAGTTTGCAGAATCGCTTTCGGCCACAGAAGCAGAATTGTTGCGGGCGGTGGCAGCTGGCGATCACGCGCAAGCGGACACTGTCTTGCACACCCTCAAGGGCGCCGCGCTGACCCTTGGCCTGTCCGGTGCCGGGCATCAGGCGCAAGCGCTGCGGCCGCCAGCAGCACTGACAAGCGCCTTGGTGTACAACATCTTTGATCTGGCCCGTCAGGAAATGACCAAAGCCCGCGCTGACCTGGTTGCCAGCCAATCCCGCGCGGCGTGACAGGCGCCCAAGGCTTGGCCGAAGTGGATGGTCCGGGGGGCGGAGGCCAGCGGCAAAGGCCTTTATCCGGCCTTCTCGCGCGTCAGGTAATAGGCCAGCAGGATGGGCACGAAGGTGGCCGCAAAGACAACAATGGCGACCACGTTGGTGACGGGCAGTTGGCGCGGGCGGATCAGTTCATCAAGCATCCAGATCGGCAGGGTCTTGGCATCAACGCCAGAGCCTGCGGTAAAGGTGGTGACGATCACCTCATCAAAGGACAGCGCAAAGGCCAGCATCCCACCGGCCAGCAGGGCAGAGCCAAGGTTGGGCAACAGGACATGGCGGAAGGTCTGGAAGGAGTTTGCGCCAAGGTCGGCGCTGGCCTCCAGTATGCCACCGGACAGGCGGCGAAAGCGGGCGACGGCGTTGTTATAGACGATGACGATGCAGAAGGTGGCATGGCCCAGGATGATGGTCCACAGGCTGAAGGGGATGTCCATGATGGCAAAGGCTGATCGCAGCGACATGCCGGTGATAATGCCGGGCAGGGCTATGGGCAGGATGATCAGAAGGCTGATCTGCTCGCGCCCGAAGAACCGCGTGCGGGCCATTGCGGCGGCAACAAGGGTGCCAAGGATGATGGCAAGGCCCGTGGCAATGGATGCGACCTTGAGCGACAGCCAGAAGGGTGGCCAGATATCCTCGCGGTTCCAGGCGACGCCGAACCATTCGGTCGTGAAGCCGGGCGGGGGGAACGTGTAGCCGCGCTGTTCGGTGGTGAAGGCGTAGACGAAGATCAAAAGGATCGGCAGGTGCAGGAACAGAAGGCCGCCGATGGCAGCGATGCGCAGGCCAAGGCTGGCCCCGGATTGATTGGCGTCAGAGTGCATCAAAAGCCCCCGCGCGTTTGGCCAGGGCCAGATAGATCAGCATGATGACAATGGGCACGACGGCAAAGGCCGCGGCAAGGGGCAGGTTGCCTGCGGTGCCCTGAAATTCCGACACGGCCATGCCGATGGAGCGGGCAGATGTGCCGATGATGCGGGGGATGATGTAATCACCCATGGTCAGCGAGAAGGTAAAGATGGACCCGGCAAT
>JBJOQW010000077.1:0-5133 GCA_046049665.1 Pseudomonadota bacterium | reverse complement strand
CCATGAAAGCCATCCGTATCGCCGCCCTTCTGGCCGTCACCGCCCTGCCCGCCCTGGCCTCCGACAACCCGATGGTCGGCGGCGCGCCGATGTTCGCCGAAAAGAACATCGTCGAGAATGCCGTGAATTCGAAGGACCACACCACCCTCGTTGCCGCCGTGCAGGCCGCAGGCCTGGTGGAGACGCTGCAATCCCCCGGCCCCTTCACCGTCTTCGCCCCCGTGAATGACGCCTTCGCCGCCCTGCCCGCTGGCACCGTTGACACCCTGCTGAAGCCCGAAAACAAGGATAGCCTGACCAAGGTTCTGACCGCCCATGTCGTTGCCGGTGATCTGAAGCTGGCCGATCTGCGCGCCAAGGTCGGCAGTGATGGCTTTGCCAACCTGCAAACCCTGTCGGGCGATGCGCTGTCCGTGAAATTCAACGGCGATACCGCCACTGTCTACAGCGAAAGCCAGAACATCGGCACGATCACCATTGCTGACGTTGATCAGTCCAACGGCGTGATCCACGTGATCGACGCGGTGCTTGTACCGAAATAAGGCGCGGGTCTGCCCACGAAATGAATACGGGGAGCAGGGTTTTCAACGACCCTGCTCCTTTGTCGCAGCACTTCCCCCGAACGAAGGGCTATGCGGCCAGCGCGATCCACGCTAAGCAAGCCCACCAGTCGTGAAAGGCTTGCAGTTGACGTTCGCACCCATGCCCGATGCCCCCCAGTCCGCCCGCGATTGGGTACAACTTCTCGCCCGTTACCGTGACCCCTCTACAAGGCGTAGTATCTGGGAACTTGGCGTGACCTTCTTCTGCTATGTGTCCCTGTGGGTCATGGCCTTGCTTGCGTTGCAGGTTCACTGGGCCCTTGCCCTTGTGCCTGCCATGCTGAACGGCGGCTTTATCGTGCGCCTGTTTGCCATTCAGCATGATTGCGGCCATGGCTCTTTCTTTCCGGATCGCAACTGGAATGACTGGGTTGGCCGCGCCATCGGCGTGCTGACCCTGACGCCCTATGATGTCTGGCGCAAACAACATGCCATTCATCATTCCGCCGCAGGTAACCTTGACCGGCGCGGCATTGGCGATGTGCTGACCCTGACCGTGGCCGAATACCGCGCGCGCAGCGCATGGGGCCGCTTTACCTATCGGCTTTACCGGCATCCGGTCGTGATGTTCGGTCTTGGGCCCGCCTGGCTGTTCGTGTTCAACAACCGCGTTCCCGTCGGTCTGATGACCGCAGGCTGGCGCTATTGGGTGTCGGCCATGGTGACCAATGTCGCCGTCTTTGTCTGGCTGGGCGTTCTGTATGCACTGGGCGGATGGGCCGCGATCTTTGCCATCTGGCTGCCCACCGTGATTGCCGGGGCCACCATTGGGGTGTGGCTGTTCTATGTGCAGCACCAGTTCGAAGAAACCCATTGGGAAAGCGAGCCGCACTGGGATGTGCACCACGCCGCCTTGCACGGATCATCCCACTATGTGCTGCCGCGCCCCTTGCAGTGGATGACGGCAAACCTTGGCATGCACCATGTGCACCACCTGTATAGCCGCCTGCCCTTTTACCGCCTGCCCGAAGTGCTGCGCGATTTTCCACCCCTTGCAGCAGCCCAACGCATGACCATCCGCGAAAGCATTGCCAATGCGCGCTTTCACCTGTGGGATGAAAAGGGGCGCAAGCTACTGACATGGGCGCAAGCCCGCGCTTTGCCAGCCTGACCGGCAGGGCGTCACAGCACCTTTACAGCCTGGGCTTACTGGTTGGTCAGTCATCTGACCAAGGGCTGCCAGCATGGACCACACCGCCGACCAGACAGTCACACAGCGCCCGTCGCCCCCGTCTGATCCCTATGACTGGGAAGCCGCCGTCTGCCCGCCCCCCGGCTTTGTCAATGCGCATCTGGGCCGTCGGTTCAATGCAGATGGCCTGTTCCTGCCTGAACATGGCAACACGGTTGTCTGTCAGGTCATCCCCGGTTCACCGACCGAAGCCGCGCTGACCGATATCCGGCTGGTCCTGCAATCCCTGCCATTTGCCCATCACTTTGCCTTCACCGAAATCAGCTCTTACCACATGACCGTGTTTGAAGGCGTTATCGAAAGCCGTCGCCTGCCAGACCACTGGCCAAAAGACGTGCCCACCGATCTTGATATCGACACGGTGACGCAGATCATGCAGACCCGCTTGCAGGGCTTTCAACCGCTGCCCCCGTTTCGCATGACCCCGGTGCAGGTTGCGCCCTTTGGCCTGCGCCTTGTCGGTGCGACAGCAGAAGATGAGCGTGCCGTGCGTGACTGGCGCGATGCGCTGGCCGATGTGACCGGGCTGCGCACGCCAAAGCATGAGGCCTACGGCTTTCACACCACCCTTGCCTATCTGAAAACCCCGCTGCCTGCCGAGACTGTCGCGATCTACCGCCCCGTCATGCAGCGGCTGACCACAGATGTCCAGGAACGTATCGCGGTGATGGATCTGGCGCGCCCGGCCTTCTGCCGCTTTGCCGACATGAACAGCTTTCCACCCGTCATCCGGCTTTAGCCCCGGTCACGCCCGACGCAGGCGGATCACCACGTCAACCTTGGAAACCACAGTGCCTGCCGGGGCCGCTGGCAAGCCGCTGATCTGCAACTGATCGGCAGGCGCATCGGTCAGCGTGGCCGTATCTTCCCAGAAGAAATGCGGATGGTCATCCATGCGCGTATCGAAATAGCTTTTCGATCCGTCCACCACGACCTCATTCATCAGGCCCGCATCACAAAACGCCCGCAGCGTGTTGTAAACCGTCGCAAGGCTGACCTTCTCACCCGTCGCACAAGACAGCGCATACAGGCTTTCCGCCGTGACATGCCGGTTCTGCCCATCGCCCACCAGCAACGTCGCCAGTGACAGGCGCTGCCGCGTCGGGCGCAAACCACCCCGCGTCAACCATTCTGCCCCCAGTTCCACTGCCGTCATCGGTTGCCTCATGTGCCTACTGACGTTGCATATATAGAACGCCGCCCCTTTGCGTTCAAACCTTTTCGTCCAAGCCCGCAAAGCCCCGCCCGATCGGCCGCCACGCCAGCACCGTCAGCCCCACAAAACCCGCAGCCGCCACCCAGAACGGCAAGACCAGGGCCACCTCCCGCGTCAGCGGCCCTTCGGCCAGCCACACGATCACCCCCGATGCCAGCAACCCCACCGGCATCATCCCCCAGGCCAGCAAGCGGTAGAAACTGTTCACCCGCCCCAGCAGCGCATCCGGGATCAGCCTTTGCCGCGTGCTGACCGACACGATGTTCCAGATCAGCCCTGACAGTTCAAACAGCATGAACGACACGGCCAGCACAATCGCATCCGGTGCCAGTGCCATGGCCACAAACGCCGGGGCCGACGCCGCCAGCATCCATTGCATCGTGCGCGCCCGGCCAAGGGCCCGCGCCACCCGTGGCCCCACCAGACTGCCCGCAATGCCCCCCACCGCCCCACTGGCCAGCACCAACCCATAGGCCTGCGCGCTTAGCCCCAGATTTTCCTGCGCATGCAGCACCAGCGCAATCACCACCATCTGGTGAAACAGGTTCCAGAACCCTGTCGTCACCGCCATTGTCCGCAGCAAAGGTGCCCCGCGCAGAAATGCAAATCCCGCCGCCAGTTCCGCCTTCCAGTTGCGCGCGCCCGCTTGCGCTGCGCGAAATTGCCCCGCAATCCCCGCCAGCAGCACAATCGCCAGCGCATAAGCCGCCGCATTCAGCGCAAACGGCAGCATCACCGCCGCCGCAATCAGAAACGCCCCAACCGCCGGACCTGCCAGCGCGTTGCCTACCAGCTCCACGCTCCACAGCCGCCCGTTTGCCCGCTCAAGTTCTGCATCCGCCACAAGTGCCGGCAACATCGTCTGCGCCGCATTGTCGCGAAACACTTCGGCCCCGCCCACCACCAGTGCCATCAGCACCACAATCCCATACAGCCACGGCACCGAAACCCCATCACCCGCCAACGGCAAGGGTGTGGCCAGCCAGATCGCCATGGTCGTTATCAGGAATGCCACCCCCCGCAGCGCATCCATCGCCACGATCAGCCGCCGCCTGTCGACCCGGTCGGTGACAATGCCCGCAGGCAGCGCCAGCACAAACCACGGCACGCGCAAGGCCACGGCCACCAGCGCCACCAGCACCGCGTCCCGCGTCAAAAGGGACGCAAGCCAGGCCCAGGCAACCACCGCCACACCATCCGCAAGGTTGGTCAGCCCGCTTGCTGCTACAAACCGTTGATATGGGGTCACGTCAGGCTCCTACCCGTTGTGGCCACACTTGCCACCCGTTTCGTCACAATGCTAGATGGCAGTCAGGGAAAGTGGGGGAACACATGGCGCTTTATCCATCGAGTTTTGACAAGGAAGGCCTGCTGAAATGCAGCCGTGGTGAATTGTTCGGCCCCGGCAACGCCCAGCTTCCCGCGCCCCCCATGCTGATGATGGACCGCATCACCGACATTTCCGAAGACCGGGGTGAGCATGGCAAGGGCCATGTCGTGGCCGAGTTTGATATCACGCCAGACCTGTGGTTCTTTGACTGCCACTTTCCCGGCAACCCGATCATGCCCGGCTGCCTTGGCCTTGACGGGCTGTGGCAGCTGACCGGCTTCAACCTTGGCTGGCGCGGCTGGCAGGGGCGCGGCTACGCGCTTGGCGTGGGTGAGGTGAAGCTTACCGGCATGGTGCGGCCAGACCGCAAGAAGCTGACGTATTTCGTGGATTTCACTAAGGCCCTGACCACCCGCCGGCTGACGATGGGCGTGGCAGATGGCCGGGTCGAGGCGGATGGCGAGGTGATCTATCTGGTCAAGGACATGAAGGTGGCGCACAGCGAGGCGTGAAGCGCAGCACAGGGCAGCGACCGACCTCGGGATGGCGCGCCAACGCAGGTTCTGTGCACTTTATGGTGCAGCAACTTCCACCGGATTTCTGCTGGCAACGGTTGCATCGCGCCCTCCCGGGGGGAGGTCGGGCGCGGCCCGGCGGCGCAAGCGCCTTGATTCCGGGCCAGGAGGTGAATAACAATACTGCCGTCAACGACCTCCTATGATTCAATTTCACATCTGATCTCTGGTATATGTTAACGCAATGAAGCAACTTTTTCTAGATGCACAAATACTCT
>JBJOQW010000076.1:0-7843 GCA_046049665.1 Pseudomonadota bacterium | reverse complement strand
TGTACCTGCGGGCACCGATGCCTGCGGATTTTGAAGGTTACGCCGCCTTCCGCCAATCAGAACGCACGCGTGTTTTGGGCGGGCCGAACCCGCGGGATGAAGCATTCCACATGTTCTGTGCGCTGGTCGGACATTGGCATGTGCGCGGCTATGGCCGATGGATGGTGGCTGATCGTGAAACGGACGCGCCGCTTGGCATTGTCGGCATTTACTATCCTGATGACTGGCCAGAACCGGAAATCGGCTGGTCTGTGTTTGATGCCGCCGAAGGCAAAGGGATTGCGTTCGAGGCGGCGATGGCGGCGCGCAGCTATGCCTATGATGTGCTGGGCTGGCAGCGGATTGTCAGCCTGATCGTGCCGCAAAACAGCCGGTCAGCGGCCCTTGCGCGCCGCATGGGCTGCAGCGTGGAAGGGCAATACGCACATCCATTTTACGGCCCGATGGATATCTGGCTGCACCAATCACCCGGGCGGCTTGCATGATCCCGACGATACGCACATCACGCCTGGTTCTGCGCGCACCGCGCCTTGATGATTTCGAACATCATGCGGCCTTTCATGCCAGCCCGCGTGCCGCATGGGAAAGTGGCCCGAAGTCCCGTGAGCAGGCTTGGCGCATCTGGGCAGGTGACGTCGCCTGTTGGCTTCTGCGTGGTTATGGGCCTTTCAGCGTGGAGTTGGACGGGGCCTTTGTCGGTGAGGTTGGCATCAATCACGCCGCCGAATACCCTGAGGCGGAACTGGGCTGGTTTGTGGTGCCAGAAGCCGAAGGGCGTGGCATTGCAGCCGAGGCAGCTCGGGCTGTGATGGGTTGGGTTCGAGGCTATTTGGGCTGGGACCAGATCACCAACATCATCGACCCCGGCACTGTGCGGTCGATCGCGCTTGGTCTGCGCCTCGGTGGCCGGATCGATCCGACGCGTCCGGGGATCGACGCAGGCGATGTGGTGATCGTCCATGATCTGCAGGGAGTAGCGTGATGCGCGGTATGCCTGTTTCATTCCCAACCTGTGAGGTTTGCGCATGACTGACGCCACCGCACGCGCGGCTGATCTGCTGCGCGAACACCGCGAAAGCATTGACCGGCTGGATGCCATTCTGGTCTACACACTGGCCGAACGGTTCAAGCGCACACAGGCCGTGGGACGGCTGAAGGCCGAACACAACCTGCCGCCATCCGATCCGGCGCGCGAGGCCCGTCAGATGGCGCGGCTGGAACAGCTGGCCAAAGAGGCCGATCTGGACCCCGATCTGGCCAAGAAATTCCTGACCTTCATCATTTCCGAAGTCATCAGGCATCACGAGAAACTGCAGAAATAACCAACCAAAGGGGTGGTGCGCTGAAGCACACCCTACACAACCCAAGGAGACTACCCAATGTCGATGAAAATCCGTCTGGCCCGTGGTGGCAGCAAGAAGCGCCCGCACTATTCGATCGTGGCAACCGACAGCCGCATGCCGCGCGATGGCCGCTTTCTGGAAAAGCTGGGCACCTATAACCCGCTTCTGGCCAAGGATGACGAAAAGCGCGTGGTGATGAACATGGAGCGCATCAACCACTGGCTGAGCCAGGGTGCACAGCCCACCGATCGCGTGGCCCGCTTCCTGGAAGCTGCCGGTGCGCGTCCGAAAGCTGCGCGTTCCAACCCGAAGACCGGCACGCCCGGCAAGGCAATGGCAGAACGCGCCGCCAAGAAGGCCGCTCGCACAGCCGAACCTGCTGCAGAATAAGCAGCCCGTTCCCCGATCCGGGCCGTACCCTCTGCGCAGGGTGCGGCCCCGTCCCCCCATGTGAGGAGCGTTGGCCATGATCCCCGGTCTGGGCCTGTTACGCCGCACTGTTACGCTTGCCCTGTGTGCCGGGTCATTCGGTGCGGGTATGCAGTTTGCCGTCTGGTCACAGGAAAATGCCTGCATGGATGTGGACGGCGTCTGGAACACACGCGGTTTTTGTGAAGGTGCGCAGCCATGAGTGATCTGATCTGCATCGGCTCGATCGCCGGATCATACGGCGTGCAAGGCGAAGTTCGCCTGAAATCCTTTTGCGCCGAACCGTCTGACATCGCGTCCTACGGACCGCTTTGCACTGAAGACGGCAGCCGCAGCTTTACCGTCAAACTGACGCGCCCCGTTACCGGCGGTTATGGCGCGCGCCTCTCGGGTGTGGCGACCAAGGAACAGGCTGATGCATTGCGCGGCACTGGGCTGTTCGTTGACCGTGCAAGGCTGCCATCTTTGCCGGATGACGAATTCTATCATGCCGATCTGATCGGGCTGGCCGTGCATGATACCGGCGGTGCAGTGGTGGGCCGTGTGATCGCGGTGCACAACCACGGGGCGGGTGATCTGCTGGAAGTCCAGCCAGAGGTTCATGGCCCTGCCATACTTTTGCCATTCACGCGCGCGATTGTGCCGACGGTGGATCTTGGGGCGCGCCGTGTGATTGTCGACCTGCCCGAGGGTTTGGACTAAGACCGGGGGCAAACATCCCGGCCTTGCATGGGGAAGGGATGGAATGGAAATGCGGGCACGTCTTCTGAAAGGCGCAACGGCACTTTTGTATTTCGGGCCGCTGCTGGCCGGTCTGGGCGGCTATGGCTGGACCTTGGTGCCCAGCTTTGTGGCTATTTTCGTGCTTTGGCAAATGATCGTGCGGCCGCATTACTGGCCGACATCACTGTCAGAACTGGGCCGGGGCGAATTGTGGGTCGGGATCGCCGCACAGGTGGCAGTACAAATCCTGCTTGTGACCGTGTCCTTTGGCATCGGGCGTGGAATTGGCGGGGCTGTTGGCGTTTTGCCGATGTTTTCGCCAGCTTTGCCGCTATCGGTTTCATTCCTGTCCATTCCCTTGTGCCGTTTGCTGTGGAACCCCTGGAAGGGTGACCGCTTTGAACAGCCGGTTGCGCCAGAACTTCCTGCAACCCTTGACCCGAACAACATCACCGAGAACCTGGCACTTGCCGACCGGCTGCTGCAGCCTCTGCAGGACATGAATGGCCGCATTACCGAGGCAGATGCTTTGCGTCATCTCAAGGCTATGGCAAAGCATGTTGACCATGCCTGCCTGCGTGACGCCCTGCTTTTGCGTGTGGCCCGTCCCGATGCGTCTGCAGCGCTGCGGATGGCATTGGTCGTGCAGACGACCGATCCATTGCTGATGGATCTGCTTGAGGAAGACAGTCTCACGCGCGTGCTGCAGGTTCTGCCAGATGATGAAGCTTTGGTCGGGTTGTTTGCTGCCCGGGTCAAGGCGGCTGTGGCGCAAGACAGTGATCTTGCGGTCTGCGTGCCGCCAGAGCTGGCGTTGCAGGCCTCGGCCAAGCGGCTGGGCGAAGAGGTGGCCAAATCCCTGCGCGGGTTGAACGGCTTGCGCACGCCCTACGGCACGGTCTGACGGGGGGCTTTTCCTGCGGGCGCGGCTTGGATAGAAGCGCAACAATGCAGGATAATGATGCCCCAAAGCCCCTGAAATCGCATGGCCGCATCTCGATGTCGGCCAGCCTGCGCCCGCGTGACCTGATGGCCGAGCCGCGCCCGGTGCGGGGTGCGTGGCGCGCGCGGGTCATTACGCTTTTCCCCGATGCCTTTCCCGGCGTGCTGGGCCAAAGCCTGACAGGCAAGGCGCTGGACCTGGGCCTTTGGGCGCTGGAGGCGATTGATCTGCGCAGCTTCGGCATTGGCAAGCACCGCAATGTTGACGATACGCCAGCCGGTGGCGGGGCTGGCATGGTGCTGCGGGCTGATGTGCTGGATGCAGCGCTGACGCAGGCGGCGCTTGGCACGCCGGACCGCGCGCGGTGGCCGGTGATCTATTTGTCGCCGCGGGGCCGTCCCTTTGATCAGGCGATGGCGCGGCGGTTTGCAGGGTGCGATGGGGTGACGCTGCTGTGCGGGCGGTTTGAAGGCGTGGATGACCGGGTGCTGCAGCACCATGCGATTGAAGAAGTGTCCTTGGGTGATTTCGTGATGACGGGCGGCGAAATTGCCGCGCAGGCGGTGCTGGATGCGACCGTGCGCCTGCTGCCGGGGGTGCTGGGCAACGCGGAATCGGCTGTCGAGGAAAGCTTTTCCAACGGGCTTCTGGAACACCCGCAATACACCCGGCCTGCTGAATGGAATGGCCTGACGATCCCCGATGTCCTGCAAGGTGGCAACCATGCAGCGATTGCGAAGTGGCGGCATGAGCAGGCTGAACAGGTCACACGCGAAAGACGCCCGGATTTGTGGGAAGCATGGCTGGCCAAGCGCAGCTAGTGCCTTGACCCTGCCATGATGCCCCCCTATACGCCGCCTGTCTGGTGGCAAATGTCATCCGGGCCCGATTCCTTTTGGCCAATAGCCGCCGCGCGCTTCTGCGGATGCGGGTCAAGAGAACCGGCAAGGTAAACAGCATACTGCATCTCTGGCGGGCGCAACTTTTGGTGCGGACCCGGTTGAAGACCAAGAGCTCTGCCGTGGCATCACATTGCGTGCAAACCGCGCAAGATAAAGGAACCGCGATGGACCTGATCGCCCAAATTGAAGCCGAGCAGATTGCTGCGCTTGGCAAGACCATTCCCGATTTCCGCGCCGGCGATACCGTGCGCGTTGGCTACAAAGTCACAGAAGGCAGCCGCAGCCGTGTGCAGGCCTATGAAGGCGTCTGCATTGGCCGCAAGGGCGGCATGACGATTTCTGCCAGCTTTACCGTGCGCAAGATTTCGTTTGGTGAAGGTGTGGAGCGCGTGTTCCCGCTGTATTCCACCAACATCGACAGCATCGAGGTCGTGCGCCGTGGCCGTGTGCGCCGCGCCAAGCTGTACTACCTGCGCACGCGTCGCGGCAAATCCGCCCGTATCGTCGAAGATACGACCTACAAAGCCAAAGCTGCGGAATAAGGAGCGCCGCCATGAAAGCCGATACGCACCCCGATTACCACATGATCGACGTCAAGATGACCGATGGCACCGTGTTCCAGACCAAAACCACCTGGGGCAAATCTGGCGACCAGATGGCGCTGGACATCGATCCCCTGGCCCACCCGGCCTGGACAGGCGGCAACGCCAAGCTGATGGACACGGGCGGCCGTGTGTCCAAGTTCAAGAACAAATACGCCGGTCTGGGTTTCTGATCCACGCCAATGGCGCAATGAAGAAATGGGCATGGGGGAAACCCTGTGCCCTTTTTCATTGAACTCGGATGAAGTGGGATTCAACGGGGGGCATGTCAAACGGATTCAAAACAGGCGGCGCGCCTTCTTCCCAAGCCAACCACAGCGTCCTATACAGACCTCGCGCCCCTCACAGGCGCAGAATTGCTGACGGGGGTTGGGTTTGGCGCATATCATTGTGGTTGGCAACGAAAAGGGTGGGTCGGGGAAATCTACCACGTCCATGCATATTGCCACCGCCCTTGCCCGCATGGGCCATCGCGTGGGTGCCTTGGACCTTGATCTGCGGCAGAAAAGCTTTGGGCGCTATGTGGAAAACCGCGTGGCCTACAATGCGCGCATGGGCCTGCATTTGCCCACACCCGAATACCGTGACCTGCCCGAGGTAGACCCGGCCCGTCTGACACCCGGTGAAAACATCTATGACCACCGCCTGTCCGCTGCCATCACGGCGATGGAGACGCAAAAGGACTTTATCATCATCGACTGCCCCGGTTCGCATACACGGCTAAGCCAGGTAGCGCATTCGCTTGCCGATACGCTGGTGACACCGCTGAATGACAGTTTCGTGGACTTCGATCTGCTGGCCAAGATGGATATGGAAACGGGCCGCGTGAAGGGCCCCAGCATCTATTCCGAAATGGTCTGGAGCGCGCGGCAATTGCGGGCGCAGGCGGGGCTCAGGCCGATTGACTGGATCGTGCTGCGCAACCGGCTTGGCGCGCAACAGATGCACAACAAGCGCAAGGTCGGCGAGGCGCTGGAGGACTTGTCGCGCCGCATCGGCTTTCGCGTGGCGCCCGGTTTTGCCGAGAGGGTGATCTTTCGTGAACTGTTCCCGCGCGGCATTACCGTCATGGACCTGAAAGACACGGGTGTTGACGTGCTGAACCTGTCCAACATCGCCGCGCGTCAGGAAGTGCGCGACCTGATGATCGCGCTGAAACTACCCGGCGTTACAGTTGAAATTTGAATACGGAGGCTGCCTGACCGCCAAGTGCGGCATGGCGGCGGCCCAGCGTGTTCATGCGGGCCTCAAAGCGTTCGTCCACAACTTCTTTGCGGCCAAATCCGAAGCGGGCGAGCAGTTTCGTGAACATGGGAAGCGCCTTTCGTTTCATCCTTCGTTAAGAATTTATTGCCTGTCGCTTGGGGCAGAATTTGGGCAGTGGTGGGGAGATCTTGGGATCGCCCGCCGGAAAGCGGAACGGTGCGTTTCTGAAAGTATGACAATGTCGGGAAGAAAGGCATCGGGCAGAATGCGGGGGCAATGGAAAAGCCGATGACAAATCTGATGTTTGAAGCGCTTTTTGCGCCGTTGGCGGGGCGGACGGAGGCCGTGCTGACGCTGGCAGATGGCGCGGTGATCAGCGGGCAGGCATTTCTGGCCATGGTGGCGCAGAAGGCGCATGCATTGCGCAGTGTCGGGGTTGTGCCGGGTGACCGCGTGGCGGTGCAGGTGGCAAAGTCACCGGCGGCGCTGGCAACCTATGGGGCCTGTGTGGCGATCGGGGCGGTGTATCTGCCGCTGAACACGGCCTACACGCCGGCAGAGATTGGCTATTTTCTGGCCGATGCCACGCCGCGCGTGTTTGTCTGCAATCCGGCGGTTGCACCACCGGTCGGGCCGCATGTTTTGACAATGGATGGTGCGGGGGCAGGCAGCCTGGCTGACCTTGCGGCGGGCATGCCAGACAGGATTGATCCTGTCGCGCGCGGGGCAAATGACCTTGCGGCGCTTTTGTACACGTCCGGCACGACAGGCCGGTCGAAAGGCGCGATGCTAAGCCAAGGGAACCTGCTGTCAAACGCGCAGGTGCTGGTGGAACATTGGCGGTTCACGGCGGATGACGTTTTGCTGCATGCACTGCCGATCTTTCACACGCATGGCCTGTTCGTGGCAACGAATGTGGCCTTGCTGTCAGGCGCCGCGATGATCTTTCTTTCAGGTTTCAACGCGGGCGAGGTGATGCGCCTGCTGCCCAAAGCGACGGTGATGATGGGTGTGCCCACATTCTACACGCGCCTTCTGGATCAGCCGGGGCTGGCCGAAGCGGCGCGGGGGCGGCGGCTGTTCATTTCAGGTTCTGCCCCGCTTTTGGCAGAGACGCACCGGGCCTGGGAAGCAGCGACGGGGCACCGCATTCTGGAACGCTATGGCATGACGGAAACCAACATGAACACGTCGAACCCCTATGCGGGCGAGCGGCGGGCGGGCACGGTGGGCCATCCCTTGCCGGGGGTGGAATTGCGGATCATGGGCCCAGAGGGCCCGGTTGCGGAGGACGTGGGCGTGATCGAAGTACGGGGCCCGAACGTGTTTCAGGGCTATTGGCAGATGCCGGAAAAGACGGCGGAAGAGCTGCGGGCGGATGGTTGGTTCATCACGGGCGATCTGGGGCGCATGGTGGAAGGCTATGTGGAAATCGTGGGGCGCGCAAAGGACATGGTGATAACCGGGGGGTACAATGTGTACCCCAAGGAGATTGAGCTGGCCTTGGATGCGCTGCCGGGTGTGGTCGAATCTGCAGTGATCGGCGTGCCGCATGCAGATTTCGGCGAGGCGGTGTTTGCGGTGATCGTGGGAGATGTAGACGCTGGGGCCGCGCTTGCGGCGATTGCACCGGGGCTGGCGCGGTTCAAGCAGCCGAAGGCGGCGGTGGTGGTGCGGGATTTGCCACGCAACACG
>JBJOQW010000075.1:0-2691 GCA_046049665.1 Pseudomonadota bacterium | reverse complement strand
GCCGCCAAGAAGGCGGACCGCGTGGCCGCTGAGGGCCTGGTCGGGGTCGCAGTGTCGGGCAACCGCGGTGTGGCGATCGAAATCAACTCGGAAACGGATTTCGTGGCCAAGAACGCCGATTTTCAGAAGCTGGTGCATGGCGTGACGAAAGTTGCGCTGCGGGCGGGCGATGTGGAAGCACTGAAGGCGGCTGACATGGACGGCCAGCCTGTGCAGACGGTCATTCAGGAAGCCGTGGCGACCATTGGTGAAAACCTGAACCTGCGCCGCATGGCAAGCGTTGAGGGCGATCATGTGGCGCATTACGTGCACAACGCGGCCGCTGACGGCATGGGCAAGATCGGTGTGCTGGTGGCGGTAAAGGGTGCGGATGCGGGCTTTGCCAAGCAAGTGGCGATGCACGTTGCGGCAACCAACCCGCTGGCGCTGTCTGAGGCCGATCTGGATGCAGAAGTTGTGGCGCGTGAGCTGGCCGTTCAAACCAGCAAGGCGCTGGAAGAAAACGCAGCTTCGGCCAAGCCAAAGCCGGAAGCGGTGATCCAGAACAACATCATTCCGGGCCGGATGAAGAAGTTCCTGGAAGAAAACACGCTGCTGGGCCAGAAGTTCGTGATGAACCCTGACCTGACGGTGGCCGATGCGGCCAAGCAGGCTGGTGTTGAAATCACCGGTTTCGTGCGCCTTGGCGTAGGCGAAGGCATTGAGAAGAAAGAAGAAGATTTCGCTGCCGAAGTGGCCAAGATGGTTCAGGGCTAAGCGGTCTTTCTTCGGTTCGGCCGGGCAGGGCGTAGCGGGCAACCGCTGCGCCCTGTTGCATTTCTGCGGTCTGGCATGCTGCGGCAAACCGCAAATGCTGGTTGAAAAAAGCGAAAAACCGGCACGCCAGCTGGGGATTGCGGCATACCGGTTTCAGGCCTGACAGTCCCTCGGGGAAGAGGACAGACATTTCAGACGAATGCATCGGCAGCCCCGGAAATTGACGCTGCAGACGCGTACCCGCACATTCTTTAAAAAACATCCGGGCGGGATATGGTCCATGAAAATACATGGCAATTACCCGGCTGCAACGGATCAGGAAACACACACGACCAACGCTGCAACACGGACAATCTGCCCTGTGACGTTACGGAAGCCTAGTCAGGGAATCCCTACCTTTTGGCTGCGGCGCGCAGGCGGAATTCAGATTCCTCTGGCGCAGGATCCCGTTGGAAGATCAGGTTCATCATGGCGGCCTTGGCCACGGCCTGCGCGGTGGTATCGACATCCAGCGCCTCACGCGCCAGGCGCAGATGCTTTTCGACCATGGCCGGCGATACGCCCATGATGCAGGCAATATCCTGCATTGTCTTGCCATCGGCCACCCATTCCAGCACTTCACGCTGGCGGCCGGTCAGCGCGCGGCGTGAAGACCCTCCGGGCAGTTGGATGATCTTGAGGTGCATCATGTTGGCCACGGCCATCAGTTCATGTTCATGGCGGGAAAAGATCGTGTCCACATCTGCGTGGGACAGGTCCTTGTCGGCAATAAGCCCGACGGCCCCCTTGGCGCGGGTCGAGCTTTCGGGAAAGCTGATGGCAACACCGGCGGCAACACCCATGGCTGCATTCTGGCGCACGGCCTCGGCCTCTTCCGGGGAAAGGCGTCCCTCATCATAGGCTTTCTGGACCCAGGCCCAGGTGCAGGCACCTTCGTTGGTTGCGGCCCAGCGATAGACCGGCGTGCGCGCAAAGAAACCGCCACGAAAATAAAGGCGCACATAATCGGCATCGGCAGTGGACAGGAAGATCGCATCGTCGGGGTCGCCGATGCTGCGATCATGGCGGAACCGGGTATAGCCGTAGTTCACTCGTGAAAAGCCAAGTGTCCGGAAATACCCCACCGACAATGCCCAGACATCATCGATCCGCTTTGATGCGGCAATGCGTGAAAGCAGCGGCAGAACCTCTGACACGCTGACTGTCCTCCTGAGCATGATCGACCCCGATGGTTGTTCTTAACCTTTGGACGTGGCTGCGTCGAGTTCCCTTGGGGAAAGGCTGAATATTTTTGCAGCGAGGTCAGCGTGATGATCAAAGGTCAGGAATGGCGCCAACTCGGCCGTGCTGCGGGTGCGGTAGCCGCCGGTGAACAGGGCAAAGGGCAGGGGGGTGGCATGGGCAGTTTCGGAATCGACTTCGCTGTCACCAACAAACAGGGCTTGCGCTGTGCCTATGGCGCCAAGGGCTGCGCGCAGGGGCGCCGGATCGGGTTTGCGCAGGGGCAGGGTATCGCCGCCGATGACCACCGGAAAATATGGCGCAAGGTTGAACTGTGCCAGTACGGCGCGGGTCGGGCCTTCGGGCTTGTTGGTGCAGATCGCCAAGGGGTGACCGGCAGCGGCAAGGGCATGCAGCATGTCAGTGACGCCGGGATACACCGTCGTGCGGGAAAACTGTGTTTCGTAATCGGCCAGAAACACCTGTGTCAGACGTGTGTGTCGTGGCCCGGTGCCGGGCAAGCCAAGGGCAAGCAGACAACGCGACAGCAGGATCGCAACGCCATTGCCAATGAAAGAGCGTACCTGATCAAAGCCAAGCTCTGGCAACCCTTCGCTAGCAAGCGCGCGGTTGGCAGCGGCGTGGATTTCGGGCGCGGAATCGATCAGCGTTCCGTCAAGATCAAAGATGACGGCAAAGCGATCAGCCACCAGC
>JBJOQW010000074.1:0-7070 GCA_046049665.1 Pseudomonadota bacterium | reverse complement strand
CGCCCAGGCCGCGCATTCGCGGCGTATTCTGCCGGCTGCAGAATGAAGCCGCACCGCCCCCTTTCGCGGCAGGTTTATGCGGGTGGTCTGATGACCACGGGCGCGCGTCACTTGCCTGCCGAGGTGGCGGTGGCGCTGTCTTTCAATGGGACAACGCAGGCGGTGATGATGGCAACGCCTGCGGATCTTTCGGATTTCGCGCTTGGCTTTGCGATCAGCGAAGGCATTGCAACGAAAGATGAAATTACCAGTATCGAGGTGGTAGAGGCCGCGCAGGGCATTGATGTGCAGACATGGCTTGCACCTGCGGCAGAGGCGCGCCTTGTGGCCCGCCGCCGCACGATGGCAGGCCCGGTGGGCTGTGGGCTGTGCGGCGTTGACAGCATTGCCGAGGCGCTGCGCGATGTGCCACGCGTGACGGCTGATCTGCACCTGACACCTGCGCAGGTGTGCGATGCTGTGGCCGCCCTGCCCGCACATCAGACGCTGCATGACACAACGCGCGCGGCCCATGCGGCAGCCTATTGGGTGCCGGGGCGGGGCGTTGTTGCCGCGCGTGAGGATGTGGGCCGCCATAACGCGCTGGACAAGCTGATCGGGGCGCTGACGGTGGCGCCTGTGGCCACGGGCGCGGTGGTGATGACAAGCCGGGTCAGCATCGACCTTGTGCAAAAGGTGGCCATGCTGGGCGCGCCTGTGCTGATTGCCGTGTCGGCCCCCACGGCGCAGGCTGTGGAACTGGCGGATGCGGCGGGCATCACGTTGATCGCGCTTGCGCGGCCTGACCGTTTCGAAGTGTTCACCCATCCAGACCGCATTTCCAACCAGAAGGCTGCCCATGTCGCCTGACAAGCTGATCCATATGGCAAACCAGATTGCCACGTTCTTTACGACAAAGCCCGAGGCCGAAGGGCTGGCAGGCATTGCCGAACATATCAACGCTTATTGGGAACCGCGCATGCGCATCCAATTGTTTGCGCTGCTTGATGCGGGCGGGGCAGGTTTTCATCCGCTGTTTATTGCGGCGGCCAAAGGCATCCGGCGGCCAGCGGCAGAAGCGGCTTAATTCCCCGGCAGTTCCAGAATGCCCCCGGCCATCAGGCCGATCATCGTTTGTTCATCCAGAAACCCTGTGGCCTGCATTCCGCGCTGGTCCTGAAACGCCCGGATCGCTGCGCGGGCCTCGGCATCAAACCGCCCGTCCAGCGGACCGGGGGCAAGACCAAGCGAGGCCAGCCGCCCCTCGATCAGCGTGCGCGCAGCCGGGCTAAGCTGCAGGGCAAGTTCAGACGCCTGTGCGCGCGCGAGCACATCATCCTGCGGCACATCGGCGTTCAGCGCTGCAATGCGTGCGGCGGCCTGTTCGGCAAAGTTGCCGCTGGGGTAAAGGCGCAGATAATCTTCATAGGCCGCCGCCGTATTGGATGCGCGGGCCGTATCCCATGCGGCCCGGTCTGCTGCGGCCTGTTCGGCGGCGCGGGCGGCGTCAATTGCTGACAGCCGGTCATTTGCAAGGTCAGCGAACACGCCTTCGGGGTATCGGGCGATATAGGCGCGCAGGCCTGCCTCATCGCCCGCCTTGCCGGTTTGATCCCAATAGGCGCGATCCTGCGCCTCGCGTGCGGCATCGGCAGCCGCCTGTTCGGCCGCAATTTCTGCACGTCGCCGATCCGCCTGCGCGGCCAGTTGCACGATCTGGTCGCGCGTCAGATATCCGGTCGGCGCATGGCCAAAACGGCGCTGCCAATCCGCAATCGCGGTGCGCGAGCCTTGCCCGAACACGCCATCAATGCCCTTTGGGTCAAACCCCGTGATTGCCAACCCTTCCTGCACAGCGCGGCGTGCGGCACGGGTCAGCGCAAGCGCATCTTCGGCCAGCCGTGCATCGCGCTGCGGTTCATTCAGGATGGCGGCCAAGGCGGCCTTGGCCTGGGTGGCGTGGCGCCCGGTGGGATAGCGCGCAAGATAGGCCTGGTAGGCCTCGATCGTGGCAATCGCCTGCGTGGCCTGCCACAGCGTTTCATCGCCGTCGGGGGCCACGGGGCGTGGCGTGGGCGCATCGTCACCGGGGCGGAAAGCCACCAGCGGGGCCAGAAAGCCCTGCGCCTGCAGGTCAGCATCGGCCAGCAGTGCTGGCAGGCTTTGCCCGGTTTGCAGCAACGGGCCTGCGGCGAAAGCGGCAATGGATTCGGCCTCACCCTGCAGCAGCGTTACACCTTGGGGCGGGGACAGCGCGCCAATGCCGGGGGCAAGGCCAGCGCCCAAGGGCAGGCGGCGGTCTTCGGTGCCCAGCAGCACCACGGCACCACCGGGCACGCGGGCCGCCATGGCCAGCACATCAGCCAGATCGACGCCTTGGGCGGCGATGGTGGCAGGATCAGGCAAATCGGCCTCGGTGCCCAGAAACCATGTCTGCGCGCCACGGTTGGCAAAATGCCCGGCAAGCAGGATGACAAGCCGGCCATCTTCCAGCCGTTCGGCCTGAAGGCCGGACATCAGGCCACGCAGATCATCTGTGGTCTGGTCCTGCCCGGCCAGCACACGAAAGCCGGCAGTCTGCAGGGCGGCTGGCAGATCAGCCACCGTTGCCGCGCCGGAAATGCGCCCGGCTTCGGCGTAGGTTTCGTTGCCAATCAGCAGGGCGCGGTCTTCGGCCCATGCAGGAAGTGCCAGAAAACACAGGAAAACGCCTGTCAGCCGCATGATAAACTCCGCCCGGTTATTTTTGGTCAAGCTGCCATGGGCAGCAGGCAGTTCATAGCCAGGGCTTGCATGATCGGCGAAAGATCGCAGGTCAGGCGTGACAGACGGCAAGAATATGGCCTTCGGCGCAGATCAGTTGGCCGGGCCAGACATGTCCGGCTGCGATGGGGCCGGTGTCGGCCATGAAGCGGGCTGCAAAACCGGCCCCGTCAAGCGTGATAAGAAGCCGGTCAAAGCCGAACATCAGCTTTGTCCGGGGGTATTGCGCCTTGAAGACGGCTTCCTTGGCGCAAAAGATCCGGGTGGCCAAGGCGGGGTTCTGATGGGCGATTGCGCATTCTTCGGGGCGCAGGACATGGGTCCAAAGATCGGCGGCGACAGCATCTTCGGGTTCCAGATCAATGCCGATGGCACCTGCCGTTGCAACGGCGGCAAGGGCCATGGTCTTGGTGTGGGTGATGCTGCCGGAAATGCCTGCGGGCCAGACGGGCGCGCGGTCATCACCCATGGGCACGTCGGCGGTGATGCCAAGGGCGGCCAGCGCCTGTGCGGCGGCGGCGCGGCCTGCGGCAAATTCCGCGCGGCGGGCGGGGATGGCACCGATGGGCAGATCGCCGGGGGCTGTGGCGCGTGGATCGGCCCAGCCGATGCCCGCGCCGGGCAGCGCGGCCGCAAGGGCTGCGGCAAGCCTATGCATCCACGCCCGTGCGCGCGGCGCGCATGGCACGGCGGCGGGCCATGGCATCAAGCCGCGCGTCGGCGCGGTCATTTGCAGGCGCGCCTGCGGCGGCTTCGGGCGCATCGCCCAGATGGCGGGCCAAAGCTTCCAGCGTGGGAAAGCGGAAGATATCGGTGATCGACAGTTGCCGCGCGCCAAGTTCGGCCTTGATATCGCGGTGCGCCTGCACTGCCAGCAGCGAATGCCCGCCCAGCGCAAAGAAATTGTCCTGCGGGCCCACGCTTGGCACGCCCAGAATACGCTGCCAGATGGCGGCGATTTTGGCCGAAGCACCCTTGATGGGCGCCATGTTAGCAGGGGCAGCCACAGAGGTGGTGGCGGCCGGGGTGGCGGCGGCCAGTGGTGCAGGCAGCGCCTTGCGGTCAACCTTGCGGTTGGGCGTCAACGGAAAGCCGGGCAGGCTGACGTAATGCGCGGGCTGCATATGCGCGGGCAGGCCCGCAACACCTGCACGCAAGGCCGCCTCGGCCGCCGTTCCGGTGGTGTAGGCCACCAGCCGCAGATCGCCCGGCTGATCTTCGCGCGCCAGAACAACTGCCTGTGTTACCCCCGGCACGGCATCAAGCACGGCCTCAATTTCACCCAGTTCTATGCGATAGCCGCGCAGTTTGACCTGATGGTCAGCGCGGCCCAGAAAATCAATCTTGCCATCCGCTCTCCTGCGTACAAGATCCCCCGTGCCATACATGCGCGCACCCGATGGGCAGGCGCGATCAGGCGTCACGAACGGGTCTGCGCGGAAGCGTTCTGCCGTCAGGTCTGCGCGTTGCCAATAGCCGCGCGCCACGCCATCACCGCCGATCCACAGCTCGCCCGGCATGCCAACCGGCACGGGCGCACCTGACGGATCAAGCACATACAGCTGCGTATTCGCAATCGGTGTGCCGATGTTGGTGGTCGCCTCCACATCACCCACCTGTTCGACCGATGACCAGATGGTGGTTTCCGTCGGCCCATACATGTTCAGAATGCGCGCAGGCGTGGCCTTTCGCAGATCGGTGACCAAGGCACCCGGCAGGGCCTCACCCCCCACCATCAGCGTTTGCAGGCCCGCCATTGCGCCCCGGCTGTCTTCGTTAAGGGCAATCATCCGCGCCATGGACGGCGTGCATTGCAGATGCGTGACCTTGTGGCGCTGCAACTGTGCGGCGATGGAAAAATCCGTGTCTGCCAGCCCACGGTTCGCCTGCGCCACCACCTCGGCCAGTGGCCGCAACCCGGCCAGAACGGTGGCGGGCGCGATGCCATAGTCGATCAGGCAGGCGATTTCGGTCACGCCAATGGCCTTGACCTCGGCCACGCGGGCCATGGCATCCTCCACCGTGCCGAACAGGCCGGAATCGTCAAAATATCGCAGGAAGGCGAAATCGAGGATGGCCTCAAGCTCATCCGGGGCAAGGCTGCCGATATCAATATCCATCGGGTTGGCCACGCCTTGGGGTCTCTTGAAGGCAGGAAAGGCCCAGGCATATTGCTTGATCAAGCCCGCAGCGGCGCGCAGGTAATCTTTCATCGGCTCGCGCGCAATCTCGCGCGCTTCATCGCGCGTGGGGGCAATGAAGGTGTGCAGCATCAGGGTGACGGCGTGGTTGGCCGGATCATGCCCCGCTGCGCGCAAGGCGGCATGGTAAATTTTTATCTTGTCTGCCACCTCGGCCACCGACTGGCCCAACAGGTGCGTCAGCACGTTTGCGCCAAGGCTGCCTGCCTCGCGCCATGTGTCGGGGTTGCCTGCCGTGGTGACCCAGACGGGCAGTTCGCGCGACACGGGGCGGGGTTGGGTTTGCAGGGCGAATGTGCCCTTTTGCGTGGGAAACTCGACCGCCTCACCGCGCCACAGCCTGCGCACTTGATCAATGCTGGTCAGCAGGGCGGCCTTGTTGGCAGGTGGGGTATTTTCGGGCCGCAGCACGAAATCATCTGGCTGCCAGCCGCTGGCAAAGGCTATGCCCGCGCGGCCATTGGTCAGGTTATCAATCACTGCCCATTCCTCGGCAATGCGCGCGGGATGGTGCAGGGGGGCGACGCAAGAGCCTGCGCGCACGCCGATGTTTTTGGTCACCGCCGCAACAGCGGCACCCGTCACCGATGGGTTCGGGTAGGGACCACCAAAGGCGTGGAAATGCCGCTCTGGCGTCCAGACGGCGGTAAAGCCATGGGCATCGGCGAATTTCGCGCCTTCCAGCAGCAGGTCATACTTGGCAGGGCCTGCGCCATCATCATTGCCCCAGTAGTAGATGGAAAAGTCCATCCCGCCGACG
Organism: Pseudomonadota bacterium; assembly: GCA_046049665.1. Taxonomy (GTDB): domain Bacteria; phylum Pseudomonadota; class Alphaproteobacteria; order Rhodobacterales; family Rhodobacteraceae; genus JAAFHS01. The sequence goes on along the minus strand of JBJOQW010000074.1, from coordinate 1,367 downwards.
CTTGCGCCGCCTGACACAAGCGCGCGGTTTTCATCAGAGGTGATCACCACCTTGAAGCCGCGTGTCAGGGTCCAGAACAGTTCTAGCACGGAAATGTCGAAAGACAGGCTGGTCACGGCCATCCATGTGCCGGGTGTGGTGCCAATGCGCGCATCCATCCCGGCGAAAAAGTTGATGACATTGCGATGTTCAACCATAACACCCTTGGGCCGCCCGGTGCTGCCCGAGGTATAGATCATATAGGCCAGATCGGCGGGGGTGGCGGTGGGTTCGACAGGGGGCGCATCTGGCAGCGCGGCCATCGTCAGCACCTGTGCGCCATGTGGCGGCAGGCTGGTGGCAAGCGTGGCATCGGTGACAATCACCGCACAAGCGCTGTCTTCGATATAAAGGGCGGTGCGATCGGCAGGATAGGCGGGGTCCATGGGGACATAGGCGCCACCGGCCTGCATGATGCCCAAGGCCGCAATCACAAGATCAGCCGAGCGGCGCAGGTGCAGGCCCACCAGCGTGCCGGGGCCAACACCCATGGCCTGTAGGCGGTGCGCAGTGCGGTTGGCCGCGGTGGCGAGGTCTGCATAGCTGAGCGTCTGGCCTTCGAACACAAGGGCGGGGGCATGGGGCGTGCGGGCGGCCTGGGCGGCAAAGGCCGTGGGGATGGTTTGCGCGCGGTCGTAATGCGCGGCGGTCTGGTTCCAGTGGTGCAGCAGTTGGTGCAATTCACCTTCGGGCAGGATGGGCAGGTCTGACAAGGCCATGCCGGGGTTGGCGCGGGCGGCACTGGCAAAGGCGGTCAGGCGGCTGGCGATGGTTGTGGCATCCGCCACTCGGGCGGCATCATAGTGCATCTGGCCGGGGGTGAGCGTAATGGCCGTGCCGGGAATGGGCTGGCCATGTGGGCTGATGCCGACCGGGGGAATGGACACGCTTGCCAAGGCGGGATCGCGCGCCAGCAGATCGCGCGGGAATTGCCGCAGGGCTGCTGGCAGGGCTGGCAAGGCAGCGGTCAAATCAAGGCGCCATGGGGCCCAGCCTGACAGGTAAGCATCCCCCGGCACGCCATAGGCAAAATCACCGGCACTTTGCCCGGCAAGACGCAGAAACGCGGCCGCCAGCAGCGGCAGATCACCCGGCAAAGGCAAGCTGCGCCAATCGGGCGGGCCAGACCCTTCCACGGTCAGGGCAACGGGTTGCATCTGTGACAATGCCTTGCGCAGGCGCGGCTCATCCGGGGCGACGGCGGCAAGTGCCGCCGTCAGGGCGGCGGCATCCGGCAGCGGATCAACCGCTGCAACCCCCGTCAGGTCAACCGCGCCGTCGGCATCGCGCAAGCCCGTCAGGCGAAGGGCACCATCGGCAAAGGCCAC